>CANDKT010000131.1 GCA_947385365.1 uncultured Bacillota bacterium | reverse complement strand
GCGGCTCCCGTGCCACCATCGACTCCGGCTGGCTGTCCGCCGACCACCAGGTGGGCCAGACCGGCAAGACCGTCCACCCCAAGATCTATGTCGCTCTGGGTATCTCCGGCGCCATCCAGCACAAGGCCGGTATGCAGGACTCCGAGTGCATCATCGCCGTCAATAAAAACGACACCGCCCCCATCTTCGAAATCGCTGACTACGGCATCTGCGGCGACCTCTTCAAAGTCACCCCGCTCCTCATCGAAGCCATCAAGGCCGCCAAAGCCGCAAAATAATTCCAAAAACGGCCCCGTTTCTTTCGAAACGGGGCCGCTCCATAAACTTTTTCAGCCCAACTGACCCACTCCTAACATAAAAAACGCCCGCCCGGCGGAAGCTCCAACATTTCAGCTTCCCCGGACGGGCGTCGATTTTTATGCGATGGGCGTGAATCAGGCCCTCTTCTTGTTGCCGAAAATCGTCATGCAGCCCTCAACCGCCAGCACGACCGCCAGCACAACCAACACAACCGCTAACACACCCTGAATGTAGGTCGCCGCAGCCGCTCCGCCTGCCGCTATCGTCGTGAAGCGGCTCTTGATGGTCTGGCACAGGGAGAAAATCGTCACGATCAGCATGAAGATCATGGGAACGTAGAACATCTTGTTGTTCTTCCCAATGTTCCCCAGCCACGCGCAGACCGCCAGCAGTCCTAACCCTGCCAGCAGCTGGTTCGCCGCGCCGAACAACGGCCAGATCACACTGTAGCCATTCATGCCCAGTGCAATCCCTAACACTACCGTGATAACCGTCGCAACGTAGGGGTTCGCCAGAACCGCCTTATAGCCGGAGGCATCTTTGTAGGTCTGCCCAGGTTCCAGCCAGAACTCCTGGAACATATACCGCGCCAGACGAGTCGCCGTGTCCAGCGAAGTCAGGCAGAACGCAGACACCGTCAGAATCAGCAGCGTCCGAACCACACTCTCCGCTCCGGCCAGACCCGGAATCGTCGCTACCATACCCGCTAAGCCAGTCGCAAACACTTGCGTCGGCGCGCGCAGGAACCCTTCCTCGCCGAAGCTCAGAGAGTAGCGGTTCCACACAAACGCGACCGCACACAGCGAAATCAACGCTAACGCGCACTCAATCAGCATTCCGCCGTAGGCAATCGGTTTCGCGTCGCGCTCGTGGTCCAGCTGCTTGGAGGTCGTGCCAGAGCCAACCAGAGAGTGGAAACCCGAAATCGCGCCGCAGGCTATCGTGATGAACAACGCCGGGAACACGGTACCCAACGAAGCAGGATCGCCCTTCGCGTTGACCGTCATCGTATCTCTCCAACCTGTGAATGCGGGCATGGCTAAGCTCGTGTTCTGACCCATGATGCCAGCCCCCACGATGCCTACGAAAGCAATAACCATCATACCGTACAGCAGGAACGACGACAGATAATCGCGGGGCTGGAGCAAGATCCAAACCGGTGCAACCGACGCAATCAGAATGTATACGCCAATGATCCACATCCATACGTTATTGGGCAGGTAAATCGGATGGAAGTTCAGGCCGATAATCAGGCAAAGCACAATGCCAATGACGCCCACAATCGTAGCCACCGACAAAGGCGCGCCCCGACGGTATACGCACATACCGAAAATGATGGCCATAACAATAAACAGTATGGACACCATCGCTACCGAAGCGTTCGCGTCGTTGTGGGAGCCGTCCGCGTTGACGCCAACGAACGTACCCGCCACGATAGCCGCAAACGCCGCTACTACCAAAATCAGAGTCAGATACGAGAAAATCAGGAACAGCTTCTTGGCCCGCTTGCCGATGTTGGAGGAAATTACCTCGCCAATCGACTGCCCCTTGTGCCGGATGGACGCGAACAACGCGCCGTAGTCATGCACCGCACCGAAGAAAATGCCGCCGATCAGCACCCACAGAACTACCGGGACCCATCCAAACACCGCCGCTTGAATCGGCCCGTTGATCGGACCCGCTCCGGCAATCGACGAAAAGTGATGCCCCATCAGAACCGGAGCCTTGGCGGGGACGTAGTCCATGCCGTCCTCCATCTCATGAGCGGGCGTGACTCTGGAGTCATCCACACCCCACTGTTTGGCCAACCAGCTGCCATAGAACACGTAGCCCGCGATCAGAATGGCGCAGCCAACCAGAAGTACCAATACTGCATTCATTACTCTTTTTTCTCCTCTCCTAAATGTTTTGCGGAAATGATGCCTTCCACCAATCGCTTCAGGTCCTTCTCCAGAACCCTTCCAGCTCGATTGACGGTCAGCTCCGCCGCGGGCAAGCCCACGGCTGCTATTCGGAACTCCATCCATCCGTGGAGCGATAGCCTGTAATCCCGACGCTTCTTCAGCTTCTTCAGCCGGAGCAACGCCTCCGGCGCGGCGCTCTCGTACAACAACACCGCCGTCAGATAAGTACACATATGCTCCGAATGCGGCTTGATCCTGGGTTCCCCGTCCTCCAGTACCCGACGGAAAACCTCCTCCACCTGGGAGACCTCCAGCCGCTGGAACGCCCATAAATAGAGGTACTCGTGCGTCTCCGCCGCCCAAAGCTCCGCTTTCTTCACCAGCACGTACCGGCTGCTGCGGCTGTGGTAGGCGCACAACGCTTTCCACGCGCTCCCGTCCTCCACCGGGCTGATGTCGTAATAGGCCGTGTACGCCTTCTTCAATTCCTCTGCAACTGTCTGGCTCAACTGCGGCACTGGAACGTTCCCTGCCTTTCCCCGGCGCGATTGTGAACAATTTTTGAATGCAATACTATTATAGTGATTCCTTCCGCGTTTTGCAAGGATAAGTCTGTCCTTAATCTCCAAAATATGACGTTATTTTTTGTTGCTTTTGTTGGATATCGCCGAAATTCCCATTTACTTCCAGCTTTCCTCCGCGGCTCCCGCCGCGCTTCTTATTTTTTTCTTAACTTTTCCATCTGCCGCCATTTTTAAATTGACATAAACCTACCAATGGGCTAAAATGGTAGCCAAAACTACCCGCTTCTCCGTCTGGAACACCGCGGGACAAAACGTTCCACAGGAGGAACCTGATATGACTGACTCCCTCTCTTTCTCCGCCCTGCGGGAGAGCCCTTTCTGGAACCGCTGGCGGCCGTTGGCCGTCCCCTCCCTCTTCTTCGCCCTCGTCATCTACTACGAGGAAATCTTACTGAAACTCTTTTGCTTCCAGAGCCTCCCCCTCAGCGGCGCTTGGTTCACTTTGCTGTTCTCCTTCCCAGTCGCCCTGCTGCTCGGACTGCTGTGCAACTGGGGACCCGCTCCCCGTGGCAGAATCCTGCTGCCTCTGCTCACCGCCTTGCTCTCCCTCTGGATCGGTTCCCAAATGGTCTACTTCCGGATGTTCAAAACCTTCCTGACTCTCTTCTCCGTCACCAAAATGGCTATGGTCGCTGGCGCGTTCGGCGATATGGCCTTCTGGGAGATCGTCGTCAACTGGTTCCCCATCCTGCTGATGATCCTGCCTACCGTGTTGGCCGTCCTGCTGCGGAAACGCCTCGTCCCCGCCAGACCGGAAACCACTGGCTTGCGCTTGCGTTGGGCCGCCCTGGCCGCCATCCTTCAACTGGCCGCTATGGGCTTGGTCATGCTCTGCGGCAACGGCGTTCTCTCCCTTCGCTACATCTATACCCAAGCCGCTGCACCCGCCCTGGAAGCCAAATATTTCGGTATGCTCACCCAAACCCAGCTGGAAATCCGACGCGTCCTCTTCGGCATCAAACCCGATCCCCAAAACCCCGCCGGCTCCGAACCGGAACCCCCCAACTCTACCCCGCCCCCTGTCGCCTCCTCCCAGCCCGGCAACAGCTCCGAACCAGACCAGACCTCCGCTCCCCCGCTGCACGTCCTGCCTATCGACTTCGATACCCTCATCGCCCAAACCGACGACAAGGATCTGCTCGCTATGCACCAGTGGTTCTCCCAACGCCCCGCTACACCAGAAAATCAGTGGACGGGTTACTTTGAAGGCAAAAACCTCGTCTGGATCGTCGCGGAAGGGT
Source organism: uncultured Bacillota bacterium (assembly GCA_947385365.1). Classification (GTDB taxonomy): domain Bacteria; phylum Bacillota; class Clostridia; order Oscillospirales; family Oscillospiraceae; genus Lawsonibacter. The sequence continues at coordinate 2,693 of CANDKT010000131.1, read as the reverse complement.
TCTCTACCCTGGCCATCGATCCCCAACGTACCCCCGTCCTTTGGAAACTCTCCCACCAAGGGTTCCTCTTCGAACACTTCTACACCCCGCTCTGGGGCGTCTCCACCTCCGACGGCGAGTACGTCACCACAACCGGCTTGATCCCAAAATCCGGCGTCTGGAGCTACTCCCGCTCCTCCGCCAACTATATGCCCTTCGCCCTCGGTACCCAGTTCCAAAAACTCGGCTACCGCACTATGGCCTTCCATGACTACCTCTACGACTACTACGACCGCAACTGGTCCCATCCCAACATGGGCTACGAATACTACGCTATGGGTCAGGGCCTGGAACCCGAAGATATCATTCCTCCCAACGAACTCGAACAGAACGGTTTCCCTCCCTCCGACCGGATGATGATGGAGAAAATCGTCCCGATGTTCGTCCACGAAGACCACTTCATGGTCTACTGCCTGACCGTCAGCGGACACTTGAACTACAACTTGGAAGAAAACGCTATGTCCCGCCTGCACTGGGACGAAGTCGCCGACTTGCCCTACAGCGACGGGGTCAAGTGCTACCTGGCCTGCCAACAGGAACTGGAACTGGCTCTGGAAAGCCTGCTGGACCAGTTGGAAACCGCAGGGAAACTGGACGACACCGTGATCGTCCTCTCCGCCGACCACTACCCCTACGGCCTGTCCGATGAGGAGTACAGCGAGCTGCTCGGCCACGAGGTGGACCCCGTCTTCGAGATCTTCGAAAACACGCTGATCCTTTGGAACGCCGCTATGGATCAGACCGTCCGCGTGGAAAAGTACTGCTCCAGCCTGGACGTCATGCCGACACTCTCCAACCTGTTCGGCCTGCCCTACGACTCCCGCCTGCTTATGGGCGAGGATATCCTCTCCGACGGCGGCGGGTTGGTCATTTTCTCCAACTACAGCTTCCTCAGCCCGGAGGGCCGTTACAACTCCGTCACCGATGAGTTTACCCGCTGGGACGGCCGCCCCGCTTCCCCGGAAGACGCCGCCGCCACCGTCGTCGAAGTCCAAAACCGCGTCGCTTACTCCGCCGCTATCCTGGACAACGACTATTACCGCGTCATACTCAACGGACCGCCTCGGGAAGAAGAAAAATCCTTCCTGCTGTCCCTCGTCCCGCCCTGGAACAGCGGCAGCAGACCTGAAAATAACCGGAGACCCTAAAAATGAAGCAGTCCCCTTTGACCACAGGTCAAAGGGGACTGCTTCAGATAGGAAAAAGAGAGGAAAGTATGATATATATGAAAACCGCCTTTGGCAGCGGATCGCTTTTCGTCTTCCGCCCGGGGCCGTACCCCGGCGCGGAAGTGAGCGCGCCTGTCGGCGCTGGAAACGGCAGATAGATTTGCCGCGGTCGCCCGGCAGCTTGCTCGTCCGCCGGGCTTGGGTTCAGGTTCCTGAGCTGTTTATAAGATACCACATTCTCCCGCCCTATTTTTCACAAAACCAAGAACTTTTTTTGAATATTCTGTAAATATCACGCCGCCTCCCCGCCCGTGAGTCCGACCTTGAAAAATCCCCGCGTCTATGGCATAATCAGCGTGCAGACCTGCGCGCCCCAACTCAAAGGAGGAGCCTATGGAAACCAGAAACCGCACACCGTTCCCGCTGCGCGTCCTGCGGGCCGACCCGGCAGGCAATATCACCCTGTTTGTCCTCGACCCCGTTCCATCTCCCCTGCGACCTACCGTCACCGCTCAGCTGCTGTCCGACCCAGCCCTCCGGGCGGAGCAAGTCGCCTACTGCTGCCCTCCGGAACAGGGCGGTCATGGCCGTATCGAAATGGCCGGAGGCGAGTTCTGCGGCAACGCTACCCGTGCTTACGCCATGCTGCTGGCTCAGAAACTGGGGGCCGACGCGCCCTCTTCCCTGCTGCTGGAAGTCAGCGGCTGCGCCGGACTGATCGCCGCTTCCGCCCGCCTGGCCGACGGGACCGCGCAAGCCGAAATGCCTCTGCCACGAAACGTCCGCCGCCTCTCCCTGGACGGCATCCCCGCTACTTTCGTCGACCTCCCCGGCATCGCGCACCTGGTCGTCGAAAATATCCCGCCCAGCCTGGACTTCTACCGCCGCTGGAAACACGTCTTTCCAGACTCCCCCGAAGCCTGCGGCATCATGTTTCTGGAGGAAAACGGCCGCCGTATGACGCCCCTCGTGGAAGTCCCCGCCGCCGGGTCCCTCGTCTGGGAGGGCAGCTGCGGGTCCGGTTCCCTGGCTGCCGCGACCGCCCTCTGCCTCAGCTCCCCCGACGGCCCCTACTCCCTCGAACTGCTCCAACCCTCCGGCGTCATTCAAGTCGCCCTGACTATCCGCCAAGACTCCGTCTCCCGCGCCGCAATCGGCGGACCCGTTCGACTCGACCCGCCCGTGACCGTCGAGATCGTTTGAACCCCTGCCCCCTGTTCCAGACAAACGCAAAGATCCCGCACCGAAGTGCGGGATCTTTTGCGTCTCTTTTGGAGGTGCCACCCAGACTTGAACTGGGGGTGGAGCTTTTGCAGAGCTCTGCCTTACCACTTGGCTATGGCACCTTACATACAGATTCTACGCAGGGCAACAGGGATCTATGCTTCTTTTCAGAAAAAACGGGGCAAAGCCAGGACTTTGCCCCGTTTCTGGAGCGAGTGACGAGGCTCGAACTCGCTACCTCCACCTTGGCAAGGTGGCGCT
>CANDKT010000130.1 GCA_947385365.1 uncultured Bacillota bacterium | reverse complement strand
CCACGGCCTCATGGACCCGAACCATGCGCGCTACCAACTGCGCTACACCCGGATAGCTAGGTCCTGCCAACGGGAGGACCCAACTATTACATTATATTTTCTTCCAGCCGATCTGTCAAGAGGAATATCTAAGATATTCAAAAAATAAACTGGTACAAACTCTGATTTGGAAAGGGTGGGCAGTATGGACAGCCAAGCGGCTCGGGTGCGTCGGGCAAGGAAGCGGACCGTTCCTACGGGCAGCCGTCGGAGAGGAGACGGGGAAGCCGGGCAGCGGCAGCTGCTTCAGCTGTTGATTTGTCTGGCTTTATTTTTGGTTGTATTTCTCGGGAAGGGCATTTTCCCGGCACGTCTAACCACGCTCCGGGAGGATCTGTCTTCGTTGATTTCCTCGGACACGGATTTTCGGGCGGTACTGTCTGAGTTAGGGGCGTCCTTTTCGGGGGAAGGTGCGCTTTTGGAGCGGTTCAGGGAGCTATGCGCGGAGGTATTCGGCCAAGCGCAGCCGGCCCAGGAAGTACCGGTCCTACGTGTTCCGGACGTTCGGGGGCGTTTAGGGGAAGAGAGCAAATTTTTAGCGATGACCTCGGACCGGCAAGAGATTGCGGAGCATCTGCTAACTGAAAAGGTATTGCGTGTATTGCGCGTTCCTCTGGGGACCGGGGCGGGGGTTCAGGCGGAGCCGGAAGTTCCTGCTGACTCGGAGGCGCTGACGGAACCGGAGCCGGTGCCTGCGGCAGGAACGGTACTGTCCCGCTCCGACTACAGCGGCCAGGCGCTCCCGGAAAACTACACGATGGACCAGCTGTCTTTAGGCGATCTGGAGACGGTCACTCCGGTTTTGGGACATATCAACTCCATTTACGGCTACCGCGATCATCCGATCAATGGGAAGTACCAATTTCATGGTGGGGTTGATATTGGCGGGCAGTACGGGGATACGGTCAAGGCTTTTGCGGCGGGGACGGTGGAGTACATAGGGGAGGACGACTCCTACGGGCTCTATCTCCAGCTGAAGCACAGCAACGGGATAAAATCGTTCTACGCGCACTGCCGGAGCATCTGCGTTCAGAAGGGTCAAACGGTTGCGTTGGGGGAGAAGATCGCGGAGGTTGGTTCCACGGGGTCCGCCACGGGTCCGCATCTGCACTTGGAGCTGAAATACAACAAGCTGCATCTGAACCCCGTCTACTACATCGAGTACCTGTCCGACCGATGAGGGTAGGCAGGACAGAGGCAACCGCTGGATTCTTTCTTCTATGGGCGTGGCTGAACTACTTGGACACGCAAGGCGTGGTTCCGTTTGCGATGGCCGCCTGTCTGTGCCATGAACTGGGGCACTGTTTTGCGCTGGGGGCGCTGGGCGGACGTATCAAGGCGGTACGCCTTACAGCGGTAGGGGCGGAGCTGGTGCTGGACCGGCCGCTGGGATACTGGCAGGAGGGAGCCGCAGCGTTAGCGGGGCCGGGCGTCAATCTGATACTGGCGCTGCTGAGCGGTCAGAGGGAGGAGGGGCTGTTATTTTCCGGTGTGAATCTCATGCTGGGCTGTTTCAATCTGCTGCCCATTTCGCGATTGGATGGTGGCAGGGCGATGTATTGTACGCTGGCTCTGGTCCTAGGGCCGCAGGCGGCCGGAGTGATTCAGGAGGGGTTTGATCTGTTTTTTACTGCGGTCTCGCTGGCCGCTGGCTGGGACTTAGTCTGGAAGCGGGGGAATATCACGCTGCTTCTGGTAGCTCTGTGGCTGACGGCGGCGAAGCTCTCCGGGTACCGGGAACCGTAGGCGCGTCGGGAAAAGAGGCAGGGCATTTCATAGCGTCTGCGACATCGAGCTGGAACGGGAAGCAAAAATCGAAAACCCGCCGCTTTCTTTCCGAAAGCGGCGGGCTTTTGGGCCTTATGCCTGGGGCTTGAAGATCAAGCTGACCAGTTTCCCTTTGACCACGATGGACTTGACCAAGGTCATGCCTTGAGCCAGTTTTTGGATTTTCGGCTCTGCCAGAGCGGCCGCTATGACGTCCGCGTCGGACGCGTCCGTGGGGACCACAATGTTGGCTTTCACCTTGCCGCCAACCTGGACCGCCATGCGGACGGAAGCGGCTACCGTCTTACTCTCGTCGTACTCCGGCCACTTCTGGAGGCACACCTGACCGCCGTAGCCATTCTGTTCCCACAGCTCCTCGCACAGGTGAGGCGCGAAGGGGGACAGCATCAGCAGCAGCTGTTTGTAATCGCCTTTGGTCGCGCCTTTGGCGTAGAAGTCGTTGACCAAGGTCATAAGTGCGGCGATAGCGGTGTTGAACTTCATCGCTTCGATGTCGTCGGAGACTTTTTTGATCGCCTTGTGGATGGCGCTCTCGTTTTCCGGGGAGCAGCCGTCGCCTTCTTTGAGCTTCTCGCTGAGGTTCCAGACGCGGTCCAGGAACTTCTTGCAGCCCTTAACGGACTCGTCGGACCAGGTAGCGGTCTTCTCGAAGTCGCCGATGAACATGATATACAGCCGCATGGTATCCGCGCCGTAGTCCCGGATGACGTCGTCGGGGTTGACCACGTTGCCGAGGGACTTGGACATTTTGACGGCGGGGCGCAGGGCCTGATTGCCGTACTTGGCGATCAGGGCGTCTTTTTCCTCCTGGGACTCCACGTTGCCCACGTAGTGGGGGTTTTTGCCCAAGATCATGCCGTGGCTGGTACGTTTGGCGTAAGGTTCCGCGTGCGGGATGACGCCGATGTCGTAGAGGAAATTGTTCCAGAACCGGGAGTAGAGCAGGTGAAGGGTAGTGTGTTCCATCCCGCCGTTGTACCAGTCCACCTGACCCCAGTAGTCCAGGGCCTCTTTGGAAGCCAATGCCTGGTTGTTGTGGGGGTCCATATACCGCAGGTAGTACCAGCTGGAACCGGCCCATTGCGGCATGGTGTCGGTCTCACGTTTTGCGGGGCCGCCGCAGCAGGGGCAAGTAGTGTTCACCCAATCGGTCATTTTAGCGATGGGAGACTCGCCAGTATCGGTTGGCTCGTAGCTTTCGACCTCGGGCAGGAGCAGGGGCAGCTGATCCTCGGGCAGCGGGACCCAGCCGCACTTCTCGCACCAGACCATCGGGATCGGTTCGCCCCAGTAGCGCTGGCGGGAGAACACCCAGTCGCGGAGCTTGAAGTTGACCTGTTCGTGACCGATCCCCTTTTCCTCGAGCCATTTTGTGATGACGGGGATGGCGTCTTTGACGGTCAAGCCGTTGAGGAACTCGGAATTGACCAGGATACCGGTGTCGTCTTTGGCGGTGAAGGCGGCTTTTTGGACGTCCTCGCCGCCGGAGACCACTTCGATGATCTCGCAGCCGAACTTTTTCGCGAAGGCCCAGTCGCGGGTATCATGGGCGGGGACGGCCATGATGGCGCCGGTGCCGTAGGAAGCCAGGACGTAGTCGGAGATAAAGATAGGGATCTCTTTGCCGTTGACGGGGTTGAGGGCGCGCACGCCTTGGAGCATGACGCCGGTTTTTTCCTTATCGGCGGCGAGTTCGGTACGTTCAAAGTCGGATTTTTTCCCGGCCTCTTCCACGTAAGCGGCCACCTCGTCCCAGTTGGACAGGAGGGATTTCCAGTCTTTTACGAAGTGGTGTTCCGGGGAGATGACCATATAGGTTGCGCCGAACAAGGTATCCGGGCGGGTCGTGAACACGACGATATCGTCTCCGGTGGTAGCCTTGAAGGTGACTTCCGCGCCGGTGGAGCGGCCGATCCAGTTACGCTGCTGGGTTTTGACGCGGTCGATGAAGTCGACGGTGTCCAAGCCGTCGATCAGTTTCTGGGCGTAGGCGGTGATTTTGAGCATCCACTGAGATTTTTCTTTTCGGATGACGGGCGCGCCGCAGCGTTCACAGACGCCTTCCACGACTTCCTCGTTGGCCAGCACGCACTTGCAGGAGGTACACCAGTTGACCGGCATGGTAGTCTTATAGGCCAAGCCGTGCTTATACAGCTGGAGGAAGATCCACTGGGTCCACTTGTAGTAATTGGGATCGGTGGTGTCGACGCAGCGGTCCCAATCGAAGGAGTAGCCCAGCATATGGAGCTGACGGGTAAAGTTTTCGATATTCTGCTTGGTGATGACAGCGGGGTGGATATGGTTTTTGATGGCGAAGTTCTCGGTAGGCAGGCCGAAGGCGTCGAAGCCGATAGGAAAGAGGACGTTAAATCCATCCATTCGTTTTTTCCGGGCGATGACGTCCATAGCGGTATAAGGCCGGGGGTGGCCGACATGGAGACCGGCGGCGGAGGGGTAAGGGAACTCCACCAAGCCGAAGAACTTCGGCTGATCGCCGCCGTTCTGGCAGGCGAAGGTTTTTTCCTCTCTCCATCTGGTCTGCCATTTTTTCTCGATGGCGCTGAAATCGTACTTCACGTTCCTCACACTTTCCTGTGTTTTGCGCCGGAAACCGGCGGGTTTTATTATACAGGAACCGCGCGGGGATTGCAAGCCCCGCGCCGGGATTTCTCACGCCCGTCTCATAAAAGCCGTATTCTCCCCCCGAAGGGGGGAGAATACGGCTCATATGAAGATTTTGTCTGAAAAGGAGCGTTTCAGAGTCCCAAGACTTGGGTAGCGATGGCGAAGTAGATGAGCAGGGAGAGGGCGTCGACGACGGTGGTGATGAAGGGGGAAGCCATAACAGCGGGGTCGAAGCCGATTTTTTTCGCGAGCATGGGCAGGGTGCAGCCGACGAGTTTGGCGATGACGATGGTGACGAAGATGGTCAGGGCGACGACCAGGGCGACGGGCAGGACTTTCCGATCAATCAGCATGACCTTCGCGAACACGACGGCACCCAAGGTGCTGGCGCACAGGAAGGCCACGCGCAGTTCCTTCCAGATGACCCGCAGCCAGTCGGAGAACTCCACGTCGCCCAGGGACATGGCGCGGATGACGGTGACGGAAGCCTGTCCGCCGGAGTTGCCGCCGGTGTCCATGAGCATGGGGATGAACAGGGTCAAGGCCGCGTTTGCGGCCAGGGCGTCCTCGAAGAAGCCCAGGATGGTGCCGGTGAAGGTAGCGGAAATCATCAGCAGCAGCAGCCAGGGGATGCGGTGTTTCCAGGTTTCGACGACGCCGGTTTGGAAGTAGGGCTTGTCTGTGGGGAGGATGGCGGCCATTTTTTCGATATCCTCGGTGGCCTCTTCTTCCATGACGTCCATAGCGTCGTCTACGGTAATGATCCCGACCAGGCGGTCCTCTCCGTCCACCACGGGCAGGGCGGTCAGGTCGTACTTGGAGAACATCTGTGCGACTTCCTCTTTGTCCTCGTGGGTGGTGACGGACAGGACGTTGGTCTCCATGATCTCGCTGATCTTGGTCTCGTAGGTAGACATCAGCAGCCGTTTGACGGTGACGACGCCGACCAGGACGCGGTTTGTAGTGACGTAGCAGGTATAGACGGTCTCCTTATCCAGGCCGACCTTCCGGATACGGGCGAAGGACTCTTCGACGGTGTTATCGGGGTGGAGATAAACGAACTCCGTAGTCATCAGGGACCCGGCGGAGTCCCGCGGGTAGTTGAGCAGCTGATTGATCTGTTCCCGTGTTGTGCTGTCCGTGTTGCGCAAGATACGGGATACCACGTTGGCGGGCATTTCCTCGATGATGTCCACGGCGTCGTCCAGGTACAGCTCGTTGAGGACCTCGCGCAGTTCCTTGTCGCTCAGCCCGCCGATGAGTTTTTCCTGATCCTCGCTGTCCTCCAGGTAGCTGAACACTTCGGCGGCCATATCCCGGGGCAGGAGGCGGAAGATCAAAATTTTCTGGTCTGGTTCCACCTCGTCCATGAACTCGGCCACGTCGACCTCGTTCATTTCGGAGAGGATACCTTTCAGCTGGCGGAACTGCTTGCGTTGCACCAGGTCCAGCAGCAGTTCCAGGTTGTAGGAATCGTGCATGATAGAGAACTCCCCTTTCCTCAGTTCTGAGTTTTGCGGCGCCGCGGAAAGTGAAGCACAAGAAGAAACCGCAGGCAGGACGAAGCTCCAGACCAGAAGCTCTGCTTCTGGTCTGGCTGTTCCGTCCGCCTGCGGCCACATACAGACATACCAAACCCTGAGACAGGTCCCGCAGTTCAGAACCGGCGGCGAGGTTGGGACCTGGCGTAAGCCGGGCCATATCCCGCCGCCCGCCGTATGTGGCAGCTGATCTCTGTGCCCTGGCGGCGACTTCGACCGTCCACGCTGGATCCCACTTCCTTTCCTGTCAAGTCAAGGGCATCGGCCCTAATAGGGTTATTATACTCTTTTCCGGTGGGGATTTGCAAGCGCTGGGGGAAAAATTTTTTCCGTGTTGTTCTGCCGTCCTACCGGCCCACGAAGACCATAACGCTCCTGGCCCGGACGAGGGCTTCGTTGCCGGAGAGGGTGCGCGGAGCGGGGAACTGTTCTTCTGCGGTGTCGACCACAGCGACCCAGGACATGGAAGCGGGGAGGTCCGGCAAGCGGATGGAGAGGTCCTCCCACCAGGCGTTGGAGGCGACGTAGACGAGTTGAGGTCCGGTGTCCCGTTCGGAGCCGGTGAAGAGGACGCCGACGTAGCGGTCATGGTTGGAGAAGGGACCCTGCTGCCAGGGGGTCGTGCCGTGGAAGCTGACGTCCGGGAAGCCGCAGGTCCCGTTGCTCAGGTTGGTGCGCAGGACGCGGTGTTCTTTGCGGAAGCGGATCATGGACTGGAAGAAGCGGAACATATCCTGA
>CANDKT010000129.1 GCA_947385365.1 uncultured Bacillota bacterium | reverse complement strand
CGGCGGATGTGGTCGGCATCACTGCAGGTGCGTCTACACCTGCGTGGATAATAAAGGAGGTCTATAACAAAATGAGCGACGAAATTATGGAGATCGAACAATCCTTTGCAGAACTGCTGGAGGCATCGATCAAAACTTTAAATACGGGGGATAAGGTAACTGGTACCGTGGTCGATATCACGCCTACCGAGATCCAAGTTGAGCTTGGCATCAAGTATCCCGGCTATATCCCGCTGTCCGAGTTGAGCGATGATCCCACCGTAAAACCCGAGGACGTCGTCAAAGTGGGCGACGAGATCGAGACCTACGTCATGCTGGTCAGCGATCGGGACTGCTTGGTCAAACTGTCCAAGAAACGTCTGGATATGGTCAAAGGCTGGGAGGAGATCGAGTCCGCCCGCGAGAACGAAACCGTTATGGAAGGCTTTGTCACCGAGGATAACAAAGGCGGCGTCGTGGTCTCTGTCAAGGGTATCCGCGTCTTCGTCCCCGCGTCCCAGACCGGCCTGCCCCGCGAGACTCCTATGAGCGAACTGCTCAAGAAAAAAGTCCGCTTGGTCGTTACCGAGGTCAATCGCGCCCGTCGCCGCGTGGTCGGCTCCATCAGCCGCGTCACGCGCGCCGAACGCGCCGCCGCCGCAGAGAAGGTCTGGGCGGAGATCGAGGACGGCAAACGCTACACTGGCACCGTGAAGTCCCTGACTTCCTACGGCGCGTTCGTGGACATCGGCGGCGTGGACGGCATGGTCCACATCTCCGAGCTGTCCTGGAGCCGCATCAAACACCCCTCCGAGGTGGTCAAAGTGGGGGACACCGTTGAGGTGTACGTCATTTCCGCCGATAAGGAGAAGAAAAAGATCTCCTTGGGCATGAAGGACCACAGCCAGGACCCCTGGAGCGTCTTCACCAGCACCTACCAGGTAGGCGATACCGCGAACGTGCGGATCGTAAAGCTGATGACCTTCGGCGCCTTCGCCGAAGTCGTCCCCGGCGTGGACGGCCTGATCCACATCTCCCAGATGGCCGATCACCGGGTGGAAAAACCCGGCGACGTGGTGTCCGAGGGCGACAAAGTCGACGTGAAGATCACGGACATCGACATGGAAAACAAGAAGATCTCCCTGTCCATCCGCGCCCTTCTGGAGGCCCCCATCCAGGCGGAGAGCGAGGAGGAAGAGGAAGAAGCGGAACCCGAGGCTGAGCCTGAGGCTGCATCTGAGGAACCCGCGGAACAGGAGTAACCTCTTTAAAAAGCACGGCTGCAAACGCAGTCGTGCTTTTTCCAATTTCTTTCCGTCTTTGCAGGTTTAGGACCCCTTTGCCGTGGAAAGAATTGGAACAGCGCCTCTGTTTTGGCCGGGGGCAGAGATACGCGGAGAGCGGCGGGACCGGACGAAACGGAGGGTAATATGTCATTTCAAGTTGGAGATAAAATCGTTCACCCAATGTACGGCGCAGGAATCCTGGACAGCATCGTACAGCGAAAAGCCGGTGGGGTCATGCGGAACTACTTCATCATGAAACTTCCGAAACACTCCATGATAGTCATGATCCCCACCGATAACTGGGAGGAGATCGGCGTGCGGCCCGTGGTCGATCAAGCGCAAGCGGACTCTATCATGGCTTCCATCCCCGACATTGAGGTCGAAATGACGCCCAACTGGAACCAACGCTACCGGGAAAATCTGGAGCGGCTCAAGAGCGGCGATCTGCTGAAAGTAGCTCAAGTCATCAAGGGCCTGACGCTCCGCGACGCCAAGCGCAGCCTGTCAAGCGGGGAGCGGAAGATGCTTCATTCAGCCAGGCAGATCCTAATTTCCGAAATCGTGCTTTCCAAAAGCGTTAGCTACGAGTCTGTGGAGGCGGAATTGAACGCTGTGCTGGCCTGACGCAAAAACCAGAGCGGCTTTTACTCCGGATCGGAGCAAAAGCCGCCTTATTTTTTGCTTCTCCACACCATACTTTTGTGCTATAATAGCAACGGCGACGCATAAGACGCAGCGGCTCGTCCCAACTGACCGAGAAAATATGCGCGCCGCTGTTCCAGAAGAGGTGATTTCCATGAATGTTTACGCTACGCCGCACTACCAAGCCCACCGCCGAACATACGACTTCCTTTTTGACGAAAAATACCGCGCCCAGCGTCCTGAAACAGTGGCAAAGCTTTCAGAGGAGTACTCTGTCCAGACAAACTACTACGGGATCGCAGAACCAGGACGTTATGCGATACACGTTTCCCGTCACCAGCTGCTGAATGCCGCAGAGGAAACCGTGTTCACTTGGGACAACATCAACGATGATGCGGAGTTCTGCACGCTGTTTTCCCATATGAACGGCAGACACTATCTGGTCTTTCGCGAGGATCTATACGGCTACAGTGTTCTGGAGCTGGAAAGCGGACGCACGCTTCGCTACATACCGGAGGAATCCTTTCCGCTGGCAGGCGAACGCTTTCAAGAGACGTTCATCTGGACCGGGAGCCGCTACGACCCGGGAAGCAATCTGCTGGCTGTTTCCGGTTGCTATTGGGCTTGCCCCATTGGGACGCTGTTTTTGGACTTCACCGAGCCTTTGACCGAACAGAGCTGCAATCAATGGCTGGACATCCACGATGTGGTGGATGCGGACTATGAACGTTACGACGACATTGATTTGGAGCGGTTTGGTTCAGACGGTCTGCTCTATTTCAAGGCATTCAGCGCCAAGGATGGGCAGAGAGCAGATTTTACCTTTTCGCTGAGCCGGACCGTGGAGTTGGTCCAGGCAAAGCGCCGTAAGTAAAAGAAAGGAGTGGGGTTCATGGCAGGTTTGTTGTCTCTGTTCAGAAAAAAGCCCGTGACATCGGGTTGTTCCGCTGTCATTGTGGCGGCGGGGTCCGCCCGGCGAATGGGGGGAATCGACAAAATTCTCGCCCCTTTAGGGGAACTTCCGGTTCTGATCCACACATTATATGCCTTTCAGGACTGTCCCGCAGTGACGGAGATCGTTGTAGTCACACGCTCCGATCTTCTGGTAGAGGTGAGCCGGTTGTGCAAGGATTTTACCTTAGACAAGGTGCGGAAAGTCGTGGTCGGGGGAGAGGAGCGCATTCACTCCGTTCAAGCCGGTCTCTCCGAGACCCGCCCTGATGCGGAATTGATTGCGATCCACGACGGCGCACGGCCTTTGGTTTCCCAGGAAATAATCGACGCCGCGATCTCTCAGGCCGGTAAAACCGGAGCTGCCGCCCCTGCTGTCCCGCTCATGGATACGATCAAGCGAGCGGAAAACGGTCTGATTGAAGAAACCGTAGACCGGTCCTCTCTATGGGCCGTCCAAACGCCTCAGGTCTTCGAAGCCGGTCTGATTCGTGCCGCCATCCAGAAGGCGCTGGACGAGAATGTGACGCTCACAGACGACTGCGCCGCTGTTGAGCGGCTGGGCATGAAGGTCGTCCTCACGCCAGGGGACCGCGCAAATCTGAAAATCACCACTCCGCTTGACCTGATTCTGGGAGAAGCCATTCTGGCCGCCAGAGTGCGGGAGGAATTGTCATGATGCGAATTGGACATGGATACGATGTACATCGGCTGGCGCAAGGCCGGAAACTGATTCTGGGCGGCGTGGATATTTCCTGGGAAAAGGGTCTTTTGGGCCACTCGGACGCCGACGTGCTGACGCACGCCGTGATGGACGCGCTACTCGGCGCGGCGGGTCTGGGCGATATCGGACAGCACTTCCCGGATACTGACCCCGCTTACGCCGGGGCGGACAGTCTGGTGCTGCTGTCTCATGTAGTCGGACTGCTTCAGGGGAAGGGATTGGCAATTGGAAATGTAGACGCTGTGATTTTGGCTCAAAAGCCGAAACTTGCTCCGCATATTCCGCAGATGCGTCGTAATCTAGCTGATGCTATGGGGATAAGTTCAGACTGCGTCAATGTCAAGGCCACCACTGAAGAAGGCCTTGGCTTCACCGGAGCAGGGGAGGGGATTGCCGCTCACGCGGTGTGTCTTCTGGAGGGATAAAGAGGCTCACAGCTCTGTTTTCAGGAAAGAATACATCCTCATATCCATAACCTGCCCGTTCTTGACCGCGTTGCTTCTTAACGTGCCTTCACACTGAAACCCAGCCTTCTCCAGTACTCTGCAAGATGCAAGATTGTGCGCAAACGGCTCCGCATAGATACGGAGGATGTCGCTTCTTTGAAAGACATACTTGCAGATCTGTTTGACCGCTTCCGTTGTGATTCCTTTGCCCCAATATTCCTCCGCGATGTAATACCCCAGCTCCGCGGTCTGCCTGTGAATATTCTGTTGGCGGAAAACCCCAATACTGCCGATCACTTTTTCGTTCGCCACGATAGCAAATGCAAAGGTTTCATTCTCGTTCGCGGACAACACGGCGGAAATATATTCCTCTCCGTCCCGCTCCGTATAGGGGTAGGGCAGACCATCCCGAAGGTTGTTTTGTACTTTTTTGTTGGAGAGCGCCTCCGCCAGATCTCTCGCGTCTGACAGTTCCCATTTCTTGAGCTTGATTTTATAGATCATCTTTTTTCCTCCCGGAACGTTTTCAATTTCCTCATCCGCTCGTGATTCCCGCCTCCTATGGGGCAGGGACACGAAAAAGAATTGGGGGTTCGATTATAGCATCTTCGGTGTTGAAATGCAACGATTTGCAGGAATGCAACCACTGGTTGCGGAAGTTTCAAGGGAAGTTGATAGAATGCTACCAGGAACCGCGGTATTGTATTGGCAAGGAGGTCAAGCGGATGTTGTCTGAAAAAATATATACGCTCAGGCGAAAAAGCGGGCTATCTCAGGAACAGCTCGCGGAGAAGATCGGTGTTTCCAGACAGTCGATCTCGAAGTGGGAGGGAGGTCTCTCCACCCCAGAATTGGATAAGCTCAAGGCATTGAGCGAATGTTTCCAGGTAACGATGGATGAACTCACCCGTGACCAAACACCAGACGCGGTTCCCGAAGAAGAAAAACAGGAAAAGGCTCCTGTAACGGACAGCGGAAGCAAAACTGGCATTCTTTTATGCCTGATAGGGAGCTTTTGCCTGATTCTTTTCGGCATTCTGATGATCGTGAACCCATCTGCCGCCGGACAGGTGAGCGAATCGTCAATGGTCACATTGAACGGCACAGGGATACTCATTACGTTATTTGTGTTGCTCATGCTGCTGGGGATCGCTTTGATTTTCAGAAAGAAATAAATTCAGGAGGTATACGTGAATGAAGAACTGCAAGTTCTGGTCTTATCTCTTCATGGCTCTCGCTGTTCTGCTGTCGAACGTCATGTGCGCAGCTGTTGCATATAACTACTGCGCCATGCAATGGGGGATTCAGTACGCAGGATACAGCGCTCCGGCAAGCACAGCTTTTCTGCTGGTCATCCCCTATGCGGCTGGAATCGTGATCTGTGTTGTTTTAGCCTGGTTTTTCAGCAAAAAGAAACCTGTATAAGGGGATATTTGGGACATTCTTCCCTTTTTGAGGAGAAGAATGCGGCTTTATGAAACGAACCGCTCCTTGTTTTCGCGGTGTCAAGTCTCCGGAAAACAGCATAGACTGGTAGCGAGAGAGGAACACAGTTCCTCTCCCGTCTATTTCTGCGGGGCGTCCGCTGGCTCCGCCCCGGGAAAGGAACCAGGATATGCTCTATTATCTTATCGTGTGCCGCTCTTTGACCTACGCCCAGCGGACCGCAGCCGCGCTGGAACGAGCGGGGATCATTGCCCGAATCCTACGCTCGCCCAAAAGCATTGCCGGGGAGGGGTGCAGCCATTCCGTCAAAATCTCCCAGCGCAGCCTGCCGGATGCTTTGCGGATCCTCCAGCGGGCGGAGCTGAGCCCCAAACGTATCTTCATCACCGCTGGCGACGGCAACTATCAGGAGGTGGAGCTGTGATCTACCTTGACAGCGCAGCTACTACCCTGCAAAAGCCGCCCGCCGTAGCTCGGGCCAGCGCCAAGGCAATCAACAGTCTGGCCAGCCCAGGCCGGGGCGGACATTGGCCCGCTATGCGCGCGGCGGAGACCGCCTTCGCCTGCCGGGAGGAGGCTGCAGCCCTGTTCCATGTGCCGGAACCGGAACAGGTGGTTTTCACCTTCAACGCCACCCACGGCTTGAATCTGGCCATCAAAACGCTGGTGAAACCAGGCAGTCATGTGTTGATCTCCGGCTATGAACACAACGCCGTTACCCGACCCCTTCACGCCATACCAGGCGTGACCCTTCATGTCGCTGCCGCGCCTCTGTTCCAGCCAGAAGAATTTCTTTCGGTTTGCGGACAGATACTGGACCAGGGAAACATCTCCGTGGCAGTCTGCACCCACGTGTCCAACGTCTTCGGCTACGTTCTGCCTATCCAACCGCTCGCGGATCTATGCCGCGAACGCGGCATTCCTCTCATCGTGGACGCGTCCCAGTCAGCAGGGAGTCTGCCTGTAGATTTCCAGGCGCTGGGCGCGGAATTTATTGCCATGCCGGGGCACAAGGGTCTGTATGGCCCTCAAGGGACCGGGCTGCTGCTGTGCGGCGGTCAGGCCGTCCCTCTGCTGGAGGGCGGAACGGGTAGTGAATCGATCCGGCAGACTATGCCGGACTTTCTTCCGGACCGTTTGGAGGCGGGGACGCACAACATCGCCGGAATTGCCGGACTGCTGGAAGGTTTGCGTTTCGTTCGCCGGACGAGACCCGAAACCATTGCCGCCCACGAGCGCCGCTTGTTGACGCAACTTGGGCAGGAACTGTCCCGCCTG
>CANDKT010000128.1 GCA_947385365.1 uncultured Bacillota bacterium | reverse complement strand
CAACTACACAAACCAAGACACTCTTTCCCTACACGACGCTCTTCCGATCTCTACTATCCCGGTCATCGCGTTTTGACTCATGATTATTGTTTAATATACTCTATCCGGACTGGTTTGTCAATTCCTTTTCCAGGAATTTATTTTGTTTTAGGGGCGTGTATTTTGGCGGATTTGTCTACAGGAGGGAGCCGGGCGGTTGCAGGCGGGGGGGGGAGGCGAAACATTGGGCGTTATTTTTAGGAGGACAACGTTCTCCGCTCTTGTGTTTTGGGGTCGAATTTGCTATAATCTAAGAGGTCTGCATTTCCACCCTCGCAGGTCCGCCGCCTGCGGTGGGAGGAGCGGCGTATTGGAAGGGGGACGTACCGTTGAACCGGAAGCTCACGCGGCTGTTTCAGCCAAGTTTTCAGCTCTACTTTGTCTGTCTGATCCTGTTCAGTGTGGTAACGGCGCGGTATTCCGTGCCGTTGGCGGGGATTGAGCTGGCGGTAGTAGCTGGTCTTTGGATCTATAACCGCTCCAGCACACAGCGGCGCAGAAAAGAGATCGCGAAGTATTTGGAGAGCGTCACCGGTTCGGTGGACTCCGCCACGAAGGATACTGTGACCAACTGCCCGTTGCCTATGATTATTTTCCGGCCGGAGAGCGGGGATATCATATGGACGAACGACCGGTTTCTGAACATCAGCGGAGACCGGGAGCGTCTGTATGACAGCCGTCTGTCCGATCTCATGCCGGACTTCGACGCGCGTTGGCTGATGGAGGGCAAAAGCGAATGTCCCACTGAGGTGGCCTACAACGGGCGGCGATTTCTGGCGTTCGGTCATCTGGTGCGGTCTGGGGGGCGCAGCGGTGGTTTTATGGCCACGGTGTACCTGGTGGACGTGAGCGAATTTTGCGATTTGCGGGACAAATTCCAGGCGTCCCGACCGGTAGCCGCGGTGTTGCTGCTGGACAACTACGACGATCTGATGAAGAACCTCTCGGAGAACGAGCGTTCCAACATCATGGCGGAGCTGGACTCCCGGCTGGAGAATTGGGTTGCGCACACGGGCGGCTGTATGCGCCGGTATCAGCGGGAACGCTACCTGTTTATTTTCGAGGAGTGCTATCTGCCGAAGTTCATCGAGAGTAAATTTGACATTCTGGACACCATTCATCAAGTGACGAACCCCAGCGGGATCAACGCGTCGCTGTCGATTGGGGTAGGGAAGGACGGGGACAGTTTCCGGCAGCTGCTGGACTTTGCCAACCTGTCGATTGACATGGCGCTGTCCCGTGGGGGCGATCAGGCGGTGATCCGGAACAAATTCACCTTTGAGTTCTACGGCGGGCGTTCCAAGGAGACGGAGAAGCGCACCAAAGTGAAGAGCCGGGTGATGGCGAACGCGCTGTCTTCGTTGATTTCGGACTCGTCCCAGGTGTTCATCATGGGGCACAAGTCGCCGGACAACGACGCCGTCGGCGCGGCGGCAGGCGTGTGCGCGCTGTGCCGGAAGAACGGCATCCCGGTCCACATCATCAAGGACGCGGGTTCCCCGCCCGCCCAGGAGCTGATCGAACGGTTGTCCCGTCTGCCGGAGTACCAGGACTGTTTTCTTACGTCGCAGGAGGCGTTGATTATCGCGGACGTGCGTTCCTTAGCGGTGGTGGTGGACACGAACCGTCCGGAACAGGTACAAGCGGAGGATTTGCTGCAATCCTGTACCAGAGTGGCGGTCATTGACCACCATCGCCGGGCGGCTACCTATATTGAGGGCGCGGCGTTGAATTACCATGAGCCATACGCGTCGTCCGCGTCGGAGCTGGTCACGGAGCTGCTGCAATATATCATGGAACCGAACCAGCTGCTCCGCGCGGAAGCGGAAGCGTTACTGGCGGGGATCGTGTTGGATACCAAGAACTTCACCATGCGGACCGGCGGGCGTACCTTTGAAGCCGCCGCATTTCTGCGGCGTTCCGGGGCGGATACTGCGGAGGTGAAGAAGCTGTTCCAGAACGATTTGGCGGGAACGATAGCCAAGTACGCCATCATTCAAAACGCGCGGATGTACCGGGACGGGATTGCGGTTGCGTTAGCGGACCAGCCGGTAGGCCGGGTGACGGCGGCGCAAGCGGCGGATGAGCTATTGAATATCATAGGGATTGACACGTCGTTTGTGGTCTCCCCGGACGGGGAGCGGGTGAATATTTCCGGGCGTTCTATGGGGGACACGAACGTGCAGGTGATTTTGGAGCAGTTAGGCGGCGGCGGGAACGCGGCGGCGGCAGGCGGTCAGGTTTCGGGGAAGTCTGTGGCGGAGGTCGGCGAGGAGTTAGCACGTGCGATTGACCGCTATCTTGATGACGGTTAGCTGTCCAGTGATAGACCCCGATGCCGCGTGACCTCAACGTGGGCAATCTCTCGAAAATAAGGAAAGGATGACATAAAAATGAAGGTTATTTTACAGCAGGACGTGAAGGGCCAAGGCAAAAAAGGTCAACTGGTAGACGTATCGGACGGGTACGCACGGAATTTTCTTCTGCCTCGGAAGCTGGCGTTGGTGGCCAGCGCGGAGAATCTGAACGCGATGAAGCAGCAGGAGAAAGCGAAAAAAGCGCAGGCGGCGGCGGAAAAAGCGGCGGCGGAGGCGACAGCGAAGCAGTTGGAAAGCCTGATGGTCAAGATCCCGGCCCGGGCCGGGGAAGGCGGACGGTTGTTCGGGGCGGTCACGGCGAAGGAAGTTTCCGACGCGTTGGCGGCGCAGTACGGCGTGGATATTCCGAAGACCAAGTTGGTCTTGGACGAGCCGATCAAGTCCTGCGGCGGCTACCAGATCAAAGCGAAGCTGGGCTACGAAGTCACCGGCACGGTCAACGTGATGGTGGTGGAGGGCTGAGCCGCCCGAAGAATTTCGGAAGGAGGCGGTTCCTTTGCCTATGGAGGACGAGGAACTTTTACTGAAACAGCTACCTCACTCGGTGGAGGCGGAACAGGCGGTGCTTGGTTCGATTCTCATCGACCCGCGGTGCGTGCCGGAAGTGATCGACAAACTGCGTCCGGACGACTTTTACCTGCGCCAGAACCGGGAGATTTACGAGACCGTCTACACGATGTTCAACTACTCGCTGACCATCGACCCGGTCACGGTGCTGGAGCAGATGAAGCAGCGCGGCTGTTACGACGCGAACCAGTCCCGGGGGTATATTCTTCAGCTCATGGACACCACCCCCACCGCCGCCAATGTCAAGGAATACATTGACATCATGAAGGACAAGACGCTCCTGCGCCGGGTGGCGGAGACTGCGGGGGAATTGACCACGATGATCCAGCAGCACGCCGGGACGGGACAGGACGTTCTGGAAGCGGCGGAACAGCGTATCTACGCGATCCGGCAGGGCCGCGCCGCGCAAGGGTTGACTCCTCTGTCTCAGGTGCTGCTGGACGTGATGGAGCGTCTGGACGAGTTAGCTTCCAGCGCGAACGCGATTCCTGGTCTGTCCACCGGCCTGCGGGACTTGGACGCGGCCATTTCGGGTCTGAACAAGTCTGATTTGATCCTCTTGGCCGCCCGGCCTGGTATGGGCAAGACATCTATGGCGTTGAACATCCTCTTGCAGGCCGGGAAGCACTCCGGGAAAAACGTAGCGTTTTTCTCCCTGGAAATGAGCCGGGAACAGTTGGCGATGCGTTTGATCTCCGCGGAGTGTTTCGTGGACAACAAGAAGCTGGTCACGGGACGGCTCAACGAGGAGGACTGGGAGAAGGTCGCAATGGCGGTGGACTCTCTGAACCGTTCGAAGATTCTCATCGACGACGATTCCACCATCACGGTGGCGGACATCAACGCCAAATGCCGCCGGGTGGAGAACTTAGGGCTGATTGTCGTGGACTACCTTCAGCTGATGCAGTCCGCCGGAGGGAAGAGCCGCGGCGGTGAGAACCGTCAGCAGATCGTTTCTGATATTTCCCGCTCCCTGAAGATCATGGCCAAGGAGCTGAACGTTCCGGTTCTGTGCCTGAGCCAGCTGAACCGCGGCAGCGAGTCCCGGCAGGATAAACGACCGATGCTCTCCGACCTGCGGGAGTCCGGGGCCATCGAGCAGGATGCGGACATTGTGCTGTTCCTCTACCGGGAGGGCTACTATGACAAGGACGCGGAGAATCCCAATCTGGCGGAGTGCATCGTGGCGAAGAACCGCCACGGCGAGACGCGGACGGTGGAAATGCAGTGGCTGCCCAACTACACCACGTTCAGTGACATCGAGTGGCAGCACAGCGAATATTAAGCGCTTGACGGCGGTCAGGGGGGGAGAAGCGGTGTCATCGGAAAAGGACGGAGACAGACGGAACGTTTCCGCGGAGGAAATGCGCCGTATCCTGACGGCGCGGCCGAACGCTCAGGTCATCCGAAGCGTTCCTGGTCTGTGGAAGAAACTGCTCCCTTTTTTTCTCTCCTTTGCGCTGCTTCTCCTGTTTTTAGGCGGAGTGTTGGTCCTTCTGACGCCCGCCAACGCGCTCCGTATCTGGACGTCTTCGGATTCCGGGGCGCCGGCGCGGGATCTGCTGACGGGGTATCTGCGGTGGTATCAGGCGTTGTTTCTTTTGAGCGCGGCGGCGTTGGTGGTCAATGTTTTGCTGGGGCTGTTCCAGCTGTGGAAGGGCGTCTGTTCTTTGCGTACCTACCGCCGCATCGGCAAGCCGGTCCGGGAGAACGTCGTCACGCGGCTGAAACTCTGGGAGTACGCGGGCCGTCTCGGGGCCGTGCCGCCGGAGTTCACCCCGGAGGAGGCGGAGGCCAGCCGGAACGCGGTCGCGCAAGCGGAACCCTACGCCACTGCCGGAGCGTTTTTGTTGCTGGGGGTCCTGCTCTGCGCGCTGACAGCGGGTTTCTTTCTGGCGATGGGCACGGCGGAACATCTGGCCGAACTGCCGGGCCAAGCGAAAGCGGATCTGGCGCAGCTGGAAGCGGGGACGTTGGAGGAGGCGGTGGTCTGGATCAGCCCCAAATGCCGTCCCGCCCGTCTGCCGGGACCCTACAGCAAAGACCAGCCGCAGTTGACCATGCGTTACGGCGTCATCGGACCGGACACCGGCGGGCAATGGGTACGGGTCTACGTCCCGAACGCCTTGGGTTTCTCCCTGGCCGGGGAGCGGCTCTACGACGAGAACCAGAACGTCGCATGGAACCTGGAACACGCGCAGCGTTACCTGGTGCGATACACCACACAGCTCCACGTTGTGGAGCGCGTCACCCCGCTCCGACCAGCAACCGGAACGAAATAGAGAAATGGGAGGGCTTGCCTTTGCTGGAAGCCATGACAAAACTGATTCAGGAACAGGACCTGATCCCGCCGGGCAGCCGGATCGTATGCGCCGTGTCCGGCGGAGCAGACTCTTTGTGTCTGCTCCACGCGCTGTACCACCTGCAAGAAAAGCTGGACTTCACCTTAGCCGCGGCCCACTACAACCACCAGCTCCGAGGGGAGGAGTCCGACCGGGACGCGGAATTTGTGGATCAATTCGTCCATCTCTGCTGCTGCCAGTGGTACGGGACGGGACATCAAAAGGGGGTTCCTCTGTACCTCTTCTCCGGCGACGTGGCCCGTGAGGCCGCGCTCCGGGGGACGGGGCTGGAGGAGACCGCCCGTGCGATGCGTTACGCCTTTCTGCGCCAAGTGGCGGAGTGGTTCCGGGCGGACGCCATCGCGACCGCGCACAACGCCGGGGACAATGGGGAAACGATTTTGCTGCATTTAGCCCGCGGTTCCGGCCTGCGGGGCCTGACCGGCATCCAGCCGAAAGGCAACGGGCTTATCCGGCCCCTTCTCACCACGACGCGGAAGGAGATCGAAGACTACCTGTTCTACTACGGCCTGCCTCACCGAGAGGACGCGTCCAACGCCGACGACGCTTACGCGCGGAATCGGATTCGGCATCAGGTCATGCCTGTGCTGGAGGAGCTGTACCCCGGTCTGGCCCAGCGTATGATGGACACCGCGGCCCGGCTCCGGGCCGACGAGGACTACCTCAACGCCCAGGCGGAGCAGCTCTCCGCGCAGGCCCAGCGGCGCGGGGACGGTCTGGTGATCCCCGCGGCCGTCATTGGAGCGGCGCCGGACCCGTTGGCGTTCCGAGCGGTGCGTCAGCTGCTGGCCGCCGTCAACGACGGCGACGCAAACTGCACTGCTGTGCATTTGGAATCGGTCGTGCAGCTGTGCCGGAAACACGAGCCGTCCGCGCAGGTCAGTCTGCCGCACGGACTGGTGGCCCGGCGTGAGTACGGCAGTCTGGTGTTGGAACGACCGTTACCGGTCTGTCTGCCAGCGGAAGTTTCGCTGTCCCTGCCGGGCTGTACGGATTGGGGCAACTGGCGGATTGCCTGCACGCGGGAGCGTTGGAACGAACAGGGGCAGAGTCCCTACGACTTCTGTCTGCGTACACAGGACGTATCCGAACTCACCGTCCGGGCCCGGCGCACAGGCGATTTCCTCGCGCCGCCGGGACGGCCCAGGAAGACCTTGAAAAAATGGATGATCGAAGCGCATCTCCCCCGGCATATCCGGGACACGCTGCCTGTTTTCGCGCAGGATGGCCGGACCGTTGCGGCGGCTGGTTTGGGACCGGACCGGGATTTCGTACCCGGCCCGCAGAAAGATCAGGACGTCTGGCACGTCGTCGCGGTCCCGCTGCCGGACAGCAGACCGTTGGAACAGGACCTCTTCTGAACCGCGCGCAACTTTTGGACAGAAAGATTAACTATTAGAAGTCAACCCCTAAGAATGAAAGATGGTGGAAAAAA
>CANDKT010000127.1 GCA_947385365.1 uncultured Bacillota bacterium | reverse complement strand
GCATTGGTTTCATACTGAAGAACAAATGAAATTTCTTGATGAGTGGATAAACAAACACGCCAAATAAGTAAATTCCAGTTTATCGGGCGCTTACCCTCTACGGGCAAGCGCCCCCTTTTCGCGGTCAAAAACCTGCCGTTTACGGACATTCCCGCACAGCAGCAGGTTTTCTGCTATGATGCAGGTACATCAAGGAAGCGTTGCTTCAAGGAGGAAATTATTATGCGTCATGTCTATATTCGCGGTATCCTGGCTCTGATCTGGCTGGCGGCGGCGATCGTCAGCGGTGTATCCGGCAACCTGGAGTGGGCCGGGCTCTATGTTCTGATGGGGGCGGCCTTCGGGTATTCTGCCTACGCCTCCTGGAAAAAGGAGAAGAATAACAAGGGGGAACGCTGACCATGAGCGGGAACATCCTGGAGCTGCAAAACCTCAGCGCCTGGTACACCGAGGGAAAGAACGTGCTGTCGGACTTCTCTCTCCAGTTGCGGCCCCATGAGGTGGTGGGGCTGATCGGCCTGAATGGAGCCGGGAAGACCACCTTCCTGAAAACCCTGTCCGGTTTACATGAGAGGTTCCGCTGTGACGGCATCCATCTGAATGGCCAGCCGTCCTCCTTCCGGGACAAGGACTTCAAGTTGAGCCGGTACACCGTCTTTGCCGAGGACAATTCCTTCCAATACTTCACCTTTCGGGAGTACCTGTCCTACGTGGCGGCGGCGTACAAAAAGAAACTGCCCGACGTGTCCGAACTGGTGCGAGGCTTTCACTTCGAGGACTACACCGACACGCTGCTGAAGGACCTGTCCACCGGCAGCAAGAAAAAGGCGTTTCTGATTACCGCCTTCGCCCTGAAACTGGAACTGCTCCTGCTGGACGAGCCGGTGAATGGGCTGGACTTCCAGAGTACGGAGTACCTGTACCAGCTGATCGCCGGGTACAAGGAGCATGGGACGGTCCTCTTTTCCTCCCACATCCTGGAGAGTATCACCCTGACCTCCGACCGGGTACTGGTGCTGGAAGACGGGCAGATCCGGCGGAGCTTTGCGGGTGGCGAGATCAACGCCACGAACATTCGGGAGGCCCTGCATGGTGAAAATGAGCTTTGAAGTCACTGCCAAAAAGCTGTTCGGCGTGAAATATGAGCGGCTGGCCCGGACGCTTTTTCTTGATTTGGTGGTCTTTTGGGGACTGCATATCTCCGGGTTTCAGGTGGAAATCGCCCCCTTCATCCTGTACCTGATGGCCGTCGCCTTCTCCGCCGGGGTCATGTGGCAGGCCCTCTCCGCCAGGGACAACAGGGTCAACCTGGAAAATATGTTCATGCTCCCCTTCGAGGGGCGGAATTTGGTGTTTTCCTATGTGGCCGCGCTGGGAGCCTACACGCTGCTGACCAAAACCGTCGGTCTGCTGGCCGTGGTTTGGGCGGTCTCCCGCTGGAGCTGGGTGGAAATCTTGGGAAGCATCCTCTGTGCCCTGTCCTCTATTGTGATCGTGTCCTGTCTCTACCCCCTGCGCCTGAGGCGCACCGACGCCTACGCCTTTTATGTCCAGCCCGAGCGCACCAAGCAGGCGGTCAAAATCCACCGCCGCTATTCCGTGTGGCGGTACCTGTTCCGCTACCTGATGGCCCACAAGAACTATCTGCTCAATACGGCGGCCATGTGGGGTGTAGCCTGCGTTCTGCCGGTGCTGCTGGGTCAGATGGAGGTCCGGTTTGTCCTGCCCATCGGCTTTGCCATTCTCTCGCTGAATACCCCTATCTGTATCCTGCTGTCCTGCGACCCGGCTCTGGAGCAGACAGTGCGCTTCCTGCCGGGACAACAAAAGGCGTTCTGCGTTCCCTACTGCCTGTTCCTCTTCGGATTTGATCTGACTGCGGATATTATTTTCCTGTGCAGCTGGCAGTTCCAGATCGGCGGGGTTATCCCGCTCCACGCTTTGATGGCGGCCACCTTTGCCCTGTTGAGCGCGGCTGGTTCCGTCCTGCTGGAGTGGTACTGCCCCATCCGGGGGTGGAAGATCGAAAGCGACCTCTTGCACCATCCGAGAAAATACGTCGTGCCCGCTATCATGCTTCTGCTGGCTGGACTGGTGAGTATGTTTTGACTAGGGATTGCCCCACATCACCCCCGGCTGATGTCATTGACGGCCCTTTTGTCCTTGAACCGTTTGGAAACTCCTCCCTCTGATAAAAGTTAATGATTATGCCCCGGAGAAAATACCCTGGGATTTTTTTCGGAAAGGGTTGCCAAATGCGCCGTTCAGTGGTATAATTTTTGCGCCTTTTATTCGAATACAGAAGGGATCGATATTATGTCTGGACATTCCAAGTGGCACAATATTCAAAAGACAAAGGGCGCGGCGGATGCGAAACGTTCCCAGATCTTCACCAAAATCGCCCGCGAAATGATCGTGGCCGTCAAAACCGGCGGAAGCGGCGATCCGGCTAATAACTCCCGCTTGGCCGCCGTCATCGCTAAGGCGAAGGCCGCCAATATGCCCAACGATAACATCAAACGCACCATCGATAAGGCCCTGGGCGCCGGAAGCAGCGACAGCTTCGAGAGCGTGGTCTACGAGGGTTACGGACCCAGCGGCGTGGCCGTCATCGTCGAAGCCCTCACCGATAACCGCCAGCGGACCGCCCCGGAAGTCCGCCACCTGCTGGATAAGTACGGCAAAGGTCTCGGCGCGACTGGCTGCGTCTCCTGGTCCTTCGACCGGAAAGGCGTCATTGTACTGGACGCTGAGGACCTGGACGAGGATACCATGATGATGGACGCCCTGGAAGCCGGCGCTGAGGATATGCAGGCCGATGACGAGGTCTTCGAAGTCTACACCGATCCCGACGCGTTCCCCGCCGTGACCGCCGCCCTCGAAGCCAAAGGCTATACCTTCCTGGAAGCCGGCGTGCAGATGGTCCCCCAGACCTACGTGAAACTGACCGACGAAGCCGATATCCGTAATATGGAAAAGTTGATCGACTTGCTGGAAGACAACGACGACGTTCAGAACGTGTACCATAACTGGGAACAGGACTGAGCAATACAAAAGCGTTTGGACAAAACTCTACAATCTTTGATTGCAGGAGGGCTACTGGAAGGGTTCCCCGGTGTTCTCAGCCGGGGTCCCCTTCCAGTAGCCCTCCACCCGCTGGACGTAGGCGGGTAGTTCACCGCTAGGATAATTTCCGGCTGATCCTTAACACTCCGGGCAATCATCCTCTCGTCCGTCCCGTAACGTTCGCGCACCTCCTGATAGACTTTTTCCGCTTCAGCGGCCTTTTCCGGGGCAAAGGACCCCTCATACTCAACCGCCAATTTCTCGTAATAGCCAGGAACACCTCGTTCCGCGTTCCGTTTTTTACCTCAAAGTCAAGAATTTCGCCCCTGTGCGCGGATAGAATTTCCAGCGCAGCGGGCGTTTTTTTTGTATGGAAAACCAGTTGAAAAAACAATCAAATTTCTAAAAATGCTCTTGACTTGAAGTGCGCTTAAAACTGTAAAATGACTTTTGGAGGTACGCTATGCGCTATACAAGATCAGGGAACTCCCACCGGTCAGTTTCCCGTATCTGCTTGGGGTGTGATGGTGCAGAACACCGCCTCTGCCGCGAAAGAATCCCACGTATAGTCTACCAGCAATCAGAAAATCAAATAATTACAGGAGGAATCCACTATGAGCAAAAAATTAGTCGCGTACTTTTCAGCCAGCGGCACCACGGCTGCGGTGGCCAAAACACTGGCGGAGGCGGCGGACGCCGGCCTCTACGAGATCAAGCCGCAGACGCCCTACACCCGCGCCGACCTGAACTGGCAGAACCAAAAGTCCCGCAGCAGTGTGGAGATGAACGATAAGTCCTTCCGCCCGCCCCTGGCGGACCGGGACGCCCCTGTGGAGGACTGCGATACCATCTTCCTGGGCTTCCCCATCTGGTGGTACACGGCTCCCACCATCATCAACACCTTCCTGGAAAGCTACAACTTTTCCGGCAAGACGATCATCCTGTTCGCCACCTCCGGCGGCAGCGGACTGGACAGGACCGCCTCCGATTTGAAAGCCAGCGCCCCCGACGCAGTCATCCGGAAAGGGAAGCTGTTGAACGGCAGGCAGACCAAGGAAGCGCTTGCCGCCTGGGTCAGCAGCTTGTCGCTCTGAGGAGGTCCACAGCATGAAACGCTCCCTTTCTCTCTTCTTGACCTTGGTGTTCACACTCGCTTTAGCCGCCTGCGGCGTTCCTGCTGGGCAGACCAGCTCCAATCCTGCAACAGACGGAGATCCCTCTGTCTCCGCTCCACCGGAGGTGTCCAGCCAGCCGGAAACGTCCAGCGAGAATAGTGGAAAGATCCTGATCGCCTACTTCTCCGCAACCAACAACACGGAAGGTATCGCAAACCATTTGGAGTCAATTCTGGATGCCGACCTCTATGAGATCGTGCCGGAGACGCCCTATACCTCCGATGACTTGAATTACAACGATTCCAACAGCCGCTCCAGCCAGGAGCAGAACGATCCCAATGCCCGCCCTGCTATTTCCGGCAGCGTGGACAACATGGAACAGTACGATGTGATCTTCCTGGGTTATCCCATCTGGTGGGGCGACGCCCCTAGAATCATTGATACCTTCCTGGAAAGCTATGACTTCAACGGCAAAACAATTGCACCCTTCTGCACCTCCGCCAGCAGTCCCTTGGGTTCCAGTGCCACGAAATTGCAGGACCTGACCGACAGTGCAACATGGCTGGAGGGCCAGCAGTTCAGCGGCGGGGCGTCTTCCAGCGATGTGCAGTCCTGGGTGGACAGTTTGGATTGGACCTAAATGTTTCGGCGTTTCGGGAGGTACAATATGAAAGTAACTGTTATCACGGGCAGTCCCCATAAGAAAGGCACTTCTGCACTGCTGGCGGACGAGTTTATCCGGGGCGCGCAGGATGCCGGATGGGAGACGTACCGCTTCAATGCCGCTTTTGAAGAGGTGGCTCCCTGTCTGGGTTGTGACCGCTGCGGGATCGGTGCGGCTCCCTGCGTCCAGAAAGACGCCATGCACCAGCTGATGCCGGAACTGCTGGATTCTCAGGCAGTAGCACTGGTCACGCCTCTCTATTATTTCGGATTTTCCGCACAGATCAAAACGGTGATCGACCGCTTCTACGCCAACAGCTACAAACTGACCGGAAACAAGA
The DNA here is from genome assembly GCA_947385365.1 of uncultured Bacillota bacterium. Taxonomy (GTDB): domain Bacteria; phylum Bacillota; class Clostridia; order Oscillospirales; family Oscillospiraceae; genus Lawsonibacter. The sequence continues at coordinate 1,847 of CANDKT010000127.1, read as the reverse complement.
AAGTGTTCCTGCTGGCGACCGCTTACGATCAGAACGACTGGACAATGGAAGCCCTGACCGTACATTACCGGACCTTGGCGCGATATATGCAGTGGAAGAACAGCGGTATGGTACTGGCGGTGGGGTGCGGCGCCCGCTCTGACATAGAACGTTCACGGTTTCCCAACGTCACTTGGAACAAAGCCGCCAACGGCTACCGCCTGCCTACGGAGGCCGAGTGGGAATACGCTGTCCGCGCCAATACCACTACTCCGTTCAGCTTTGGCGATTATGTCCACAACAGCGACGCCAACTGCTACAACGCCAACGGGTTTGGCCTTTACAACATCCACGGCAACGCCGCCGAGTGGGTATGGGACTGGTACGGCGCGTATGAGACCGGAGGCTCCAACGATCCTACCGGCCCGGAGAGTGGAAATGCTAAGATCGTCCGGGGCGGCGGCTGGAACGACCATCCCAAACATATCCGTTCCGCCTACCGGGGCGCCCACCCCGCGGATGTTTCTCTTTACAGTATTGGTGTGCGTCCGGTTCGGAACGCCGAAGCCTCCACAGGTCAGGTCAGAAGCGTTTACAGCGCCAAGACTGAACAGGGGACCGGCAAGACCTTGATCGTCTATTTTTCTCAGACCGGAAACACTAAGGGCTTGGCGGACCTCATCCACGAATTGAGCGGCGCGGACATTTTCCGTTTGGAGCGGGCCACCCCCTACGCTTCCAGCAGCAACGGCCCTGTACTGTACGGCGAGGCGCTGAATGAGCTTCGTTCCGAGGCTGTCCCAGAGCTGAAAAAGTACCCGAACATCGGTCAGTATGACACCATCCTCCTGGGTTACTGCAACTGGTGGTCCTCCGTCCCCGCCTGTGTGCGCACCTTCCTCACCCGCAACGACCTCAGCGGCAAAACCATCGTTCCCTTCTGCTCTATGGGCGGTGGACAGTTTGGTCAGACCATCAGCGCAATCGCCAAGCTCGCCCCGAACAGCGTCCTCAAAGAGGGCCTGGAAGTTACCTATTCTTCCTACGACCAGGCGGAGATTCAAGCATGGCTAAACAACTCAGCGCAGTAAAAATAAACCAGACAGAAAAGGAGACAACCATATGAAAAACTTGAAACGATTGGGCGCATTGTTCCTGACCCTGGCTTTGGCGTTTGTTTTAGCCGTCCCGGCCTTCGCCGACCTGGAGGACACTGGCTTTTCCGATGTGGCTGCCGATGCGTGGTACGCCGAGGCTGTCCTGTACTGCCAGGAGCATAGCCTGATGGCTGGAATCGGAAACAACCAGTTTGCACCGGAAATCAGCCTCACCAGAGCTATGTTGGTAACGATCCTCTGGCGGCAAACGGGAAGTCCGGCGGTCGACTATCTGATGCAGTTTTCCGATGTGTCCGAGGACCAGTGGTACAGCGAGGCCGTCCGCTGGGCGGCCAGTGAGCAGTTGGTCCTAGGATATGGGGACGGCCGCTTTGGAACCCAAGACCCGATCACGCAGGAACAGCTGAACATCATCATGGGGAAATATACCGATCAGCCCATCACCCAAAATATCCTCGGCTTCACCGGCGGAAATGACCCCGTCACCCGCGCCCAGACCGCTGTTGTGATGCTGAACCTCTCCAAACTCCCGAACGACTCCAGCGAGGAAACCAAGGTGTTGATTGCCTATTTCTCCGCCACAAATAACACAGAAGGTATTGCTAACCACTTGGACGCCATCCTGGATGCAGACCTCTATGAGATCACACCGGAAACGCCCTATACCAGCGCAGACTTGAACTATAACACCGACTGTCGCGCCAGATCGGAAGAGCGTCGTGTAGGGAAAGAGTGTCTTGGTATGTGTAG
>CANDKT010000126.1 GCA_947385365.1 uncultured Bacillota bacterium | reverse complement strand
CAACACATACCAAGACACTCTTTCCCTACACGACGCTCTTCCGATCTGAGGAGAAAAAAGTGGAAAACTTACAATTTCAACCGCTGTTATTTGGCGGGGATATCAACGTGTACAGTGTAGCCCGAGCGTTTCACGAAGCGTATGGGGTACGTTCTGTAGCGTATGGGAAGTACCCGTCGTTTCCCTGTTTCGGGACGGCCATCATGGACTACCGGATCTGCGCGGACAATGAAAACGACAAGGCGTTTCTGTCGAATGTTAAGCAGGTGTGTGGAGAGTTTCCGGACAAAACGGTTTTGGTCATAGGGTGCGGGGACAGTTACGTTCAGCTATGTGCGCGGTATCGGGACCAGATGCCGTCCAACGCGGTCGCGCCGTATATCAGCGAAGCGTTGTTGAACACGCTCATCAACAAGGAGCGGTTCTATGAGCTGTGCGACAAGTACGGGATTGAGCATCCGGCGACGTTCATCTACGACAAGGCAATGGGCCGGGAGTTCACGTTACCCTGGGGTCCGCCGTACATTGCCAAACCTGCGGACAGTGTAGCGTATTGGGCCTGTGGGGACCACTCCTTAGCCAAAGTGTACATCTGCCAGAGCTGGGAAGAACTGCTGGAGAGCTTGGAACACGTTTACGCGGCGGGGTATGCGGACCATATGGTTCTTCAGGAGTTCATCCCCGGAGACGATAGCTATATGCGGGTGCTGACCAACTACTCCGACCGGAACGGGAAGGTTACAATGATGTGTCTGGGCCACGTTCTGCTGGAGGAACACTCTCCCCACGGTATAGGCAACCACGCGGTGATTCTGACGGACTTTGACGAGGCGTTGGAGCGGAAGATCAAGGGTCTGCTGGAGGAGCTGCACTTCACTGGTTTCTCCAACTTCGACATCAAGTACGACCGGCGGGATGGGAAGTACAAGGCGTTTGAGATCAATTGCCGCCAAGGCCGGAGCAATTACTACGTCACCGGCGGGGGCCATAATATCGCCCGTCTGCTGGTGGAAGACCGGGTGGAACAGCAAAACAAGTCCTTGGAAATGACCAAAAACCGTTCTCTGTGGCGGATGGTGCCGAAGTACGTCGCGTTCCGCTTCACGCCGAAGAAGTACCACCAGGAGATGAAAGCGTTGATTCGTGCCGGGGCGGATTCCCACTCTTTGGAGTACAGCGGGGACGCGTCGCTGAAACGGCGGCTGCGGATTTTGAAGAACCACATCGGGAATATCAAACGCTTCCGGCAATACAATAAAGTCCCGGAAGAATGAGGAGGAAATCTTGAACTACCGTCTCGGCATTTTGGGGGGCATGGGTCCCCAGGCAACGAATACGTTCTATCAATTCATCATCGAGCGCACCGATGCGCAGACCGATCAGGAACACGTAGACGCGCTGATTTTATCGGACAGCCAGATGCCTGACCGCACCGCGGCGATACTCAGCGGCGGCGCGGCGCGGGAAGCCGTTTTGCAACGCTTAACGGCAGACGCCCGGTTACTGGAACAGGCGGGTTGTACCGTCATCGCCGTTCCTTGTAATACGTCCCACTTCTTTTTGGACCAGGTACAACAGGAAATCGGCGTGCCTATTCTGCACATGATTCGGGAAACCGCCCGTGCTTTAGCGGCTCAGGGCCGGAAACGTCCCGGTATTTTGGCTACAGATGGTACGATTCAGACCGGTTTATACCAAAAGGAGTTCTCCGCTTTGGGGATTGAAGCGGTTGTGCCATCCCCGGAGGCGCAGGAGAAGGTCATGTCTCTGATTTACGACGACGTGAAGGCGGGCCGCGACGGCGACCCAAGAAAATTTTCCGCGATTCATCAGGACCTACTCGCCTTGGGTTGCGACTGCGGCGTGTTGGCTTGTACGGAACTTTCCGTATTCGCCGCCCTTCACCAGCTCCCGCCCTTCTACACCGACGCTATGGCGGTTCTTGCGGAACGGGCGATTCTCGCCTGTCACCGACCGATCCGGCCGTTTTTCATTCGCTAGACCTTTCGCTTTGAGGAGGAGAACGATGCTTGATATACCGATGGACGAACGCTTAGCGCAAGCGGTGGCGAGTGCGTTGAAGCGGCCTTTGGAGTCGCGGTACGACTTGGGGAAGGTCAAGGCGCTGGATGATTTCTCGTACTGCGGCGACCCGTACTACGAGCAGGCGCGGGAGCCGGAGGAAGGCGATTTTTCGGCGATTGGCCGGATGGAGAATCTGCATACGCTTTTGTTTGGCACGCCGCGGAGTTCCAGTATTCCTATCGTGCTGGTGAAGGACTTCGGTTTTTTGGGGAAGTGCAAGAAGCTGAAAAAGCTGGACCTGCGGTGGACGAATTTTTCGGACTGTAGGTTTTTGCTTGAGCTGCCCGCGCTGCGGTATGTACGCCTGCCGCCTTGGGGCCAGCTGGTTAATACGGACGCGTTGGAGGAACTCGCGGGGCGCGGCGTCACGGTGGAACTGCCGCCGGTCTATGTGCCGCCAACGGTCGGCGCGCCCGCTCAGGGGAGCGGACCGGTGCGGGCAATCGTGGAAGACATCAAGCGGCGGACTGCGCTGACCTGTTGGAAGCTCCGCCTACAGCCTGACGCGCGGCCTGGACTGTTCGACAGCAAGTTCGGCGGTCTGCCCTACTGGCCCGCGTCCATGCCTTACCCCACAGACGAGGCTGGAACAAAACTGATTCTATTGGCACAGCTCAATCTGGAACAGCTCCGGACGGAAGCGCCGTTGCCGGAATCTGGAATGCTCCAATTTTTTGCGCGTGCGGACGACGCCTTCGGCGCGGATTGGGGGGACGGGCCTGCCGGAGGGTTCCGCGTGGTCTGGCACGAGCATATCGACGGTTCCGTCACGCCGGAGCAGGTAGACGCGCTGGACGTTCCCACCCACGCCGGGGAGGACTGCTGGCCGGTCCGTCGGGAAGCGGCGGTGACGGCGGAGAAATCCACAGTCTGGATGGGTCCGGACGACGTCCGCTTTGACCGCCTGTTCCGTGAGGTATTCCAGGAGACGACCGGTCAGAGACCGGACCCGGAACAGGATTTCCAGGACCTTCTGGAGGAGGAAGACGCCCGTTATCTTCAGGACGCGCTGTCTTCCAGCGGGCATTGTCTGCTGGGCTACCCGTACTTCATGCAGTTCGACCCGCGGGAGGAGGACGGACCATATGACACGCTGCTGTTTCAGATGGACTCCGAGTGGACGGATACGGAGGATCTCATTCTATGGGGCGACGCAGGCGTTGCAAACTTCTTCATCCGGCGGGAGGCTCTGGAAAAACGGAACTTTTCCGACGTACTTTACACCTGGGACTGCGGCTGAAAACGGTTTTCACAGAATCAATCCAATAAAAAATAACGAGAGCATGAGGTGACATCTTGATGACGTCAAATCCCCATACCCTGATGGAATATTGCATCCGGCTACAGGAAGACGGTCTTTTGGCGGAACCTTGGTCCCGGCTGCTGCCGAGCCTGCCTTTGGAGGAGAAGGTCTCGCTGGTGTCGTACAACTCCAAAGAGGTGGTTCCAGACACGCTTTTCCTGTGCAAGGGCGCGCATTTTAAGGTGGAGTACTTGGTCGAGGCGAAAGAACGGGGCGCGTTGGCGTACCTGTCCGAGCTTCCCTACTCTCAAGTAGACCTGCCCTGTATTTTGGTCCGTGACATGCGTTTGGCTATCGCTCCGATGGCCGATCTCTACTGCGGCCACCCGTCTGAGACGCTGGATGTCATCGGCATCACCGGCACGAAGGGCAAATCGTCTACGACGTACTATCTGAAATATATTTTGGAGGAGTACCTCTCCGGCGAGGGCAAGCCGGGGCCAGGGATCATTTCGTCCATTGACACCTACGACGGCGTGCAGCGTTTCGAGTCCCACCTCACCACGCCGGAACCGATGGAGCTTCAGCGTCATTTTGTCAACGCACTGTCTTCCGGCATTCCTTACATGGTCATGGAGGTCTCCAGCCAGGCTCTGAAATACCACCGCACACGCTGTACGCGTTTTGCGGCGGCGTGTTTCCTGAACATCGGCTACGACCACATTTCGCCCATTGAACACCCGGATTTCGAGGACTACTTCGCGTCCAAGCTGCGGATTTTTCAACAGGCGGACATCAGCTGCGTCAATCTGGACTGCGACCACGCGGACCGGGTTCTGAAAGCGGCGCAAGCGGCGGGGAAGCCGGTGTATACGTTCTCCCAGCGGGACGAGCAGGCGGACGTCTACGCGACGCAGGTGCGCAAGCGCGGGAACGATATTCTCTTCCGGGTACGCACGCGGCGGTTTTTCCGAGAGTTCCGGCTGACTATGCCGGGGCTGTTCAACGTGGAGAACGCTCTGGCGGCGATTGCGGTCTGCGAGGGGCTGAACATTCCGGAGCGGTGTGTTTACATTGGACTGATGAAGGCCCGCGTGCCTGGACGGATGGAGGTCTACGCCAACGCCGACGATACCGTCACGGCGATTGTGGACTACGCCCACAACCGGATGTCTTTCGAGACGCTGTTCCGCTCCGTTCGGACCGAGTACCCCGGACGGCGTATCGTGACGGTGTTCGGCTGTCCGGGCCTGAAGGCGTTGGACCGGCGGAAGGATTTGGGGGAAATCTCCGGCCAGTATTCCAATCTGGTGGTACTCACCGAGGAGGACGCCGGGGAGGAGGACACTTTAGCGATTTGTCAGGAGATTGCCGCTCATGTGGCGGAACAGGGGTGCGACTACTCCATTGAGCCGAACCGGGGCGAAGCGATTCGTCAAGCGGTGCTGGGCTGTCATGAGCCGTCCGTTCTGCTCATCACGGGCAAGGGCGCGGAGACCCGTCAAAAACGGGGCCGGGAGTACGTGGACACGCCTTCCGACGTGGACTACGTCCACAGCGCGTTAGCGGAGTACGACGCGGCCCACGGGTTGGACGGGATGGAGAAGGTGCGCAATCTGTTAGCCATTCTGCCAATCCTCAAGCGGGCGGAGGGCCAGACGGTCGTGGTCAAGTACGGCGGTTCTGCCATTGGCGCGCAGGCGCAGGGAGACACGACGCTTCAAGACGTGGCGGCGTTGCGTATGGCCGGGGTGAGGGTGGTGTTGGTCCACGGCGGTGGGAAGCACATCACGGCTCTGCTGGAGCGGCTCCAAGTGCCTACGCGCTTTGAGAACGGCTACCGCGTCACGGACGAGGCCACTTTGGAGGCCGCGGAATTGGCGTTGTCAGCGCAGGTCAACAAGGCCGTCGTCACCGGCTTGGCCCGGCTGGAGGTATCCGCTGTAGGCATATCCGGCAAGGACGGCGGGTTGTTCACCGCTATGGTCAAGGACCCGGCGTTGGGCCGTGTGGGGGCGATCACCAAAACTGCGCCGAAGGTGGTCAATGTTCTTCTGGACGCGGGATTTTTGCCGGTCATCTCGCCGGTTGCGCTGGGGGAGGACGGCGGCGGGCTGAACTGCAACGCCGACGACGCGGCCCGGGCGTTAGCGGAGGCGATGCACGCGGATAAGCTGATTTTCCTGACGGATGTAGGGGGGATACTCATCGACAGCCACAACAGCAAGACGGCGGTGGATCGGATTGACACGCGGCGGGCGGAGGAATTGCTGGACGCCGGTTTGATTGCGGGGGGCATGGTCCCGAAGGTCCGCGGCTGTGTGGAAGCGATTCGCGCGGGGGTAGGGCAGGTCTCCATACTGGACGGGCGCGCGGAACATGTGTTGTTGCTGGAGGCTTTGAACCAGAAGGTCCAAGGCACGACGATCACCAGATGATTCTCGCGGTCCCTTTCGGGGGCTGGAGGGAGTGCGTCAGGCTCTGCGGACAAAAAGAAAGACGCCTCGCGAAGCGGGTCCGGGAAAATACTCCCTTCACATTCAAACGAAACGCCTTTCGCAGAGAGTGTAACACAGGCAGCGGAGGAAGTCAAGCCTGTTCTCTCCGCGAGAGTTTGCCGGGTTAAATTGTCAATCGGGCGGTTCCCCGTATGGGGAACCGCCCGATTACAGGTCCCGGAAGGGACTGTGGTCCGGTCAGTTGGAAGCGGTATCGGGGTCGGTGTCGTCGCCCCAGAGCATATTCTTCCGCAGCTCCGCGCCGACGATTTCCATCTGGTGTTTTGCCAGCTGGGCGCGTTTCGCGTTGAAGAAGGTGCGGCCGTTTTTGTTCTCGGCGATCCAGCGGCCGGCGAACACGCCGTCCTGGATATCGGTCAGGACCGCTTTCATGTTCTTTTTGGTCTCCTCGTAGGGCAGGATGCGGGGGCCGGAGACGTACTCGCCGTACTCGGCGGTGTCGGAGATGGAGTAGTTCATCATGGCCACGCCGCCCTTGTTGATCAGGTCGATGATGAGCTTCATCTCGTGGATGCACTCGAAATAGGCGTTCTCGGGGGCGTAGCCGGCCTCCACCAGGGTCTCGAAGCCCAGCTTCATCAGCTCCACCACGCCGCCGCACAGGACGGCCTGCTCGCCGAACAGGTCGGTCTCGGTCTCGTCCTGGAAGGTGGTCTCCATCACGCCGCCCCGGGCGCCGCCGATGCCGGCGGCATAGGCCAGGGCCAGCTTATAGGCGTCGCCGGTGGCGTTCTGCTCCACGGCGATGAGGCAGGGCACGCCCTTGCCCGCCACGTACTGGGACCGGACGGTGTGGCCGGGGCCCTTGGGGGCGATCATGGACACGTCCACCCCGGCGGGGGGCACGATCTGCTTGAAGTGGATGTTGAAGCCGTGGGCGAACATGAGCATGTTGCCGGCGGACAGGTTGGGGGCGATGTCCTTCTTGTAGACGTCGGCCTGGACCTCGTCGTTGATGAGGATCATCACGATATCGCCCCACTTGGCGGCCTCGGCCACGGTCTTGACGGCCAGGCCGGCCTTTTCGGCGTTGGCCCAGTTCTTGGAGCCCTCCCGCAGGCCGACGCACACGTCGCAGCCGGAGTCCTTCAGGTTCATGGCGTGGGCGTGGCCCTGGGAGCCGTAGCCGATGATGGTGATCTTCTTGCCGTCCAGATAGTTGATGTCGCAGTCCTTCTCATAGTACATTTTTGCCATAGTTGTATTCCTCC
>CANDKT010000125.1 GCA_947385365.1 uncultured Bacillota bacterium | reverse complement strand
TACTCCATAAAATCACCAAAACTACTATAGCACAAAATCCTTAGAAAGAAAAGCGCCTTATATCCCCATGCCTAAAGGCAGGGGCTTTACGGCGCATTTGGTAAAGAGGGATGGAAAATGAGTATCAAAACATTCCAGGCGGCCAATTTTACCGGGTGCGTCGGAAGTAGCTTCCGGTTCCAAACGTTGGACGACTCCGGGAATGCGCTCGGGCCGGTGCTGGCCGGAACCGTCACTAGAATTTTCCGTCAGGGGCGGCATGTCAGCGTGGAGATTCACTTACCCTGCAAGTACTGCACCCACATCTATGAGGCTAAGCGGATCTACTTCAAAGGCCCGTACCGTCCGCGTGAGTGAGTGAAAATTTGAAGGGGGGAAACACCTACCATGAAGCTGAACATGAAACTCCGCAACGAAACCAAAAGCTGCTACCGCTTCGAGCGGCGCAGCGAACAGGGCGACCTCATCACCCTGTACCTGAAAAAGAAAGACGTCCATGACGCCGGAATCGACCCCCGCAAGGGGATCACCGTCACCATCGAGGAGGCAGATCACGATGACAATTGATATCAACCTGACCCTGCGCGCAGATGACAGCCTGCGCTCCCTGCTGGCCGCGCTCCTGGACCGGCCCACTGCTCCGGAAAACGATACGCGCATCTCTCCCAACACCGAACCGGCTACAACCGCTACGCCGACCGCATCTCCCGCGCCGGTGAGCCCCGCGGCCCCGGTTGTGCCGGTTGCGCCCGTCGCGCCCGCGCCGGTAAACGCGACAGCTGCGCCGATGGCACCCGTCGCACCCGCTCCGGCTAACCAGCCCCAGACTCCGATTCCGGCCCCAGCAGTCCCTACGACCCCCGCGCCGGGCTACACATTGGACCAGCTGAGCCGGGCGGGTGCGGTACTCGCTTCCGCCGACCCCGCTAAGCGGAACCAGCTGGTCGCACTGTTGCAGCAGTTCGGACTCCAGACTATCTCTCAGCTGCCGCCGGAACAGTATGGGGCCTTTGCGACCGCGTTGCGGGGACTGGGGGCGGCTATCTGATGGCTGGCCACGCGCTTTTAGGACCCAGCAGCGCGGAGCGTTGGCTGAACTGTACCCCGTCCCCCCGATTTACAGAACACATGATGGACTCCGAAAGTCCTGATGCCGCCGCAGGTACGCTCGCCCACGCGATTGCAGAACTGAAAGGCCGGAAATATTTTGGTATCCCGGAGCCTATGTCCACCCGTGAATACAACAAACAGCTGAAAAAGCTGAAAGAAGACGCCCACTACAACAAGGAAATGGATGGGACCACAGACGTCTACCTGGAACACTTGAAAGCTCGGGCGATGTCCTTCGGCGATTTGCCGCCCTATGTGGCTCTGGAAACTCAAGTGGACTGTTCCAATCTGGTCCCGGAGGGTTTCGGGATTGCGGACTGTCTCATGTTTGGCAGCGGACGCCTGGAAGTCATCGACTACAAGCACGGCGCAGGCGTCCCGGTCAGCGCAGAGGCCAATAGTCAGATGATGCTGTACGCGTTGGGGGCGATCCATACATACCACTTTATTTATGGCGACTCCATTCAATCCGTTCACTTCTCCATCGTGCAACCCCGCGCTGGAGGGGTTAAAGAGTGGGAATGTTCCGTGCAGAACTTAGTCGACTGGGGCGAGACAGTTGTCCGTCCAGCGGCGGAACGGGCCTGGGCGGGCAAAGGAGAGTTTGCACCGGGCACTTGGTGTCGCTTCTGCAAGGCAAAAGCGCAATGCTCCGCCCGTGCGAAGGCGATGCTGGAGTTGGGAACTACACCCCATGCCCTGGAACCCGCAAGTGCCGCCGGAACGCTGCTATCCGATGACCAACTGGGCGACGCACTCACCCGCGGACGTGCGCTGGCCACTTGGGTCGCCGATTTGGAAAAGTACGCTCTGTCCGCCGCGTTGGAGGGCCGGACCATCACCGGCTACAAAGTCGTGGAGGGCCGAGGATCACGGGATTGGACCGGGGGTTCCGACGCCGCCTTCGCGCAGCTGATACAGCGCGGCGTAGCGGAAGCGTTGCTCTACGAACGCAAGCCGGTCTCCGTAGCAGGACTGGAAAAATCCCTGGGCAAGGCCGCCTTCAGCAAAGCTGCGGATGGCCTCGTACAAAAACTGCCCGGCAAACCCGCGCTTGCGCCGGAAAACGATCCACGCCCCGTTTACAACGCCGCCGCAACCGCGTTCGCAAGCGAAAACACCTAATACCCAAGATATCTCAAGCTATACCAAAATCTAAATTAAAGGAGCGATCTCAAATGCCTGCCAACAATGCCATCACCATCAACGAAGTCCGACTGTCCTACACCAATCTCTTTCAGCCCAAGCCCCCGTTCAACAACCCGACGGGGGATCCCAAATACTCCACAACCATCCTCGTCCCTAAAAACAACGCTACAGCGAAAGCGATCATCGACCAGGAGATCGCACGGGTCATGAACGCCGCTGTGAGCAGCAAATGGGGCGGCGTCCGCCCGCCTCAGCCCGCTATCTGCGTCCACGACGGCGACGGACCCCGGCCCAGTGATGGATCTTCCTTCGGCGAGGAGTGCAAAGGCTGTTGGGTGTTCACCGCCTCCAGCAAACAGCCCCCCTTCGTGGTGGACGGCCAGGTCCAGCCCATCATCGACCCCACACAGATCTACTCTGGTATGTGGGCCAACGTCAGCGTCACTTTCTACGCCTATAACAGCGCGGGGAAAAAAGGAATCGGCTGCGCCTTGAACGGCGTGCAAAAGCTCCGGGACGATACCCCGCTGTCCTCCCGTGTGACCGCGCAGGAAGCCTTCCAGGTACTTCCCGCCGCCACTCCGCAGGCCCCCGCCTACCCTGCGTCGGAGATCGACCCCTTTACCGGCCAGCCGATCCCGCAGGGCGGTTACTACCCCTCCGGTTTCCCCGTCATGGGGGTGTAAGCAGTGTCCGCGGCTGTGCATCATCTATCAATTGATATCGAGACGTACAGCGACGTGGACCTGCAAAAAGCCGGACTCTACCGGTACGCTCAGAGTCCGGCTTTTACTATCCTCCTGTTCGCCTACAGCCTCGATTCCGGGCCTGTCCAGGTCATAGACTTAGCCAGCGGCGGCCCCGACAGCTGCTTTCCCGTTTGGCTCCACCACGCCCTGAAGGACCCCGGCTACATCAAGCACGCCTACAACGCCCCGTTCGAGTGGTACTGTCTGTGTCGGTTCTTCCGCTGGAATCCGGCGCGGGAAGGTCAGGCGTTCCTGCCCCAATGGCGCTGCACCATGCTTCACGGACTCTACTGCGGCTACCCTGCGGGCCTGGATGCTGTGGGCAAAGCTCTCGGCCTGGAAGATGACAAACAGAAGTTATCCGCCGGGAAAGCCCTGGTCCGCTACTTCTGCACCCACTGTACCCCTACCAAGAACAACGGCCAGCGTACCCGGAACCTGCCCCACCACGACCCTGCCAAATGGGAGCTGTTCAAGCGCTACAACGCCCAGGATGTGGTCACTGAGATGGAAGTGGAACGCCGCCTGTCCGCGTTCCCGGTGCCCGACGCGGTACAAGCCCAATGGGTCACGGACCAGATCATCAACTGCCGCGGCGTCGCCGTAGACATGGATCTGGTACGCGGCGCACTGGCATTGGACGCCTCCGCACGAACCGAATATCTCCAGGAAGCTGCCGCGCTGTCCGGACTGGACAACCCCAACAGCGTACCCCAACTGACCCAATGGCTCCAATCGGAGCTGAACGAGGCGGAGATCCCCAATCTGAATAAAGCCACCGTCACAGAATTGCTGGGGAGAGAACTGCCCAACGAAAACGCCCGGCGGATGCTGGAACTCCGCCAGGAGCTTGGTAAAACCTCCAATAAGAAGTATCGCGCCTTGGAAACGGCAGTCTGCGCGGATGGCCGCGTTAGGGGACTGCTTCAGTTCTACGGCGCGGCGCGGACCGGGCGGTGGGCCGGGCGTATCGTCCAGCCTCAGAATTTGCCCAGAACCTACATCCAATCCGAACTGCTCCCTCTGGCGCGGGAACTGGTAGAAGGTCAGCAGATGGACGCGCTAAAAATCGTCTTCGGCTCCGTGCCCGATACCCTCTCCCAGCTAATCCGCACCGCGTTGATCGCCGCCCCGGGCCGTACCTTGGTGGACGCGGACTTCTCCTCCATCGAGGCCCGCGTCATCGCCTGGCTGGCCGGGGAAGAGTGGGCGCTGGAAGTCTTCCGCACGCATGGGAAGATCTACGAGGCCACCGCCGCCCAGCTCTATGACGTTCCGATGGAGCGGATCGCGAAAGGCAATCCCGAATACGCCCTGCGGCAGTACGGCAAAGCGGCTACATTGGCCTTGGGCTACCAGGGCGGGCCGTCCGCGCTGATTACCGCGGGCCATCTGGACAAGGATACCTCGGAGGAAAAACTGCTAGACATCCGGGACCGCTGGCGACAGAAAAATCAGAAGATCGTGAGATTCTGGCACACCGTGGAGGCCGCCGCCAAGGAGTCCGTGCAAACAGGACGCCGCGTCGAGCTACCAAATTACCGCCTGGCCTTTGCGCGGGAATACGACCCGATGTACCAGCTGGATTTCCTGACCATCCGGCTTCCAAGCGGCCGCAAACTGTACTACGCTCAGCCGCATATGGGAGTCAACCGCTTCGGCCAGCCCAGTCTGTGCTACTTCGGACAGGGCCAGACCTCAAAAAAGTGGCAGGTTCTGGAGACCTACGGCGGCAAGCTAGCCGAAAATATCACCCAGGCCGTTGCGCGGGACTGTCTGGCAGAGGCTATCGACCGCGTGGAGGCCGCCGGATATCCCGTCGTGTTCCATGTTCACGACGAGATTGTAACGGAGGTCCCCAACGGCTCTAAGGCCGACTTGGACCGGATCACGTCGCTTATGAGCCGGATACCAGCCTGGGCCGTAGGACTTCCCTTGCGGGCGGAGGGTTGGATCAATCCGTTCTTCAAAAAAGACTGAGGGTGCTTGAGCCTATGATGAACAACAGACAAATCACCATATCCGTGGGCAGTAGCCGGGCCAGTATCGACTGGCAGGCCCAAACGCTGACCATCGCGGAACTGTACGACCGCTTGCGGACACCGGCACGCGGGACCGAAACACAAGCCGAATATTTCGCCATGCAAAAGAGTCAGCAGGACAAGCTCAAGGATGTAGGCGGTTTTGTGGCGGGGGCGTTGAACGGCCCCCGCCGCAAGGCGAACGCCGTCGTTGGTCGGGACGTCATCACCTTGGACCTGGACAACATCCCCGCCGGAGGAACGCAAGACGTCCTGCGTCGGGTGGACGGTTTGGGCTGCGGATACTGCGTCTACTCCACTCGGAAGCACTGCCCCGCCGCGCCGCGCCTGCGGGTACTGGTCCCCCTGGACCGCACCTGCTCCGCCGAAGAATATGAGCCTATCGCCCGGAAACTGGCCGAAATGCTCGGAATGCAGCTGGCCGACCCTACCACCTTCGAGGCATCCCGGCTGATGTACTGGCCCAGCGTCAGCGCGGATGCGGAATACGTCTATGTCCCGGCGGACAAGCCCCTGATGTCCGCCGACGGGATGCTGGCGCTCTACGCCGATTGGCGCGATTATACCTCCTGGCCCGCCGTCCCCGGGGCCGTAAGCCCCGCCCGGCTGGCCGCCAAGCAGGGAGACCCCCTGTCCAAGACCGGCGTCGTAGGCGCGTTCTGCCGCGTCTACGACATCGAGGCGGCTATGGCCGCGTTCTTGCCCGGCGTCTACGCGCCCGTGGACACCGCCTCCGGGCGCTACACCTTCACCGGCGGCTCCACCACCGGCGGCGCGGTCCTCTACGACAACGGCAAGTTCCTCTACTCCCACCACGCCACCGACCCCTGCTGTGGCAAGCTGGTCAACGCTTTCGACCTCGTGCGCCTGCACCTATTCGGTGACCAGGACGATCAGGCAAAACCAGGGACTTTGACCCATCAGCTGCCCAGCTACAAAGCGATGTGCGATAAGGCAATGCAGGACACGCAAGTGGCCGCATTACTTCATCAGGAGCGCGGAGAAGCAATTTTACAAGCATTTCAAGTAGCAAACGCCAGAACGGAAAATACCGCTGCCCTTGCACAGTATTTAGGAGAACTAAAAGGCGAGATCATGACAACCGATGTGGTCCGAAAACTCCTGGAACTTCTCGGTATCCGCATTAAGCTGAACGAGATCACCTGGCACATAGAGCTGGAGGGCTACCCCAAAGAATGGTCCAGAGCCAACGCGGAAAATCTGCTGCCAGTAAAATTGCTGGACCATCTCCGGCTGGCCGGTGTGAAGGGTGCCGCAAAGGGGACAATCTGCGACTGTCTGGACGTGATTGCAGAAGAAGGCCGGTTCAACCCCGTTTTAGATATGCTCCAAAGTATTGTATGGGATGGTACGGACCGATTGGAGGACGTGTACGAGATATGGGGAGTGGCCGATTCTTTTTCGCGAATACTGATGCGCAAGTGGTTCATCCAGTGCGTGGCGATGGCCCGCAACGATGAGCTGTTTCCCTATGGCGCGGAGGGTATCCTAGTCCCGCAGGGACCGCAGGGCATCGGAAAAACCAGCGCCCTACGGGAGCTGGTGCCGCTGCCGCGTATGTTCAAAGAGGGCGCCCGTCTGGATATGCGGGAGAAGGATTCCTATATCCAGGCGCTGAACAGCTGGATCTGCGAGCTGGGAGAACTGGACCGCACGACCGCCAAAGACAGTGTGGGGCTGAAAGCCTTTATCACGCAAGACCTCGACGAATACCGGACACCTTATGCGCGGAAAGCTGTGCAGCGTCCCAGACGAACTTCCTTTTGCGGCTCCGTGAACCCCGGAGAGTACCTGGTAGACGAAACTGGCAACCGTCGGTATTGGACGATTCCGCTCCAAAAAGTGGACCTGAAGCGTCTGTTTTCTCTGCCTGTGGATTGGAAATATCAGTTCTGGGCGCAGATGTACGCCCTAGTGTTGCAAAACCCTCAAGGTTTTCGCCTGAACGGAGAGGAACGCGCCAGGCTGGAAAGCATCAATACACGGCATACAAAAGCACTGGATTTTGAATTGGAGCTGAAGGATCTGCTGGACTATGAGCTACCCCTGAAGGAATGGGGAGAGTTTACTGCCGCTGAGGTATCTGCCAGACTGTTAGATCGGAAGAGCACACGTCTGAACTCCAGTCACAACAGGTTATC
>CANDKT010000124.1 GCA_947385365.1 uncultured Bacillota bacterium | reverse complement strand
ATGGGATATTCCTCTTTAATATTGAACACCCTGTTTTTACCGCTGGGGTTGGACAGGATTGGCTTTATAACGATGAGGGAACACCAACATGCTGGCCGATTGATTATTACTTCATTTCAGGGGAACGGCATACTCACTTTTTGGGGTGCGATGTCGTGAAACAGCATCATACGCTTACACAAATACTGATGGGTTTGTTGAATAATGGCTTTGAACTTAAAGCTGTGGAAGAAGCAACACCACCGCAAGAAATGATGGACATTCCGGGATTCAAAGACGAACTGCGCCGTCCGATGATGCTGCTGGTGAAAGCAGCAGCGAGAGAAGTTGCCATGAACAAAGTCTAACTTCCAGTTTATCAGGCAGTAATCCAAAGCGCATCATGACCTGTTCCATCATTTTGACGAAAAAATGTCCCTGGCGGAAGCGCAGGCTTCTGTCAGGGACGTTTTGATTCAAGCGCGCTCCTTGAAGGCGAAGAATCGCTGTCCGAAGTAGTTCAGCACGACGAAGAGTCCGGACCCGGCCAGCATGGTCAAGTTTCCTTTCAGCTGGCCGCTGAGCCCGAACCCGTCCAGCAGCCATCCGACGGCAGGTTTCGCGATGCCGTAGGCGAGCAGGTAGCAGGTCAGGATGTTCAGCGCGAAGCGGAAAACCACTTGCGGGCCTGTCTCCTGGTTTCGGAAGGTGAAGTGTTTATTGAGAAAGAAGCTGACCACACTGCCTGTAATGTAATTGGCGGCGGAGGAGATCCAGTACCCGATGTCGCCCCAAGCGTGCAGTCCGACGAGGTTGTAGAGGCCGAACATAGTACCCATGCCGACCAAAGTATTGGCGACGCCCACCAGAAGAAAGCGGAACAAGGTGGGGTCAAATATTTTTTTCAGCTTGTCCATCATGTTCCAGTCCCTCACAGCGGCCTGCGATGATATATCTGGGCCGGTCTTTGATCTCCTCGTAGATTTTGGCGATGTAGTAGCCGATGATGCCCAGGCAGATCATGAGGATGCTGCCGATGAGGAGTTGCAGAAGGATCACGGTTGTGAAGCCTTCCAAGGCCTGACCGGTGACTTTCTGCCACAGGGAGTGGATACCCAACACCACGGAGGCGAGGAACACCACGACGCCCAGCAGGGTCACGAGCTGGAGGGGCGCGGTGGAGAAGGCGGCGAGATTGGTCAAGGCGTAGCGGATCAACTTCGGCAGGGACCATTTGGACTCCCCGGCCAAACGGGGCTGGACTTCGAACTCGACCTGCACGGTGGAGAAACCGATCCAGGAGGACAGAGCGCGGAAGAAGGCGTTTTTCTCCCGCATAGCGAGCAGTACGTCCACGGCCCGGCGGTCCAGGAGCTTGAAGTCGGAGGCGCGGGACATATCTACGCCGGTAGCCTTGCTGATTAAGGCGTAGAAGCTCTTTGCGGCGAAGGTGTGAAGGGGATTTTCCTTCCCGCGGTCGGTTTTGACGCCTTCCACGACTTCATAGCCCCGCTCCCAGAAGCGGTACATATCCACCACTTTTTCGGGTGGGTGCTGGAGGTCGCAGTCCATCACGGCGACGCAGTCGCCTTTGGCCTGGGCGAGCCCGGCGAAGATTGCGGCTTCCTTTCCGAAGTTGCGCGAAAAACAGATCCCGCGCACATGAGGGTTGTGTTTCGCGGTGTCCTGAATGATGTCCCACGTGTTGTCGCTGGAGCCGTCGTTGACAAAGATCAACTCGTGCGGGATACCGGCTTCGTCCAAGATAGCGGTGATGGTCTGCGCGGCGCGTTGGATGGAAGGTTCCTCGTTATAGGATGGCAGCACCACGGACAACAGGCCCTGTTTCACTTTGTCCGGCATAGATTATCTCCTGTTCTCGTAGGCGATTTCGTAGTCTGATTTCGGGGTATAGGTTTCCTGGAGCTTGACGACCGCCCGGCCGTTCAGGACCTGAACGCTCCCCTGAGCGGGGTAGAGCGGCATGGCCTGAAACTCCGGAGAGGCGGCCAGTTGGAGCAAAGTCGTTTCTTCCGGTTCCGAGATGGGGACGTTGAGCCAGTTTTGCAGGTAGTAGTAGATATGCTTGTTCAGGGGCAGAACGGAATCCAGCGGTACGCTGTAGTGTTCGACCTGACGATAAGCGGGCAGTTGGTTCCGGAGAAGTTCCTCGTCCGGCGCGCCGATGACGGCGATCTCCATACCGCGTTCGTACCCTGGACAGCATTCCACCTGCGTTATCAGGCGGGTCAGGAAACTTTCGGTAGCCCGGTGGGCCTGTGCGGAGGCGGTGTACAGCAAGTTGTTGGTGTTCAGGCAGAACAGCAGCAGCAGCGCGGTGAGCGTAGTGCCTACGGGTCCGGCGAGCCGGAGGGCAGGCTGACCGTCCGAGAGGGAGAGCAGCAGCAGAACGGTCAGGTAAATCAGCACGAAGGCGTATTTCATCAGGGGGGTCGGGACGGAGTAGGGGCTGAGGAGCTGACCGAAGTTGACGCCCAGCGGCAGGAGTCCGGCCATAGCGAACGCGCCCAGCACGCGCCAGGGCTGCCAATCCAGCTGTTTGAGGCGGACCAGCAGGAGCCAGCCGCTCACAGCCAGGAATCCGAGGTCCAATGCCGCCATCCAAAGCGTGGCGAAGCCGTTGGCCGAGCCGGGCAAAAAGAAGAACGCGATTGTCTGTTTGTAGGCGGACAGGATCAGCCTTGGCAGCTGCGCGAAGGGGTAGCCTGCGTTCGCGGCGTCCATTCCGAGGTAAGAGAGGAGTTCCAAATTTTTCACGCGCAGGAACACGAGCAGGACGGCGTAGTAAAGTGCCGCGCCCGCCGCTAGGAAGGCCATGAGGCGCAAGCCTAAGCGCAAGGTTTCGGAAAAGTCCGCGGACGGTTCCAAAGTTTCGCGGAACACGGTCAGCAGGGACAAGCCGATTGCCAGGCAGGCGTAGACCTGATAGATCCCCATAGACAGGGCCAGGGCGCACACGCCGAGGCACCATCCGATCCGGCAGTGTCGGGCCAGCCAGACGGACAGAACCGCCAGAAGGATAGCCAGGCAGTAAGCGGAAGCGGTGAACAGATAGAGAAAGGTGTAGCCCAGGCAGGGGAAGGCGGCCATGACGGCCCCGGCGAGTCCGGCTAAAGTTTGGCTTTTCAGGCCGAGCAGGTCCACAGTGAGCGCGGCGGCCAGAGCCAGCAGGACCAGGGACAGCAGACCAATGGCCATAGGCATTTGGGTAAAGCCGTTGAGAGCGGAGGCGTAGTGCAGAAACCAGCGTCCGGAGATGGTCATCTGTTGCAAGTCATACATTCGGCTCAATCCGTCGGAGTTTGGGAGCAGGTTAGTAAAGGCGTAGAGATGGACCAGCAGTCCGGTGAAGAGGCAGCTGAAAAAGGCGGTCCGCTGTGCAGGAGCGAGTTTGGTCTCCCACAGTTTGCGGTACCAGGCGTCAATGAACATAGTCGTCCTCCTGCGTGCAGGCAGCGGGTTTATTGCAAAGCGTCCTTTTATTATAGGCGTTTTTTCCCAGGAATGCAACCCCACCTTTGCTCCGCCCTTCTCCTCAAAGCACCTTGGACAGGAACAGCTTTGTTCTGTCGTTCTGGGGGTTGGAGAAGAACTCCTTCGGTTCGTTCTGTTCCAGGATGTGGCCGCCGTCCATGAACAGCACACGGCTTCCGACTTCCCGGGCAAAGCCCATCTCGTGGGTGACGACGACCATCGTCATACCTTCCTGTGCCAGCTCCTTCATCACGTCCAGAACTTCACCGACCATTTCGGGGTCCAGAGCGGAGGTAGGCTCATCGAAAAGCATGACCTTGGGCTTCATGGCCAGGGCGCGGACAATCGCGATACGCTGTTTCTGTCCGCCGGAGAGCTGGTTCGGGTAGGCGTCGGCCTTATCGGTGAGGTCCACGCGTTGGAGCAGCTGAGCGGCTAAGGCGTCAGCCTCTTCCTGTTTCATCAGCCCGGTGCGCACGGGAGCTAAGGTGATATTTTTGCGGATGGTCATATTGGGGAAGAGGTTGAAATGCTGGAAAACCATGCCCATCTGCTGACGGACCTTGTCGATCTTGACTTTCGGGTCGGTGATGACAGTTTTTTCAAAGGTGATGGTCCCGGCGGAGGGCGTTTCCAGCAGGTTGAGGCAGCGCAGGAAGGTGGACTTGCCGGAACCGGACGGACCGATCACGACGACCTTCTCCCCTGGGGAGATATGTTCGGAAATATCGTCCAAAACGAGGTGGTCGCCGAAGGATTTGCTCAAGTTTTTAACGTCGATCACTTTGGCGCAGCCTCCTTTCCAGCTTACTCTGAGCCCAGGTGAGGGCGATCACGATGACCAAGTACATGACGGCGATGCCGATGTAGGGCGGCATGTAGTCGAAGGTTCTGCCGCCGATGGTGCTGGCGTAATAGGCCAGTTCCGCGCCGCCGATGGCCTGGACGAGGGAGGTATCCTTAAAGAGGGTGATGAACTCGTTGCCCATAGAGGGCAGTATATTTTTGAAGGCTTGCGGGATGACGATGAAGCGCATGGTGTCGATGTAGTTCAGGCCCAGGGAACGGCCTGCTTCGCTCTGGCCCACGTCCACGCTCATTAAGCCGCCGCGGATGATCTCGGCGACGTAGGCGCCGGAGTTGATGCCCAGCCCGGCGATGCCGACCAAAATCTTGTTGCGGACCGTGGGGAGGATGACGAAAGTCCAAATCAGCAGCTGCACCATCATAGGTGTGCCCCGAATCACAGTGGTGTAGATTTGGCAGAGGGCGTTGAGGACGCCCAGAAGGAAATTTTTCCGGCGTCCGGGGCGCTGTTGGTCGTGGGCGGTGCGGACCACGGCGACGAGCAGGCCGAGGATCACGCCGAAGCACAGAGCGACCACAGTCATTTCCAGCGTCGCGCCCAGGCCCTGAAGGTAGAGCTTCCAGCGGTCGCCTTCGATAAAGGCCAGGTGGAAACGCGGACCCAGTGAAATCAGCCATTGCACAGGGGGAAGGTTGTACAACCGGCTGTACAGCCAATCGAGAAGCGGTTGTAAGACGGACAAAATAAAGGGCCTCCTTTCTCCCGTTACGGAAGAAGGGCGGCCCTGTCAGCCGCCCTTCCTGAATGTTTAGCCAGCGGTGATATACTTGTCCACGATATCCTGGAAGGTGCCTTCGGCCATCAGCTCAGACATTGCGATGTTGATGGCGTTGAGCAGGGCGGAGTTGCCTTTCGCTACGCCGATGGCGTAGTCTTCGACGGCGAACTCGGTGTCGAGGATTTTCAGGCCCTCGTTGGCGGCGACGTAGGACTTAGCGGGTTCGTTGTCGATGACGACGGCGTCCACCTGACCGTTGACCAGAGCCATGACGGCCAGCGCGCCGGTGTCGTAAGCGGTGACGTGATCTTCACCGTAGCCGCCGTTCTCAGGTGTATCGGAGCAGTAGAAGTAACCGGTGGTCGCTTTCTGTGTCCCGATCATCTCCGCGTTGGACAAGTCTTCGATGGACTGGATGGGGGAATCCTCCTTCACGATGACGACCTGCACGCCGGTGGCGTAGCTGTCGGAGAAGTCCATGACTTTCAGGCGGTCTTCGTTGACGGTGATCCCAGCCATAGCGATGTCGCTCTGCCCGGTCTGGGCGGCGGTGAGGGCGGCGTCGAAGCCCATATCGTCCACGACGAGGTCCAGGCCCAGCTTATCGGCGATAGCGGCGGCCACTTCCACGTCGATGCCCTCGAAACCTCCGGCGTCAGTGGTCATCTCGTAGGGCGGGAAGGCGGCATTGGTGGACATATGCAGTTTACCGGTCTCCACAGTAGTGAACTCGCCGTAGGGGTTGCTCTGCGAACCGGAAGCGCTGCTGCCGCCCGCGTTGCTGCCGCCAGTGGTTCCAATGTTGCTGCCGCCCGCGTTGCCAACGCTGCTGCTGTTGTTACCGCCGTTGTTGCCGCCACAGGCGGCGAGGCTGAGGGTCATAGCCGCGGCCATGACCAGAGCAAGAAACTTTTTCATTTTCCAAAATCTCCTTTTCATTTCTGCCGGAACCTTTCGTTTTTGGGTGCGGAACGGCCAGGCAGTCATCAGGCTCCGGAGAAGGACCGGAGCTACGTTTGAGTATACCCCGCCGGACGGCGTTCCGTCAATAGATAAATATTCAAAGAGCTGAATAACTGAGAGAAATTTTTGTTTAAGAGGCTCAAATGCCACCCAAAAGCCCCCGCTTTTCGCGGTATCGTTCCGCGCCTGATGAATATACGGGCGGAAATGAATACTCCGGGCGAAAAAATCTCCCCAGCCGCGTGTCTTCTTACGGCTGAGGAGTACCGGAACGTGTGCCTGTCACGCCCGGCTTTTCTGGTGGTCAGAGCGCGTAACCTGAAAGGAAGGGAAGAAAGCAGGGAGGTGTGAGGAGGCGGTCCGCGTTCTCTAACCGCCTATAGGTTAGCATAAGCTAACGATTTTGTCAACCCCTTTTTTCGGTCCGCGCCTGTCCCGAAAATTTGCTTCCGCCCTCTTTAACCCGGCGGCCAGGTCATGTCCCGGCCGCCCAGGACATGGAAGTGGAGATGGGGCACCGATTGCCCCGCCTGCGCGCCGGTGTTGGACACGACGCGGTAACTTTCCAGTCCCTGCTCCCGCGCCACCTGCGCGGCGATCTGGAGCAGATGACCGGCCAGTCCGGCATTTTCGGCGTTGATCTCCGCCACAGAACCGATGTGGGCTTTGGGGATGACCAGGAAATGGGTTGGCGCTTGCGGGTCGATGTCGGCAAAGGCCAGACAGACCTCGTCCTCGTAGACCTTGCTGGACGGGATCTCCCCCGCCGCGATCTTGCAGAACAGACAATCCAAAGAGCAAAACCTCCTTCTTTCGCACAGTCTTTTCGACCGTGTATCCTTCCCTATTGTACCGCGTTCCCGGAAAAAAGCAAGCGTTTCCGGGTCAGAAACTCCCCCCAGTCGACGCCTGACGACGGCCTCCCCGAAAAGGGAAAACGGCCCGTAGGGCCGGAACATGGGGACTTCCCTTCCGAAAAGCTGGACCGGTAAAAATATTTCCCGGAACCCGGCAACTTTTTCGCGTTTTTTTCGTCTGCATACAGAGGGAAGCGGAAATTTTTTTGCCGCAGGCTCTTGCTTTTTTTCGGCAAACCGTTATCCTTATAGATTAGCGTCCGCTGAAAACAGGCCCGAAGGGCCTTGCTTTGGAGGGAAAAATTGTGAACGCGCTTTTGCACGGGGACACGTTCCCCCGTCTGGCCGCGGATCTGCGGAACAACCCTGGGGCTTGGATGTCCCGCCTGGTTTTTCTGCTAGATCGGAAGAGCGTCGTGTAGGGAAAGAGTG
>CANDKT010000123.1 GCA_947385365.1 uncultured Bacillota bacterium | reverse complement strand
ACCAGCATTTTGGGCCAGTTTTCCGGATTTTTCAATTTTTACCTGGCGGCACAAACGCGCCGTTTCGGTTTATTTCGTAAAAAAAGACCGCCATTCAGACGGTCTTTCTTCCACAAACACTGGGGTAAGCTATGAAATTCCTCTCATTTTTTCAATAAGCGACCACGATACCGCCGTCATTCGCGTAAACGGTAGTGATTCCGCCTGCTTCCGTGACCAGGATATGGGCGAAGCGGCATTTTGCTTCCGCCATCGCCTTCACCTGGAAGGCGCGTTCCAAGCAGTTGCAGTGGCAGATTGCCAACGTGCGGCCCACATGAGCGGCATCGGCAGCGATCCGGTCCATCATTTTGGAGAGGGCCTGTTTCACGGTCAGCGCCTGACCCAGCTTACAGATCTCGCCCTCAGGGGTCGCGCCCATGAACAGTTTGATTTTCAGCGCGCCGGTAATCACCGCTTGGAGCTTAGTCAACCGGCCATTTTTCCGCAGATTTTCCAGGGATTCCAGCACGAAAAGGGTCTGCATCTGGTAAATGAACTGTTCGATTTCCGTGACCAGGCGTTTGAAGGGCATCCCGGCCTGTGCCAACCGCTGTATGGCTAAGGCGACCAGCACCTCTCCGGCGGCGGCGGAGCAGGAATTAAACACGTGGACGTTGACGTCAGGGTTGGACTCCTCCATCAGCAAGCGGGCCTGTTCCGCGCTGTTGTGGGAGCCGCTGAGCAGCGCGGACAGCGTGACCACATAGACGTCGTCCGCGCCTTGGTAGGCGTCCAGGTAGGCTTGCGGCGAGGGGCAGGAGGTAGACGGAGCGTCTTCGCTCTGCTTCATGGACCAAATGAGGTCGGTTTGATCGAAGGTATCGTCGTCAATGAATGTACTGCCGTTGGAACGGATCGTCAGGGGGACCTTAACGAAGCAAGGTTCTTTCCGCATTTGCGGGGTCAGGTCGCAACAGCTGTCCACAACGATTTTAAAACTCATGTGCTTCATCTCCGGATGTGGTTTTTTGCATTAGATTTCTTCTCATCAGTTTACCATACCTTCCGGAGCTTGTAAAGCAAAATCGGGACATTTTCCGTCTGTCTCACAAGAGGATTTTTTGCAAATTTTTCTGGGGACGTCACGGTTTCCGGTTCTGGAACCACCAGCACAGCGGCAACAGGTACAGATACACCGCCCAGGGAAGTATGGAAGGTCCCATTTCCATTGCGGCCAACGGCACGGTTGCGGCGATGGCCCAAGGCACCAGACCGGCCAGGTTGATTGCCGTGTTTCCGATGTTCTCGGCCAGCTCCATTGGTTCGCGGCCCTCGCGGCGGTACTCCTCTTTCATCAGTTGGGCGCTCATGACGATGGCCACCGTCTGGTTGCAGAAAATGCCGGTGCAGCCTAACGCCAGCACGATATGCGCGGCGGTCAGTCCAATCCGCGCCGTCAGGCGGGACAGGCCGTCCGTCACCGGTTTCAGCAGACCCGTGCCGCTGAATATCCCGGAATTGCCGCAGGATAATATGACAATCAGCATCCCGTTGACCATAGACAGCAGCCCGCCGCCTGATATGATTTCCGCCAGGATTGGCGAGCTGTTGCGATACCCAAAAATACACGCCCGCAATAGCTGTTCCGCAGGCATCCCCTGCACCAGTAGGGCGGACAGAGCGGACAAAACGCAGCTGACCAGGATAGACCACACCGCGTTCAGTTTCAGCCAGGGCAAGACCAGGAGGGCTACGGCGGGCAAGACCGTCGGCCAAGTCAGGGAAAACTCCTGTTCCAGAGCGGACACGACCTGCATATCCAGCCGCTGGAGTGGGAACAACAGAGACAGGACTCCGTAGGCGGCTGTAGCCAGGAGCAGAGGCGTTGGTGTGGTACGCCACATCCGCTGTTGAAACTCCCTCTGGTCCACACCGGCCATCGCCGCCGTCAGCGCCGCGGAAGAGGACGCCGGAGATAAGCGTTCCCCCACATAAATGCCTGACATGATCGCGCCTGCGGTCACGGTCAGGTTCGCGCCGCCGCCCCGCGCGATTGCCATAAGGATGACGCCCGCGGTCCCCGCGACGCCGAAGCAGCTGCCGAAGGCCATGCAGAACACGGAGGAGAGCAGGAACGCAATCAGCACGAAGGAGCGCGGCGTGATGAGTTTCGCGCCGGTCCAAACGAAGACCGCGACCGTTCCGCTTGCGCGCCACAGGGCGGTGAGCAGTCCCAGCAGCGTTAAGATGCGCAGGACCTTCATGGAGGTCCCCATTCCCTTCCAAGCCATTGCCGCCAGCTCTTTGACGTGGAACCCCCGGCCCAGGGCCACTCCAAAAAAGCACACGAACCCTACGGCCAACGCCCAGACCAAAGACACGCCTTTGACCATACAGACCGCGACGCCGGTCAGGAACACCCCGAACGCCGCAGTCAGATCGGACCCAATCACTCCGACTCCTCCTCCAGCTCTTTCAAGAGCTTCTGGTCTTCCTTGGAGGACAAGTCCAGCTTCTCGTACAGGTCCGGTCTGCGCTGACGGGTACGCAGGATGGACTGCTTCCGCCGCCACTGCTCCACCTTGGCGTGGTTGCCGGACAGCAGAATCGACGGAACAGCGCGGTCGTGCCAGACCTCCGGGCGGGAGTATTGAGGCGCTTCCAGCGTTCCGTTCCAGTGGCTCTCGTTCTCGTAGCAGGACGGGTCGGACAGCACCCCAGGCACCAACCGGCACACGGCGTCGGCTACCGCCATAGCGGGGATCTCGCCGCCGGTCATCACAAAGTCGCCGATGGAGATCTCCTCGTCCACGCACTCTTCGATGAAGCGTTCATCGACGCCCTCGTAGTGTCCGCAGACCAGAATCAGCCGCTGGTAGTCGTCCTTCAACCGCCGGGCGTCCGCTTGCACGAACGTCTTCCCTGCCGGAGACATGTATATGGTGTGTATCCGTTCTCCGGCTTCCTGGCAGATATGCGCCCAGCAGCGATAGAGCGGGTCCGCCTGCATCACCGCGCCCCGGCCGCCGCCGTAAGGGTAATCGTCCACCTGACGCTGTTTGTTGATGGTGTAGTCCCGGATCTGATGGCACTCCACCCGGATGTAACCCCGCTCCTGTCCCCGGCCCAGCACGGACTCGCAGAGCATATCCCCTACCACGTCGGGGAACAATGTCATAATGTCGATACGGTACATATCCCTTCTCCTCAACTGGGTATTTGGCAAAATATTGCCCTCTGATTATACGAAATCACCGCTCCCTTTTCAATATGTTTTTCGCAAGTTGACAAGATTTGAAAAAAGGGAGGACACCGCTGGTTTTCTCCGCAGAAATGTGGTATGCTTTCTCTAAAAGCGGGCGGGACAAGTCCTGTCTCCGTCTCATATCCCGCAACGCTCCACTCTATTCAAGAAAGCGAGGCTTTTTCATGTACTGCACAAGAAAGGTCACGGAAGACCTGATCTGGATCGGCGCGAACGATCGTCAGCGCCCTATTTTTGAAGCGGCCCATCCGGTCCCCCGTGGTATGTCCTACAACTCCTACCTGCTGCTGGACGAGAAGACGGTCCTCTTCGACACCGTGGACCGCGCGGTCCAGACGCAGTTTCTGGAGAACCTGGAGTACGCTCTGGGCGGCCGGAAGCTGGACTATATCTTCGTCCACCACATGGAACCGGACCACGCCGCTACCTTAGGCGATCTGATGCTCCGCCATCCCGAGGCGCGTATCGTCTGCAACGGCAAGGCCATCAACATGATCCGCCAATTCCACGCCACGGACCCGTCCGGCGCGATTCTGGTCGGCGAAGGCGACACGCTCAGCACGGGCAAGCATCACTTCACCTTCGTGGCCGCGCCTATGGTCCACTGGCCCGAGGTGGTGGTCAGCTACGACTCCACGGATAAGATTCTGTTCTCTGCGGACGGGTTCGGGTCTTTCGGCGCGCTGAACGGCGTGCTGTTCGCCGACGAGGTGGACTGGGAACGGGACTGGCTGGACGAGGCCCGGCGGTACTACACCAACATCGTAGGCAAATACGGTCCGCAGGTCACGGCGCTGCTGAAGAAAGCCTCCGCGCTGGACATCCAAATGATCTGCCCGCTCCACGGACCCGTGTGGCGCAAAGACTTCGGACAGATCCTCGACCGCTACGCGAAGTGGGCCGCTTACGAGCCGGAAGTGCAAGGCGTTGTGATCCCCTTCGCCTCCATCTACGGCCACACGGAGACCGCCGCGAATATCCTGGCCTGCCGTCTGGCGGAGCTGGGCATCCCGGTCGAAATGCACGACGTGTCCGTCACACATTACTCCTACGTGTTGTCTGACTGCTTCAAGTACAGCCACATCGTCTTCGCCGCGCCCACCTACAACAACGGCATCTTCGATCCTATGGAGCATCTGCTCCGGGATCTGGCCCACCACAATCTACAGGGCCGCAAAGTCGCGCTGATCCAGAACGGCTCCTGGGCGCCGGCCAGCGGCAAGCTGATGGCGGAGCTGCTGGAGGGAATGAAGAACATGGAGCTTCTGGACGCGCCCGTCACACTCAAATCGGCTCTGGCCCCCGGTCAGGAAGACGAACTGGACGCTTTGGCGAAAGCCTTAGCCGCTTCCATCCGGGGCGAGTCCCCCGAACCCGTCCCCGAAGAGGCCCCGGCAAAACCGAGAGGGTTCATCTGTAAAATCTGCGGCTTCATCTACGAGAGCGACACGCTCCCGGACGATTACGTCTGCCCCATCTGCCGCCGGCCCGCCAGCGATTTTGAACCGCTCCAGTGATTTGGAACCGACACTTTGTCCGCCGCGGAGTTTCTCCGCGGCGGACTTTTTTCAGGGCGGCGGAGCGGCTGGTATACCAAGTCGAATCCTGTCGCTTTTTGTCAGATCGCGTCAGTTTCTACTTACTCTCGCGTGATTTCCGCCGGATTTCCCTATTTTTTGCAAAATAATCCACAAATTGGCTTCCGTTTGCGCTATGGTAATAACTGGGAGTCCCAGACGCGGTACGCGGAAGGCGGCGCGGTTCGTTTCCCGCCCGCTGTTTCCTGCGCGCCGCCTCTGAAAACTATGGACGACCAGATAGGTGATCGAGTATGAATTATCAACCGCTCCTGACCCAACTGGGCATCACACCCAATTACGTCTGCTTCTACCAGCTGAGCTTCGCGCTGGAGTTCGTCCGCCAGTACCCGGACACGCTCCTGCTCATCACGAAGCTCCTCTACCCGGCCGTTGCGAAGGAATTTAACACCTCTTGGAAGACCGTGGAACGCAACATCCGGAGCGCTGTCGGCATGGCCTGGCGCAACAATCCGGAACTGGTCTGTCGGCTCGCCGGGCGTCCGCTGACCGATAAGCCGAAAGCGGCGCAGTTCATCGCGATCCTGGCCAATCTGGAACAATCGGACGTGTAACGCGTTTCCCGCTAGGAAAGGTTTTTGCCAAGGAGCTGCTTGTAGAAATCCAAGGTGTGGAAACTGCGTTCCAGCTGGGTTTGCAGGTACGCCTCCGTCAAAGCGGCCAGAGCGTTCAGGGTCCCGCCGGAAGCGGGGAAGGAGAAGAGGCGTTTCGGATTGCCGTAGGCGATGTGGCGCATTGCGGCCAAAGCCTGCGGCGGGACTGGTACGGAACGTTCCGTTTCCGGCTGGCAAGCCGTGCAGTACAGCAGGCCGTTCTGGAGTTGGAAGCGGGCGTTTTGGGGCTGTTCCGCGCCGCAGACGGCGCATCCTTCCAGCAGCGGCTCGTAACCGGCCAGGCACATGGCCCGCAGTTCGAAGGCGGCCTTGACCAACGCCAGCGGTTTTTCCTGCATCTCGTCCAACGCGTGCAGGCTGTTGAGGATCAGCGAGAGCAGTTCCGGGCTCCGTTCCCCTTCTACGGCCAGCAGCTGGGTCACTTCCGCGAAGTAGCAGGCCAACGCCAGACGTTCCAGATCGTCCCGCACGCCCCGGAACTGCCGCAGCGTCGCCGCCTCTTTCACGAACCAGCGGTTGTTCCGCTCGTAAAGCACCAGCTCCGACCAGCACAACAGCTGACATCCCGCGGCGGTGACGCTTCCTTTCCGGCGGCACCCGCGGGCGGACGCGGTGAGTTTCCCCTGTTCCTCGGTCAGCAGGGTCAGAATCTTATCCGCGTCCCGGTAGTCCACCGTCCGCAGGACCAACGCTTTCGTTGTCATGTACATGGGTAGTTTCCTCCTATGTACGGGCCGGGCAGGCTCACGCCTGCCTTGCCCGCCCGCCTCGGGGACGAAACGCCGCTGCAATTTTCTGTTCCGTCTCCCGCGCCCGCTCCGCCGCCCGGATCGCCAGGTATGCCTCCGGCAGTCCGGTGGCGAAGAACAGCCGCCAAAGCCCTTGTTCCTCCATAATTTCGTCTCCCTTTCCCGGAAAACGCACCGGGTCTCTGTTCTATAGGCTGTCAGGTCTGACGAAAACTATAAGCGGTAAATTCCGGACGGATCACCAGGCGGCGACCGTACCGTCACAGCGCGGCTCGGTCCCGCCGATCAGCAGACCGTTTTCGGTCCGCCAGATGATCTCGCCCCGTCCCATATCCAAATTGGAGTTGGCCACTTCCACTTCGTGACCCATCCGGGCCAATTCCAGTCCCACGTGAGCTGGAATCTCCCGTTCCAGTTGGATTCGTTTCCCGCCCAGCCACTGGATACGCGGGGCGTCTAAGCACTCCTGCGGGTTCATGTGGTAATCCACGGTGTTCACCACCACCAAAACGTGGCCTTGAGGCTGCATAAACGCCCCCATGACGCCGAACGGTCCCACAGCGGTCCCGTTTTTCATCAAAAATCCGGGGATGATGGTGTGGTAGGAGCGTTTGCCTCCGGCCAGGCAGTTGTCGCTGTCCTCGGACAGGGAGAAGTTCGCGCCGCGGTTTTGGAGGGAGATCCCGGTATCCGGAATCGCTACGCCCGCGCCGAAGGTGGTATAGTTGCTCTGGATGAAGGAGACCATATTCCCCATCGGGTCGGCGGTACACAGGTAAACGGTGCCGCCGCAGGCGGGGTCTCCCGCTTGGGGAAGGAGGGCTTCTGGGCCGATCAAGGCCCGGCGTTGGGCGGCGTAGTCCTCCCGGAGCAGGTCCTGCACGCGCGTGCGCATAAAACGCGGGTCGGCGATGTAAGTTTTGGCGTCGGCGAAGGCCAGCTTGATGGATTCCAGGAGCTTATGCCAAGTCTCAGCGGAGTCCTTCTCTTGACCCAGCTCCAGACCTTTCAGGATGTTCAGGGCCATCAGAACGGTCAGCCCGTGGCCATTGGGCGGGATCTCGCAGACCGTGTAGCCTTTGTACTCGGAGGCGATAGGCTCCACCCACAGGGGACGGTAGGCGCGAAAATCTTCCGCTTGGACGTACCC
>CANDKT010000122.1 GCA_947385365.1 uncultured Bacillota bacterium | reverse complement strand
ATTCGTTCCTAAGTTCTTTCTGGTTCTCTTTCTTTCAAGAAAGAGAACACCTTCCAGAGATAAGAAACGCTCCGATGGAAACGATTGCTTCCATCGGAGCGCGTTTTTTCATGCGTTTGGGAAGATTTTCACAAGTCGCGTATGACGGTCCGGACGAAGAAGCCGGCGAGGAGGCAGGGGAAGGAGAAGCCGATCAGGAGGAGGTAAAGCGCGCTGATCGGGAAAGCTAAGACGGCGGCGAAGAGGCTGCCGTAGACGGAGACGGCGGCGAGGATGGCGCGGAGAGGTTTCGCGACGCCCAGCAGCAGGGCGAGGCGGAGGGATTCCAGGACGGAGCGTTTCGTGGTCAGGAGCGTCCAGAAGTAGCCGGAAGCCAGTATCGTCACCAGGAAAACGGTGGAACAGAGCATGAAGGGGAGGAAAAACAGGGGTTGTTGCGCGGCGCGGCTGAGGTAGAACCACACGCCGGTGCCAGAGACGGTCAGGGGCAGGAGAGTGAGGAAGAAGGCGGCGCAGGCGCGTTTCCAGTGCAGGCGGAAGGCTTTGCGGAAGTCGTAGAAGCAGTCCACGGGCTGGTCGAGGATCATTTTGCGGACGACGCAGTTCATGGCGTAGAGGGCGGGCGGGATGGTGAGGACGGGCAGGCAGGCGGCGAGCAGGAGCAGGTTGAGTTTGAAGAGGGTGACGCATTCCAGGGAGAGGATCTCCCCGAAACGAGCCAATCCGGTTTTTTCAGGCGCGTTGGGGTCGATACCGGGGCCGGGTTCCGCGTAATCTTTTCGGAAAAACATAGGGGACCTCCTCAAGGCGTGCGGGTCTGTTTCACAAGTGGCAAAAAGCGATGGAAATTTTCATCAAGAATCTGCTAAAATGAAAGCGTTTTCACGCTGGGCCAGGCACAAAAATTCAACTGATTCAGTATAGCACAACCGGTCAAGCGGGCACAAGGGGAAGAATCTGACCTGACGGGTAATTTTTTTGTATTTGGAGCAAAAGTCAATATTTTACGATATCTGTCAGGAATTTACCCTTGTTTTGACGGAAACCCCGTGCTATCCTGTTGCCAAAATCACAAGGAGGAGATCGCTCTATGGCCAGTATCACATTCAAGCACGTAGAAAAGACCTATCCCGGCAACGTCACGGTAGTCCCGGACCTGAACCTGGAGATCAAGGACAAGGAGTTCGTCATTCTGGTTGGTCCGTCCGGCTGCGGGAAGTCCACGACTTTGCGGATGATCGCAGGGCTGGAGGACATCACCAGCGGCGAGCTGTACATTGGCGACCGCGTCGTGAACGACGTGGCTCCGAAGGACCGCAACATCGCTATGGTGTTCCAGAACTACGCGCTCTACCCCCACATGACGGTTTACAAGAACATCGCCTTCGGGCTGATGCAGGCCAAGGTCCCCAAGGACGAGATCGACCGCCGGGTCCATGAAGCGGCGAAGGCGTTGGACTTGGAACACCTGCTCAACCGGAAGCCGAAGGCGTTGTCCGGCGGCCAGCGTCAGCGTGTGGCGTTGGGGCGGGCTATGGTCCGGAACCCTGCGGTCTTCCTGCTGGACGAACCGCTGTCCAACCTGGACGCCAAGCTCCGCACGGCCATGCGCGCGGAGATCAGCCGTCTGCATAAGCGTCTGCAAACGACGTTCGTCTACGTCACCCACGACCAGACGGAGGCCATGACGATGGGCGACCGCATCGTGGTCATGAAGAACGGCATCATCCAGCAGAACGACACGCCGCAGACTTTGTACGACCGTCCCTGCAATCTGTTCGTGGCCGGGTTCATCGGCTCGCCGCAGATGAACTTTATGGACGCGGTCATCGCCAAGAAGGGCGACGCGTACACCGCGCAGGTGTGCGGCAATACGATTCCGCTCGCTCCGTCTATGGACAAAAAGGCGTTAGCGGCTTACGTCGGCAAGACCGTGGTGCTGGGCATCCGGCCTGAGGATGTGGAAGCGGTTGGTTCCGGGGAGAGGCACGATCTGGAGGCGAAGATTGAGATTGCGGAGCTGATGGGCGCGGAGATCAACCTGCACCTGGACTGCCAAGGCAACAAGCTGGTAGTCCGCGCGCCGTCGACCTACGCGGGCCGGGAAGGCGACGTAGGCGCGCTGCGGCTCAAGACCGAGAAGATCCACTTGTTCGACAAGGAGACGGAAGTCGCGATTGCGCACTGAAGGCTCAGGCAAAGCAAAACCGGACGGTCCGCCGCCCATGAAACCGGAGGTCAGAAGTCATGGCGCCTCGCCGGAACGAGAGACGAGACATTCAGCCCACAGCCCCCGACGAGACCGTCCGGGGGCTGCTGGCCCTGACATACGCCCAGATCCTGCCCTTAGCCGCTGGGAGCCGGTCGGCGGGCTACGGGGAGACGGGGGATTACATTTTAGCGGCGGCGGTGCAGGGGAGTCTGACGGTATCCGCGCACAGCCGGTACGCTCTGCTGGACGCGGGGCAGGTGATTCTGCTGGAGAGTCCCGGAGAATACGCGGTCCAAGCGGTGTCGGACGGGGTGTGTATGCTGGCGCGGCTGCGGGGGGACCTGCTCCCGCGTCTGTTGGGGGAGCGGTTAAATAACGGCAGCGCCGTATTTCTGGCGGGTGCGGGGGCGGTACGGGCGGCGGTGGTGTCACTGGCGGTGTTGGAGGAGGAGAGCGGTTCGGCGGATGGCGTGGAGGCGTCCGCGCTGGCCTACACGCTGCTGCTCAAGCTCCGCGGTCTGCCTCTGAAGGGAGCGGACAGCGGGAAAAAGCCGACGGCTTCGCCACTGGTGGAGCGGGCTCTGGCCATCATACAGGAGGAGTTCCCCTTTCTGGAGGGCGTGGAGGAGCTGGCGCAGCGTCTGGAGGTGTCCGCGGCGCATCTGAGCCGGGTGTTCACGAAGAAGACCGGCGTTTCTCCGGGCAAGTACATCACGCACATCCGCATCGGCTACGCCAAGCTGCTGCTCCGGGACCCGGAATCTACCATCACGTATGTAGCGGAGGCGTCCGGGTTCGCCAACGCCAACTACTTTTCCAAGGTCTTCCGGCGGGAGACCGGGATGTCGCCCAGCGAGTATTTGGAGAGCGTCCCCTGGCAGCCGGGCGAGCGGCAGGCGAATCTGGACCTGTCCACCGGCGGGGGATTCCCCGCGTTGGGCCGCCGGGACCCTGACTGACGTTTTGAACAAAAAGCCGGTCCTGTAACTGTACAAAATGGAGGAAAATCCGAATATATACCCGAATGTGTCCTGACCTGCACGGAAAGCGTGCGACAAAACATTCTGGCATATTTTCAAAATCCCTGTTCATTTACACCAAACGGCCAAAGGTATTATCATCTTGTCAGAACCAAACAAAAAGCAGAGGAGTGGAGTTATGAAAAGGTTCCCCCGCGTCACGGCCCTGGCGCTGGCGCTGACGCTGCTGCTGTCCCTGAGCGGCTGCGGGGCTTCAGACGGCAAGACCCACCTGAAGTTCCAGATTTGGGACGTCAACCAGCGCGACGGTATGCAGGCCATGTGTGACGCCTACACCGCGAAAAACCCGGATGTCGTCATCGACGTGCAGGTGACGAGCTGGAGCGAGTACTGGACCAAGCTGGAAGCCGCTGCGGAAAGCAATACCCTGCCTGATCTCTTCTGGATGCACACGAACCAGATTCTGTACTACGCGGACTTCGGGATGCTGGCCGACGTCACCGATTTGTATGATGACGTGGACCCGGATTTCTACACGAACCACTATTCGGAGATCTCCATCGGCAACGCCAGCGGGACGGACGGGCGTATGTACGGCGTGCCGAAGGACAAGGACAACGTGGTCCTGGTCTACAACAAGGAGATGTTCGACGCGGCGAAGGTCCCCTACCCGGACGAGACCTGGACCTGGGACGACATGACGGAGGCGTCGCAGAAGATCTACGACGAGACCGGCAAGTACGGCTACATGGCCTACAGCGACGAGCAGCTGGGGTATTGGAACTTCGTCTACCAGAACGGCGGCTACATCCTGGACGAGAACAACCAGTACGCCGGGTACACCCAGCCCGCGACCTCCGAGGCGATCAAGTATTACGTGGACTTGCAGAAAAACGACTGGTGCCCGACGCAGGCGTACTTTGCGGAGACCTCCCCTGGCACGGCGTTCTTCTCGGAGATCGGCGCGATGTTCTTTGAAGGTTCCTGGAATCTCCTGGCGTCCATGCAGAACTACCCCAACCTGGTGGGCAAATGGGATATCGCTCCGCTGCCCGCCTGCCCGAATCCCAAGTCCGGCAGCGGACGGGCGACCATCTCCAACGGCCTGTGTTACGCGGTCGGCGCGCACAGCAAGACCCGTGAGATTGCGCTGGACGTGGTGAAGTTCTTCGGCACCGAGGAGGCCCAGCGCATCCAAGGCGAGTCCGGCGCGGCGATCCCCGCCTACCTGGGCACCGAGGAGAGTTGGTCCACCGCGTTCCAGGGCTTCGACTACATGCTGGACCTGGACGTGTGCTACGACCAGTTCGACGACGCCATCCAGTACGTCAACAGCGCGACCCGCCGGAAGTGGACCTCCATCGTTCCCGAGGTGATGACCCATATCTACAACGGCGGAGATTTCGACGAAAACATGGCTTATCTGCAAAACCTTGCGGACAGCTATGTGACGTCCGACTGACAGAGAGGAGGGCTTGTTTGTGAATAAGGGAGCAATGACAAAATTGTCCGCCGCGGCCCGGCGGGAGGAGAATTGGGGCTGGATCATGGTAGCCCCCACCATCATCGGTCTGCTGGTGCTGAACCTGTGGCCCTTCGTCCAGACGCTCTACACCAGCTTCTGCGAACACTTAGGCTTCGGCCACTACCGCTTCATCGGCCTGCAAAACTACATCAACATGTTCCAGAACGCCGAGTTCTGGCGCGCCACCTGGAACACCATCTACTTCTGCATCCTCACGGTGCCGCTGGGACTGTTCCTGTCCCTGCTGGTGGCCATGCTGCTCAACGCCAAGATCAAAGGCAAAGGTTTCTTCCGCACGGTCTTCTTCCTGCCGATGGTCTGCGCGCCCGCCGCGGTCACTATGGTCTGGCGTTGGATCTTCAACGCCGAGTACGGCATCCTCAACCAGCTCCTCGGGACCCACATCAACTGGATCACCGACTCCAAAGTCGTCATGATTACCTGCGCCATCGTGGCCATCTGGAGCAACATCGGTTACGACGCGGTGCTGCTGCTGGCCGGTTTACAGAACATCTCCAAGTCCTACTACGAGGCCGCCAACATCGACGGCGCGAGCAAGACCACGCAATTCTTCCAGATCACGCTGCCTATGGTCTCCCCCACGCTGTTCGTGGTCATGATTATGCGCCTGATGTCCTCCGTGAAGGTCTACGACCTGATCTACATGATGGTGGAGGACACCAACCCTGCCGTCACCAGCGTGCAGAGCTTGATGTATCTGTTCTACCGCTCCTCTTTCGTGGCCGGCGACCGGGGCTACGGCTCCGCCATCGTCATCTGGACGGTCCTGCTCATCGGCGTAGTGACCATCTTCCAGTTCATAGGCCAGAAGAAGTGGGTCAACTACGACGTGTAAGGAGGGAAGAGGAATGAAAAGCGCATCTCTGGAACGCTCCCGGACTATGAGCAAGGTCCTGACCTACGCCGCCCTGATCTTAGGCACCGTCATCATGATCTTCCCCTTCGTGTGGATGATCCTCACCAGCTTGAAGTCGGTGCCGGAGAGCATGAAGATCCCGCCCACCATTTTCCCCGCCGAGCTGATCGTCAGCAACTTCAGCGACGCGGTCGCCAGTCTGCCCTTCGGACACCTGTACCTCAACACGGCCTTGATGGTCTTCTTCCGCGTCGTCTGCGCCATTGCGTTCAGCTCTATGGCGGGCTACGCGTTCGCGAAGCTCCAGTTCCGCGGCAAAGGACTGCTGTTCGGTATCGTCCTGGTCCAGATGTCCCTGCCCAGCCAGATTTTCATCATCCCGCAGTACCAGATGGTCGCCAAGATGGGCATGGCCAACACCGTGTTTGCGCTGGTGTTCCCTGGCATTGTCAGCGCGTTCGGCGTGTTCTTCCTGCGCCAGACCTACTTAGGCATCCCCACCGAGATCGGCGAGGCGGCTTATCTGGACGGCTGCAACCAGTGGCAGACCTTCTATAAGGTCATGTTCCCGCTGACGGGGACCTCGGTCGCCGCGCTGACCATCTTCACCGCCGTGTTCGCTTACGGCGACCTGATGTGGCCTCTGGTGGTCAACTCCGACCTGCAAATGATGACGCTCTCCTCCGGTCTGGCCACGCTGCGCGGCCAGTTCAGCACCAACTTCCCGGTGCTGATGGCAGGTTCTCTGCTGGCCATGCTGCCTATGGTCATTCTCTACCTCATCTTCCAGCGCCAGTTCATCGAAGGCATCGCTTCCACGGGCGGCAAATAAGCCTTTTCCTCTTCACCCCAGCGGCAGCCCCGGCGCGTCATACGTCCGGGGCTGCTGCCCTGTATAGCCCTACAAAAGACCCGCCTCTTCCGGAGACGGATTTCTCCATTATTTTAGCCGTTCCCCTCTTGCCGGACCGGCTAAAATCCCGTACAATCACCCCAAGCTAAAAT
This sequence comes from uncultured Bacillota bacterium, assembly GCA_947385365.1. Classification (GTDB taxonomy): domain Bacteria; phylum Bacillota; class Clostridia; order Oscillospirales; family Oscillospiraceae; genus Lawsonibacter. The sequence continues at coordinate 848 of CANDKT010000122.1, read as the reverse complement.
TTTTTTCGGGGGGAATCCCAAATGATCGTTGCCGATAAGCCGAAAGGCGTCTTTACGCTGCATACCCAGAACTCCACCTACCAGATGAAAGCCGACCCGTACCACGTGCTTCTGCACACCTACTACGGCCCCCGCATCCGCGGCGGCGACCTGTCGGGTCTGATCCAGTACGCGGACCGCGCCTGTTCCCCCAACCCGGACGAAGCCGGGTTAGACCGCACCTACTCTCTGGACACCCTGCCTCAGGAGTACTCCACCTGCGGCGTGGGGGATTTCCGCCTGCCCTCCCTGGAGCTGGAGCTGCCCGACGGGAGCCGGAGCGCGGATTTGCGTTACGCCGGGTTTGAGGTCCGTCCGGGCAAGTACGCGCTGGACGGTCTGCCTGCGTTCCGGGGCGGCGAGGATGCGGAGACGCTCGTCATCACCCTGGAGGACGCCGCCGCGGGGGTGGCGGTGGAATTGTATTACGGCGTTTTGGAGCAGTACGACCTGATTACCCGCGCCGTTCGGGTGGTGAACCGGGGCGGTAAAACCGTCCGGCTGAACCGCTGTGCCTCCGTGTGCCTGGACTTCCTCCAGTCGGATCTGGACCTCATCACGTTTGACGGCCGTCACCTGATGGAACGCTGTCCGCACCGCGCGCCCTTACGCCCTGGCGTGCAAGGGGTGGGCAGTGTGCGAGGCACGTCCAGTCATCAGCACAATCCTTTCGTGGTCCTCTGCCAGCGGGACGCCAACGAGGATCACGGGCTTTGCTACGGCGCGATGCTGGTCTACAGCGGCAACTTCGAGGCGCAAGTCGAACGCAGTCAAGATCGGAAGAGCGTCGTGTAGGGAAAGAGTGTCTT
>CANDKT010000121.1 GCA_947385365.1 uncultured Bacillota bacterium | reverse complement strand
ACTCTTTCCCTACACGACGCTCTTCCGATCTCAGGGAGTTGGGGGTCAGGTTTTCCAGGCGGATGGTGGAAGCGTTGTTGGCGACCATACTGCTGGACGCGCCGTAGCGGACGGCGCCGGTGAACTTCCCTCCGGTGACGGTATTCCGGCCTGGCGAAGACAGGAGGAGGGGGTTATTGGCGGTTGGAATCGCGCTGCCGGATTTGGGGACGACTTTGGGGCGGGGCATATAGTCGTCGGTCAGGTCGCCGGACGCGAAGGCTTGGGGATTGAGGACGGTCGGTTTGACCGCGATGTCGAAGGTCATGACGCTGTTGATGGTGGTGTCGATAGAGGCGGGGTTAGAGGGGTCCAAAGTCAGGGGGACGTTGCCCGCGCCTCTGAGGTTGGTCAGCGGCACGGCGACGTAGTACACCTGACCGGGCCGGTCGATCATGACGTCGACTTCGGCGGCGATATCGCCTGCGCGGATGATGGGGTAATTGCCGACGAACTCCGGCGGCGCGCTGTCGGTGAAGGGTTTCCGGAGGATGAAGGGGTCGGGCAGGCCGATGGAGGTGGTGCGGTCGTCCTTGACGCTCTCCTGCCAATCGTTGAGGTAGCTTCCGCTGGAGAGGCTGGTCAAGTGGGGCTGGGTATTGGCGGCGACGGTGACTTTCAGGCGGACGGTCTGGTTCCACGCGCTGAAGTTATCGCTGTCGCCGATACGGTCCACATGGATGGCGAACTCGCGGCCCTGCATACCCTGGAGTTTCTCGAATTTCGGCTGTTGCGCGGTGCCACGGAAGTGGCGGCCCAGGCTCTGGAACGCGAAGCCGTCTCCGATGGGGGACCCGTCCGCATTGCTGCCGATGGTGATATCGGTGGAACCTTCCAGCACCCAGGTATCGTCTCCGCCGTTCAGGGGGCGGGAATAGAGGGTGTAATTCATGCTGGTGTCGGTCCACAGCAGCATATCGCACATCATATCCTCGCTCACGCGGGACACGGCGATGGGATCGGCGAGGAAGTGCATATCGATCCGGCCTTTGGCGGCGTCTACGGAGACTTTGTTGCCGTTTTTATCGGTGTAGGAGCTGATCTGCCACACGTTGCCCTGAACCAGAGACACCTGTGCGAACACGGTGCGAAATTCTTTCATGGTGGTGTTGTTCATGACGTTAGGGATGATGGCGGTGTCGCAGATTCCGGTCAGGTAGAAGTAGTAAGTCGCGCCGCTGGCCAAGTTCAACGCGCTGGTTTTGGGGTCCTCTTTGGTGGGGAAGGTGAGGACCATTTTGCCCTCGTCCATCGCGACGGTGGCGTAGCGGAAGTCGATGACCCAGGTGTTGTTATCGGGGGAAGTGCTTTCGGTACGGACTTCGGCTTCGACGGCGGGGCCGTAGGCCTGGTTGACGAAGAGCTTGATATGGCGGTGGAGGGCTTCGGCCAACGTATTGCGGGCCTGTTCCACGGTCATACCCTCCGGGGGGTCCAGCACGTCCTGATACATCTGCATGAAAGGTTCGTAATCTCGTTTGCCGCCTTGGATATTGACGCCCTGGATGCTCTCATTGAACACGAGGCGGATATCGGTATCGGGCAGCGGTTCCTCTTTGGCGTCGCCGTTGTAGCGGGTGAACTCCTGCGTAACGGTCGGGGGGGCGTTGTCCAAGGTATTGACGGTGATCTTGCGGACCATATCGGAGTAGTTGCCGGCCTTATCTTTGGCGACGTAGTAGAGGTCGTAGGCGGTCTGAGTTTCCAAACCGCTGATGGCCAATTTGACGTCGGTATCGGCGCGGGAAGCGTTGCTTGCGCCGTGGCGCAGGGCGCCCATACCGGCTTCCACCTGACTTTTCGCGGCGGGGTCGTCCGGTTCGGGGGGCGTAGTCTGGCCGGAGAGCGGTCGGAAGAACTCCACGCCTTCCCGGACGATGGACCAGTAGACGGTGCCGGGTTCGTTCAAGGCGTAAGTCACCTCGACGGAGTTGGCCAAGGCGTTGCTCTGTTCCAGGTAGCGGATGATGGGCGGGGTCCCGTCGGCGGTGGTGAAGGTCAGTTTCCGGACGGCGGAACTCTTGCCGTTGTCGTAGTCGCTGAGCCAGAGGTAGAGGTCGTAGGATTTGAGTTCTTCCAGGTCGACGCTGTTGACGGTGAAGGGCAGGGTGGTATTTTTGACCACGTCCATACTGCCGAATCCCAAGTTCCCGCGGATGGCGTTGGCTTTGAAGTCCTGCGCTTTGGGGGCGATGCTGCCCTTTGGCAGGAGGGCGTAGTAGAGCAGGCAGCTCTTGGTGGGCATGACGGTGACTTGGGCGGAATTGCTGGTGATCTTGCTCATCACAGGGTAGCCGGTGGCGAAGTTGGGGGCGGTATCGTCCGGGGTGGTGAAGGCGGTGACTTTGAGGGGACTGCGCTGGCCGCGGCTGTCGACCAGAATCGCAGTGAGGTAGTAGGAACCTTCGGTTGTCAGGCCGGTGATCCGGGCGGTGACCTCGGTTTTGGAGGAGTTGACCTTAATGTTGCCGGAGCGCAGGATCTTGCCGGAGTAGGAGGGCGGAGAGATCAGGTTGTCCTCGCTGACGGAGCCGTCGCCCAGGCCGGTGACGGCCCAATAGACGGTGCCGCGTTTATTGGTGCTGAAGACGGCGTCGGCGGTCGTAGGCGCGATATTGCGCACGGCGGGGTATCCGGCCAGCAGGCGGGGGTTCTCGGAGGACTCGGCGGCGGTGACGGTATCCAGGTTCTCTCCGGCGATGGAGGCGGTCAAGCCGGGCCGGATGACGATATCGTCGGGGAGCATGGAGACGTTGACGCCGTTGGAACCGATGGTGACTTTATTGATATCGCCTTCGCCGGTGACGCTGGTACCCACGTCGAGGTTCAGGTCCGCGATACGGCCGCCGTTGTTGATGACCAGTGCGGAGCCGGTGGCTTTTTCGTCGACGGTGAGTTTTTTGGTTGCGCCTTGGGCGACCACGAGGCGGGAATTGGGGGTCAGGTTGGTGACGTCCTTGATGTTCCCGGCCAACTGGAGGGTCGCGCCTGCTTCGCCGTCCAGGACGATCTCGCGCAGGCCGTACTGATCCGGGGTAGCGTCTTCGACGTAGGCGTTGGTGCGGATCTGGACGGAATCAATATCGGTGTCGCCTTCGGCGCGGATGGTGACGAACTGGTTGTTGAGGCTGCTGACGAGCATTTCGCTGGATTTGACGTTGCGCATCAGGATACTGTTCTCGCCGCTGCTGCTCTCGCCCGCGCCGCTGGTGATGATGCGGCCCAAGACGGTGACGTTTTCCAGCAGCACGTCGCCCAGACCGATGCCGCCGGTCAGGTAGAGGTTCCCGGCGACGACGGTGTTGCGCAGGGCGACGCCGGAGCGATTGATGGTGACGTTGCCGTACACGTTGCCCAAGGTATGGCTGCCGGGTTCCTGGACGAGGGTGCCGACGGCGTTGACGAGCATACAAGCGGCTTCGCCGCGGGTGATGTTGCGCTGTGGACGGAAGGTGCCGTCGGGATAACCGCTGACGATGCCGGAGCGGATGACGGCGGGGATGATGTTGCGGCTCCAATCGCTGAAGTCGCGGCTGTCGCTGAAGCCGAGGACTTCGCCTTCGACCTGTTCCAGGCGCATATTCTGGCCCAGAAGGAGCGCGGCCTGTTCCCGCGTGAGCAGGGCTTCCGGGGAGGCCAGAGCAGGCGCGGTCCCGGCGAGGTAGCCTGCGTTGTAAGCGATGGCGATATCGTCGTAGTACCAGGACTGGCTGGCCACGTCGCGGAAGGGGTTATCCCCGGCGGTGGTGTAGCCGTAGGCGCGGTTAATCATGGTGGCGAACTCGGCCCGGGTGATGTTCCGGTCTGGATTGAGGTTGCCGTCGATATCGCCGCGCATGACGCCCCAGGAGACCAGGGCGTCCAGGTAGGGCTGCGCCCAACTCTGGGGTTGGGAGCCGGACTCAGCCGCCAGGACCGTCGGCGCGAACAGGCCGAGCAGCATGACCAGAGCCAGCAGACCCGCCGCGCTCCGGCGGAGCCACAGACCGCGGGCTGTTTTGTTCCAATTCTTTGCCATCGTATCAAACCTTTCCTTTCCGGGCGTTGACCGGACCGACTGCATCCGGTCTGTTGTGGTTTAGGTATTGCTGTGTTTGGGGCGGTTGTCCAGCTGCAAGCTGAACACGGCCTCGCGCACGAGCATTTCCTCATCGTTGCACATATCGTAGAATTTGGCGGCGTAGTAAGGCTGGTTGGAATCCTCGGGCGTCCAGCAGCGCAGGATCTCGCCGCGGAGCAGGAGCGGCTGACTGGTGACGGGTATGACCAACTCCACGCGTTCGCGTATCCCGAAGTCGCTTTCGCTGGAGAAGGCGATGCCGCCGCAGCTGAGGTCCAAGGCGCGGCAAGTCCGGCGGCCCCGCCAGCGGCCGCTGACGGGATAGATGAAGCTGGTGAAATCGGTCGGGACCCGGAGGTTCTGACGCATATCGTCGTTGCTGTCGTCGATCTCGTAGATCTCCAGCTGGATCATATCGTTCCGGCTGCGGAGCAAACGTCCGGCCTGTGCCTTACCCCCCTTGGTCATGGAGAGCAGGCGGAACTCCTGATGTTCCAGCACGGCGTCTATTTTGTCGTCCAGGACCCGGATCTGCCAAGTCGACCCGTTCGCGGGTCCTTCCAGCTGTCCCCGGGCGATGGGCGTGTTTTTGCTGTCCAGCAGCAGATATATATTTTTCTGCGATTCCTGCGTCATGCCTTACGTCCTCCCATCCTGAAAATGTATTCTTCTCTTCTAAGGCTCAAAATGCGCTCAGGTCTCCGCATTCTCCCGCGGGGCCAGTTCGGGCGATTTTTCGGTTTCCGTTTTCTGGATCTGCGCTGGTTTTTCCGGGTCGAAGTGCAGGAAATAGACATAGATCTCCACGATAGCCTTGTAAAGTTCTTCGGGGACCTCCTGGCCCAGCTGGAGCTGGGTCAGGATGGTGGCCAAAGAGTTATCTTCATAGATCGGCACGCCGCTGTCGGCGGCGACTTCCACGATTTTCTCAGCCATGTAGCCCATGCCGGAGGCCACGATGACCGGCGCGCCGTCACCGGGGCCGTACTGTAGCGCGACCGCTTTTCTGGACGGGTTCCGTCTGCCGTCATACCTTGACATTGACACTGTTCTTCCCTTCAAAGATTTTGGGGAACACTTCGGTCAAAGTGACCGGGCGCTCCATTTTCCGCACGCTGACGGACGTAGGTTTCAGCCCGTTCTGGCTGAGGATCTGGGCAAGGGCCTGTTCGATCTGCCGGGAGAAGGGCGCGACGCCCTCGGGGCAGGAGACGCGCAGGTCCACTTCCTGATTTTGGCTCATCAAGATGATGTCGAACAGGCCGAGGGCCTGCACGTCGAGTTTGAACAGCAGTTTCAGGCATTTTTCGCTCTGACCGCCGCGGCCTTCTTTTTCGGCGTCGGGGTCCACCCAGAGTTCGGAAAAGAGTTTCCGGTCGTTCATTTCGATGGGGATGAGGAAGTGGCTGACGGGCATATAGACGCTCTCGTTGATGAGCATGGCGGAGACCAGCTGGCGGAAGATTTGCTGAATCTCGGCGTTGCCCTCGCCGCGCAGGGCCATCGCGGCGGCGGAGGCCAGGTGATCCGCGAACTGATTGGCGGCGGAGGTCTGGGTGAACTGGCTGCTGTGCAGGAGGTTGAGCAAGGTCTTGTCGTCGAGCTTCCCCAGGGTGCCTTTGAGGGTGCCGTAGCCGCGCAGCTGGTGGAAAAATTCCAGCAGACGTTCTTCGGAACCGTTTTCGTACCGGGCGACGTCCAGGGTGAGCAGGGTCAGCAAGCCGCGGGCGGTACCCAGATCGTGGGTTTGTCCCACGTAGGCGGACATAAAGGGGAAGACCTTCTGCTGGAGGAGGGCCAGTCCGCCCTGACGGTCTCCGGCGGCGATGCTGTTCTGGAGCTGGGCCAACATTTCCCGCAGTTTGTCCCCCCAACTGGCGGGCATTGCGTCAGCCATCCCGGCCAGGTTGCGCAGGAGGTTGCCTTCGATGTGGGCGCTGGAGGAGTAGTCGGAGTAACTTTTCAAAAACTGCAAAATGTCCGAGCGCACCCCGTCGGAGGCGGCCCGGGCGTAGGCGTTCCGGAGCAGCGCAAACAGGGCCCCGCTGAAACGGGTCCCCGCTTTCATTTGACCGCTGAGGAAATCCAACAGCTGTTGTTGGTCCATTTTCATCATTTCCAGCGCCTGGGACAGTTCGGAGGCAATGCCCTCGCTCAAGCCGGACGTGACGACGGTCCCTTCCCGTCCCTGGAGCAGGCGGGCTAAGCTCTGGGCCAAGTCCGGGGTTTGGCGCAGCTGTTGGAGGAAAGTCTGGAAATTGGAGTCGTACCTGACCTTTCCCCCACTGTTGGACAAACTGCTGTCCTGTTGTTCCGTGCGGCCGTCCGGACCGACCACGCGGCTGGGGTCTGGAATATTCTGGATCTGGGTGTTGTCGGGTGAGACCGGGATATTCCGGTTGGTGATGGAGCTGTCGTAACCCGGTACTGGGTTCGCCGCCCCCAAAAGGTCAGGCATTTTTGACACCTCTTAGACAAAACTTAGAAAAGCTACTTAATTTTCTCCTGCCTTCTGCCGATAATTGTAAAGATAAAAGATATTACTAAGGTGGTGCTTCTTTATGGGCAGCGGGAACGAAATACTGGATATGTATATCTACGAGACCAACACGTTGCTGGAACAACTGGAAACAATCGTTTTGGAGGCGGAAAAGGCGGATACGTTCTCTCAGGACAACGTCAATGAGATCTTCCGCATCATGCACACCATCAAGGGGTCTTCCGCCATGATGGAGTTCGACACGCTCACCACGGTGGCCCACCGGATTGAGGATCTGTTCTTCATCATCCGGGAAAATACAATGGCCGTGGTGTCGGAAGAAAACCGTCCTCCTCTGTTCGACCTGGTGTTCCAATCCATCGACTACTTCCGCAACGAGGTCGAGAAGGTGGAAGCAAACGAACCGCTTGATAAGGATATCGACACTTTCCTTTCAAATGTTAATACCCTGATCGCAAAAATTAAAGGCGAGGAGCCACCCGCTCCCGCCGCGGCCGCGCCCGCGCCGGTCCCGGCCCCTCCCGCGGCGGTCCAGACCGCCGCCGCCGCGCCGCCCGCCGCCGAGGGCAACGCCGGTTATCCCTATAACCTCCTGGTCCGCTTCGACGAGGGCTGCGGTATGGAGAGTCTGCGCTCCTTCATGCTGGTCACATCGGTGCAGGACTCCTGCGGCGAGGGGTCCTTCCTGTTCACGCCCGACGACGTGGAGACAAACCCCGCGACCTCCGAGACCATCTCCGAGAACGGCTTCCTGATGATGTTCAAAACCTCCGAGGACCGGGAAAAGGCTATCTTAGTGGTCAAAGACGCCGGTTCCGTGCAGGGCTACCAGAGTTCCGATTACCACCCGGCCCCCGAGGCCAAACCGGAAGCGGAACCGTCCGCCCCCGCGGCCAGCCAGACCGCCGCCGCGCCCGCGCAAGCTCGGGCCGCCGCGCCGCAGCCTCCCGCCGCCGGTCAGCAGCACCCCAAGGAGACCCTCATCAGCGTCAACTTGAGCA
>CANDKT010000120.1 GCA_947385365.1 uncultured Bacillota bacterium | reverse complement strand
AAGACACTCTTTCCCTACACGACGCTCTTCCGATCTTTGCGTGAACTGCGGCCAGTACGACCAGTCCACCGTAGAAAACCCCGTGGTCGAAATGATGGAACATACCTGGAAGAACGCGTACTGAAACGCTTCCAGCGGCCCGCCGTACAGAGGCAGGATCTGGATGAAAATCACTCCAGTCGCTCCCGCGACCACCAGCAGGAAAAACCGCAGCTCATCGCTCTCCAGCACGTCCTGGAACCGGCGGGTCAGCAGTAAGAAGTAAACCGCGAAGTTCAGCGAGAACAGAAGGATGAAAATCGAGATAATCATGTCGATGGCAAAGCTGCCGTAAGCGCCTACGCTGGCGTTCCGATTGGAAAATCCCCCCGTCCCTGCGGTGCTGAACGCGTGGATGAACGCGTCGTAGAGCGGCATACCGGCCAGCTTCAAGCACAGCGTCTCCAGCAGCGTCAGCGCGCAGTAGATGCCGTAGAGGATCTTGGACGTCTGCGACTGCTTCGGGACCAGTTTGGAGAACACCGGTCCGGGGGTCTCCGCCTGGGTCAGGTACTGGGACCGGATGCCTAACGACGGCACGATTGCCGTCGCTAACACCAACACCCCCATACCGCCCATCCAGTGGATGAACGATCTCCAGAACAGGATTCCTTGCGAACACGCCTCGATGTCCGTCAGAATCGTCGCTCCGGTCGTCGTGAAGCCGGAGCAGGACTCAAACACGCAGTCCACAAACGACGCGAACTCTCCGGAGAAGTAGAACGGTAATCCGCCTGCTACCCCCGTGAGCAGCCAGATCAATCCTACCGCAAAAAACCCTTCCCGCACGTAGAAATGCGGCGGGGACGGAATGCGGGACAACGCCAGTCCTACCGCGAACGTCACCCCCGCCGCCAAGCAAAACGGGACAGGAGATTCCCCGTACAGCAGCGCGACCACCAGCGGGATCAGCATGGAACCCGCTACCAGCATCGTGACACGGCCCACGACTCGCAGGACCATTCGGATGTTCATGGAGTCCCTCCCGTCCGGCCCGTGTAGGACTCGCCGCCCGTGTAGATATCGTTCAGGTCCAGTATCCCGCCGCCTCGGGAGATCAGGATCACGTTGTCCCCCGCCCGGAGCGACGTGGAACCTTCCGGGATGATGATCTCCGAACCGCGTACCAGAACCGCCAGCAGAACGCCAGGCCGTAAACGCAGGTCCTTCAGCGGCACGCCCAGGTTCCGCGTGGACGAACCAGCTGTAAATTCCATCGCCTCCGCCTTCCCGTCCGCGATCCGGTACAGCGCGTTCATGACGCTGCCTTGAGAGTTCTGCATCCCGCGCACCACTTTCAGGATGTGCTGCGCCGTGATGAGCTTCGGCGAAACGACACTGTCCAATCCTACCGCTTGCGCAATACTCGTATAATTGCGGCGGTTCGATTTGGCTATCACCTTCGATAACCCCTGCTGCATCGCGTACAGTGAGATAATCAGGTTCTCCTCGTCCCGGTCCGTCAGCGCGACGAACGCATCCGACGCCGTCAGGCGTTCTGTTTCCAGCAGCTCCTGATCCGCTCCGTCTCCGCAGATCACCGTCGCTTTCGGCAGCTGCTCGCTGATGAACCGGCAGCGTTCCGGGTCCTTCTCCACCAGCTTGACCTGCATCCGCATCTTCAAGAGCTGGTTCGCCAGGTACAACGCCACCCGGCCTCCGCCTACCAGGAATACATGACGCACCTTCGGCGCGTACCGGCCCAGCGTGCGGAAAAATTGGTCCAAGCTCGTCGGACGCCCGATCAGGTAGAGCTTATCCCCCACCTGCGGCACAAACGAACCGTTCGGGATGATGACCTCGCCCCCGCGTTCCACCGCGCAGAACAGCAGCGACAGCTTCTTGATCTGCCCCGACAGCGCGTAGACCGGTTTCCCGACCACAAAGTCCCCCTCCTGGAGCCGGAAGCCCATCAGCTCGACCCGGCCCCGGCAAAAGGTCTCGATATTGGCCGCCGACGGGAACCGTAACAAACGCGCAATCTCGATCGCCGTCGCGTTCTCCGGGTTCACCGTCATGTCTATGCCCAAGTCCTGACTCAGCTCCGCGATCCCGCTGGCATACTCCGGGTTCCGGATCCGCGCAATCGTATACTTCGCGCCCATGCTCTTCGCCGTGAGACAACAGACCATGTTCACTTCATCCGAGTTGGTCGCCGCGATCAGCAGATCCGCGGAACCGGCTCCCGCCTCCCGCAGCGTGGACGCCGCGACCCCGTTGCCCCGCACGCCCATCACGTCCAGCGCGTCAGACGCCCGCTTCAGCGCGGCCTCCTGATTGTCCACCACCGTGATGTCATGTTCCTCCTGCGCCAACTGCTCCGCCAACGAGTAGCCTACCTTCCCGTTGCCCACTATCACGATCTTCATAGACAGTTGTTTTCCTTTCTTTCGTTAAATCGTCCACTGCCCATGTATGATGCCGACCAGATACCAACCGGTCTCCTCCGGCGCGAACACCAAACGGAGCGAACACCAATCCATCCCCTCCTGACTCGGGTCCAGGCCCGGGTGGCAGAAGTCTACGAACCGGCACCCTGTGTACGCCTCCGTCAGGTTCTCCAACGCGTTCCCGCTCATCATCAGCCGGTCCACCCCGATCATAGGCGCTTGGGTGTAGTCCGCGTTGAACACGTACTTCTCAAAATACTGGGCCTTCGTCAGCTCGATCAGGTTCCCACGCCCGTCCTCGAACCCCCAAGGGTACACCTTCTCATCCTTCGCCACGTCCCGGATCTGTTCCCGCGTGAGTTTCCGGTCCGTCTCGAAGTCCACCGTGGAGTACGGCGTCAGCGTCACCCCGCGCTCCGGGTGGACGAACTCTGCCACCGCAGCATAGTCCTGCTCCTTCAAAGCTACCGCCACTGTCGTGGCGGCCTGAAGCAACGGGAGATTCTCCGCGCTGTTGAAGTCCGGCCTGGACTCGCCTTGGAACGGGTTCGGGTCCAGTACCAAAGAGGGCCCAGGCGGCCGGTCCCAGGGCATCGGGACCACCCCGCCTGCCAGAAACCCGGCGAGCAGAGATATCAGTGCGATCAGCACAACAGGCCGCTTCATGCGCGGCACCTCCTTCAACAGCAGATTCTTTCCGTCAGAGGGAACGCTGCGTCAATTCCAGAGTCAATTATAGTACAAGGACCCGAAATCGTCAAGATTTTCGCCAAAGCGGCCGCTGCTCCCTCACGCACGCCCCTTCTCCGAAAGTACCTGCTCCAGCGTCCGGTAAAGTTTCTCTACCTCCACCGGCTTGGATAAGTGCCCGTTCATCCCGCAGGCCACCGATTTTTTCAGATCGTCGTCGAACGCGTTCGCCGACATCGCTATGATCGGAATGCTCCGGCAATCCGCCCGCTCCATCGCCCGAATCGTTCGGGTCGCTTCCAGCCCGTCCATGACCGGCATCATGATGTCCATCAAAATAACATCGTACCGTCCCGGCGGCGTCTCCCGGATTCGTTCCACTGCCTGCGCCCCGTTATACACGCACTCCACCGTGAATCCGCGCTCCTCCAGCAGGCATTGGGCAATCTCCGCGTTCAGTTCGTTGTCCTCCACCACCAGGACCCGGTACCCTTCAAAAGAAATGTCCCGCGTCTCGTCCTCCTGCCCGGCGCGCGTGCCGAAAGGCAACGCGATCGTAAATTGAAAGGTACTCCCTTTTCCCGGTGCGCTCTCCAACTGGATGTTGCTGCCCATCATCTGCACCAGACGGCTGCTGATCGACAACCCTAACCCAGTCCCCTGCTGACCCGACGGGTTCGCGCCCGCCTGCTCGAAGGAACGGAACACCCGTTCCTGATCCTCCTTCGCGATCCCGATCCCCGTGTCCGACACCGCAAATCTCAATCGCGGCGTCTCACCGGACTCCTCCTCTACCCGGAGCGTGACCGCTCCGTTCGTTGGCGTGAACTTCACCGCGTTGCCCAACAGGTTTATCAGTACCTGACTGATCCGCATCCGATCCCCAAGAAACCAGCGGTGTTTCAGCTGAACCTCCCGCTCCAGGCGGACCTCTTTCGTCCGCGCCTGCGGCTGAATCAGCTCCCAGATGGTGTCCAGCATCTCCTCCAGGTCGAAGTCCGACGCCTCCAGCTTCATCTTGCCGCTCTCGATCTTGGACATGTCCAGGATGTCGTTAATCAGCCCCAACAGGTAATTCGAAGAGGACTGGATCTTTTGCAGACAGTCGAACACCTGTTCTTGATTGTCCCGGTGCATCAGCGCAATCGCCGTCATGCCGATGATCCCGTTCATCGGCGTCCGGATCTCGTGGCTCATGCGCGAGAGGAACTCTGATTTCGCTTTGCTGGCAATGTCATGCTGCTGCTGGTTGAGCTGGCTCTGGATCACACTGCCCAGTTCCGCTAACTCCTGCCGCCGCTCCGGCTGCGCGGTCAAATCCGGCGGCACCCCCAGCAAACAGAAACACCCCATATAACTGCCGCTGTCGTACAGAGGCAGCAAGATCCCCTGCTGACCCGGCGCGGCTCCCAAGAACCCTTGCAGTACCGGGTCCCGGCTGTCCTCCGCCGAAAAACTTCGTACCGGCTCCTGGCCCAGCCAGCGGAAAAAGGTCTGTTTGTCCTCCTCCCGGTACTTCCGGACCGTCTGCGCGTTGGCGTGACCGTCCCGGTTCCACTGGCAGCTGATGTAATTGGAGTTGAAGTCTGCCCGCATCTGCAACACCAAAACCCCATCGGCCTGGTAGAAACGGCCAATCTTCCGCAACATCAGCCGCATCTGGGCCGGGAAGTCCGCCCCTTTGCCGAACAGGTTCAGCGCAATCGAAATCAGACTGACGTCCTCGCTGTAGCCTAAATTGCCGACCTCCTGTCCCTGCAACGGCGGCAGCGGTACGCTCCGGTCCGGCAACCGCGAGAACCGAACGCATCGCTCCCGCTCCGACGCCGCGCTCCGGGCCAGTTTGGCCATGCGAATCAGCTCCACGGAGCTGTCGGACTTCCCGCCCTCCGCCAAACCCGCGTACAGACTCACCCCAAAGGTCTCCTCCGGCAGCGCCGCCTCGAGCTGCTCCAGCAGCCCCCCCAGGAACTCCGCCGCTCGCTCCTCGCTCAGGCCCTCCAGCCAAAGCACACATTCGTCTCGGTTCAGCCGCAGCGCGATGGTCCGAAATTCCGCTCCTTGGATCATCCGCCGCATCAATACCCCGGTCTCCTCCAAGAGCAGGTCTCCGAACACGATTCCGTTCTTCTCGTTGATCTGCTTCAGCTGGTCCCACCGCAACGCCGCCATGACGCCTTCCGGCCTGTGGTCCCGGCTCTCCCGCAAGCGCTCCAGACCCGCGCCAAACCCGTACAGCCCCGTCACTCCGTCCAACGCGTTCCGACGCTGCTGTTCCGCTTGACGCTCCTTCTGCTCCTGGATGTCCCGGATGCTGCCGACCATCTTCCAACGGCGGCCGTCCGTGTCGTACACCGCCTTCCCTGCTAAGGCGACCCAGCGGAACTCCGTCTCCCCCGGCCAGCGAATCCGAAACTCGACATACGGCTCGTCCGGACTGCGCCGCATGGCTTCCACGATTTCTTTCCGGTCCTCCTCCTGCACGTACTCCGGGTTGAGGAACCCATCGCTCCCCCCGAAGTTCCAGTGACCGCTCATAGTCGGGTGGTTCACGATATCCAGTACCCGGCTCTGCAAGTCGTAGGAAAAGAAAATGTCCTTGGACGACTCCAACGCCATCTGGTAGCGTTCCTTCTCCTCCAAGAGGATGTTTTCCGACCGTTTCTGCTGTTCGGTCAGGACCCGGACCACGTCGTGCAGCGCGTCGATCTCCAGGATGTTCGACGGCTTGAACTCCCGTAAACCCGCCGGACCTTCGCGGATGCTCTGCATCAGACGCTGTACCGGCCGCGTCAGGTGCCGGACCACCAGGTAGATCCCCAATACCCCGAACGCTAACCCCGCCAGGACCGCCGCCAACATCCAGACGTAAAGCAAACGGCTCATCCCAAACAGTTCCTCTTCGATGTTCAGCCCCAGCAACGCCCATTCCGTGTCCTCGTATGGCACGTTGTTGCTGTACAAACGGAGCGGGCATACCACCGCGTATACTCCCTGCCCGTCTTGCGACAGGCCCTCCGCCCGGTACAGGTCCTCGTAGCGCGTCTCCTTCAAGCGGACCGCTCCGTCTTCCGCGCGGACCAGGTCCGAGAGCATCCCCTTCCCCGCTAACGGCACGTAACCCTCCTCCCGGCGGACCGCCAGCAGATACCCCGCTTGCTGTCCTCCGTTCAGCTCCGCTGCCGGGAAGTAATCGGAAAGGCTCCGACAGGAGACCTCTACCCCTAACACCCCGTATACGCGGCCCTCCAGCCGCAGCGGGAGCGAGTAGGTTATCATCTCATGCGCCGAGACCCCCCGCTCCAGCGAAAACGGCGCGGACCAGTACCCTAGATCTTCCGCCGCCGCCTCCGGGTAATCCCGACCCGCCCGCCAGGGTTCGTAGAAGAACCGTTCGTCTGGAACCTCCCCCTCCCCCTCCATGCGGAACCGCGTGGTCCAGTTCGTGTCCAGCGGGAACCGGAACGTGCGGGACAGACTCTTGTCGCCGCGCTCCAGAAGCAGATCCGCGTAATCCGCCGGGTTCGTGTTCGGGTCGGAGTCCCGCACGTAGAACCCATCATATTCCTCCGGGACCTTCGGGTCCGGTCCCGTTAATATCAGAAAAATACCCGTCGTGGAGTTCCCGTGGAGTATGCTCAGACAGACCGGGAACAGCTCCGCCAGCAACGTCTCCCGCAAGTCCGGCGACTTCTCCAACGCCTCCGCCTGCTTCCCCGCGTCTTGCAGCAGCTGCCGCGTGAGTGCGTTGATCTGTTCCGATTGGCTCCGGATCGACGACCAACGCTGGTTCATGTCGTTCTGTAGGATGAGCCTCCGGTTCTCCACCAGACGCTCCATCATACCGACCGAGTACCCCGCCAACGCGCCCCCGGTGCCTCGAACCACCAGCGTCCCTATCGTGATGACGCTCTGTACCAGCATGATCGCAATCAGCGGCAGCAAAAACATGCGGAAAATCGTCCGTTTTTTTCCGGCGTGTCCTCTCATAATCTTACCCGTTCACCGCGGATTCCAGCGCGGTCCGGAACGCGCCGTACCATGCCTGAAACGCTTCCGGCGTCACGTAAGCCGCCGCCGCGTCCGCCGGGTCCGCGCCGTCTGCGACCGCTTGCACAATCGCCGCGCGGTCCGCCTGCGCCTGGTCCGCTAAGTGGTACTCCAACACCTTCCGCGCCGCCGAACCGTTCGGAAAACTTTTGTTCGTGTACAGCGTGAGGTCCCCCATCTCCTCGAACACCGCCGTCAGGCAGTCGTAAGTCTTCGGAGCGACCGTCAGGCCCTGTTCCTGGATCACCGCGTCCAGCATCGGGACGTCGTTTGCTTCCTTCCGCACGGGCAGATACCCGGACACGCACCCGAACCGCAGGTTGTTCGCAGGCTGCGTGAACCATTTCAGGAACTCCACCGCCGCCAGTTCATGCCGCTGGTCCGATTTGCTCAGATCGGAAGAGCACACGTCTGAACTCCAGTCACAACAGGTTATC
>CANDKT010000119.1 GCA_947385365.1 uncultured Bacillota bacterium | reverse complement strand
GGCTCGGCCCTGGACCTGCCAGGGGGCCAGCCCCCTGGACCCCGGTGCGGCGGAAAGTGGGCAATCATCCAGACACCACAATATCGATTCCGCAGCTATTATACCCTATTTCCCGCAAATAGACCAGCTCTTTTTTTGAAATGACCTCTCCGGGAGCGACCACCGGAACGCCGGGCGGGTAAGGCGCGATTTGACAAGCCGCAATCTGATTTTCGCACGCCTCCAAAGGCAGCGTTCGGCTGGGCGCAAAGAGCGCGTCCCGTATGGAGCAGGCCCGTTCAGGCAAAGGCGGCGGCGGCAGAGGCGGACAGCTCCCCAGCTCGGAACGGAGCGTGTCCAGCACTTTCTGGAAGCGTGTGAAATCCTCGTCGGAATCCATCGCGGTGCAGATGAACACGACGTGTCCTCCGTCCTCCATCTCCGGCCAAACGCCTTGCGCTTCCAGCTTTCGGGCCAGCGTGAAGCCATTCGTTCCGTTCAGCACGAAACGCGTCGGGTCCAGCGGGAGCGCCGGCGTGGGCCGCAGGGACGGGAACGCGCGTCTCAGCCCGGCCACACGGACCGCAGTCCGCGCGTACTCCGCGGAGCCGTCCTCTTGCAGCCACTGCCGCGCGGTGTCCAGACTGGCCAGCATGGGGTAGGACGGGCTGGAGCTGCCGTACACGGAAGCCATACGCCGTACTTGCCGGATGTCCACGCCGTTGGTGAACAGCAACGCCGTCTGCCCCATGACCGGTAAGGTCTTATGCGCGGAGACCACGACCACGTCCGCGCCCCAGAAAGGCGCTAAGCCTAAGAAAGGCAGGTGCGCGCCGTGCGCGCCGTCCACGAAAAGTTTTCCACCATGCGCGTGTACAATCCGCGCAATGGCTCCGATATTTGATAACACTCCGCTATAAGTGGGCGAAGTAATACAGACCGTTCGGATATCCGGGTACGCATTCAAAAAGTTTTCCACATTTTCCGGGGAAATAGGCCCGGTCAAGTTCTCCTCTTCCAGCCAAGGCCGCGGCAGATAGACCGGTTCCAGGTCCAGCAGAGCCATCGCGTGGAAGGCCGCCCGGTGACAGCCGCGGTCCATCAGGACGCGTTCGCCGGGCCGGCACAGCAGAGACAGACCCGTATGGATTCCCATCGTGGAGCCTCCCGTGAGGAACTGGCAAGACTCAAAGCCGAACGCTTCCGCCCAGAGCCTCTGCGCGGAATCGAACGGTTCGCCTGCTTCGTACAGGTTCCCGGTCGTCGGAAGCTCGGTCACGTCCAGGGCGGACAGACCGGACAGCTCCGGCACAAGGAGCGGTTTCCCTTTATGGCCGGGCATATGGAAGCGTAAGGGGTTCTGCGCGGCGTACCGCCGCAGGGCGTCATACAGCGGGGCAGTCATAAGCGGCCTCCAAAAAAAGCGGGAGGAACGGTCAGTCCCTCCCGCCCGGATGGATCATTTTTTTTCGGGGGAGTACGCCACGACGGTGCGGCGGTTGGGTTCCACGCCGGTGGAGTAGGTGGTGACTCCGGCGTAGTCCTGGAGCGACGCGTGGATGACGTGGCGTTCGTAGGCGTTCATCGGTTCCAGCGTCATATTTTTGCGGTACTTGACCACTTTCCCGGCCACGCGGACGGCCAGACGTTGTAAGGACTCCTCCCGTTTGGCGCGGTAGCCTTCGGCGTCGATGTGGATGCGGACGCGTTTGGACTGGCTGCGGTTGATGGAGTAATTGGTCAGCTGTTGGATGGCGTCCAAGGTCTCGCCCCGGCGGCCGATGATGGAACCGAGTCCTTTTCCTTGCAGGACGACCTTGTAACCGGTCTCAGGGCTGCCGTAGAGTTCGGGGACGGCCTGCACGTCCAAGTGCTTCATCAGGCCGTTGAGGAAAGCGGAGATTTGTTCTGCTTTGGCGTCGTCTTCGGCGGCGCGTTCCAGGGCAGGCGCGGGCGTAGGGGCGGGCGCGGGACGTTCCGGTTTGCCGATGAGAACCTCGTCTCCCTCTTGGAGCTGCGCCTCCCGATTCCGGCGGGGTTTCGGCTTTTCGCGACGCTCGGGGCGGGACGTCGGACGGGGTTTCGACGGCTGCCAGCCCGGTTTGGCGGCCAGGATAGTCTCCTCCTCTTCCGCAGGCTCCGGTTCCGGAGCGGGTACGGCAGGCGGTTCCGGTTCCGGGGCGGGCGCGGGGACCGGCTCACGGACTTCCACCGGTTCCGGTTCCGGCTCCAAAACGGGGGCGGGCGTTTTCTTCGGAGCCGGTTCCTCCTTCATCACAGAGAGAATCTCCTCCTGCATGAGGTCCCGCAAGGGTTTTGGGACGCCGTTCTCCTCCTCGTAGCTGACCCGGACCTTCGCCGGGCTGCTGCCGAAGCCCAGGAATCCGGATTTGGCTCGTTCGATGACCTCGATGGAGACGTCGTCCCGCTCCAGGTTCAGCCGGTACAGCGCGGCGGAAATGGCGTCCTCTTCTGAGCGACCAGTCGTTTCGATCCATTTTACCATACCTCAGACACTCTCCTCGTCGTTTTCTTCACCAGGTTCGGAGACCTCCTCCGCGGCGTCCAAGGGGAGCGGTTCCTCTTGGACCGGCTCTTCGGTCTCCTCCGGGGCCGGGATACGGACGTTGGCTTTTTCGTTGGGGTCGTGGTAGGGCGTCACGCCGCCGAACCGGTCCGGGATGTAGGCGCGGCCGCGGGCGTAAGCCCGGATTCCCTCCCGGCTGTCCTCCCGGCGGACGCCGGTCTCTGACTCCCCGGTCTGTTTTTTCAGACTGGTTTTCTTTTTCCCGCGGTTTTTCTTTTCCTCCTCCAGACGGCGCTGACGCTCCAATCTGGCTTCTTCCTTACGGCGTTTTTCGTCCTCTTTTTCCTGACGTTCCCGTTCTTCCTGCGCTTTCCGGGCCGCCTCGTAGTCCTTCTTCAGCAGCTTGGAACAGATGACTTCCTGTCCCATCGTCACGATGTACTGGGCGATCCAGTAGATACACATACCCGCGGGCAGCGTGAAGCCGATCCATAGGGACATTAACGGCATGGTAATCATCATGACCCGGTTGGTTTGATCGGCCTGCGCGTTCTGGGTCTGCTGGTTGATCTGGTTCGTGGCCATAGACACCTTCATGGACAGGAAGGAGATCACGGTAGACAGCAGAGGCAGAAGGAACAGGCCGATGGAAGCCCAGCTCAAGCCGTTGGTCCAGAACTTCCAGTTTGGGATTGCGGACATATTCATGCCCAGGAAGGAGAAGTTCATCACGAACAGTTTTTCGGAACCGATCAAGGTTTTCAGGGACGCGAGGTTCTCGGGGGTAATCAGGGTAGACAGGTAGAGCTGGTTATACGCGCCCTTCTGGAAGACGGAAGAGATTTCTCCGTTGGCCAGCTGCGCGGCCAGCTTGTCCATGACGCCCTGCGTGACCCAACCGTTGGCGACGGCGACTTCCTGCCAGTTGAGCTGTGCGGCCAGCTGTTCGATCTGCACGGCGGTCAGGTCCATGAAGTAGGTGAGCGGTTCCCGGATGATGTAGAACAGGCCGATCAGCACGATCATGGGGATCAGGGACCACAGGCAGCCGCCCATTGGGTTGACGTTCTCGCGTTCGTAGAGCTTCTGGACCTCCTGATTGTAGCGTTCCGGGTTATTTTTGTACTGTTTTTGGAGCTGCTGCATTTTTCCGGAGAGCATAGAGGTTTGAATCATGCTCTTCTTGCTTTTGAGCGTGACGGGGAAGAGGATGAGCTTGACGACGATGGCGAACAGGATCAGGGCGATGCCGTAGCTGTTGAAGAACTGGTAGAAGAACAGCAGCAGCCAGGCGAAGGGTTTTAGCACGATACCCACAATGTGAAACCTCCTGAAATGAGAATCCTCCGGCGGGGCGTCTAAGGCACGGGGTCATATTCGACGGACTTCTGCCGGTGGAAGGGGTGGCACCGCAGGACGCGGCGGAGAGCCAACCAGGTTCCTTTTGCCGCGCCGTATTTTTCCACGGCTTCCAGGGCGTACTGGGAGCAGGTGGGGATGAAGCGGCAGCACGGGGGGAAGAGGGGGGAGACGACGCGTTGGTAGGCGCGGATCAGGAAGAGGAGCGGCGGCTTCAACATGACGGCTCCTCCGCGTTCCGGACGAGGCCGAGTTTTTTCACCAACTGGCGGAAGCTGCGTTCCAGTTCGGCGTAGCGGCTGTAGATGACCCGCGTCCGGGCGACGATGACGACGTCGTAACCGGGCCGGAGTTCCTCTTCATGGGTACGGTACAGCTCCCGGATCCGGCGGCGGGCGCGGTTGCGCTGGACGGCGTTGCCCAGGCGCACGCTGGCGGTGATGCCCAACCGGCTGACAGGGCGTCCGGTTTTCCGGCAGTAGAGGACGAAATAAGGGGAAACCGCGCTCTTCCCCTTTTTGTACAGGCGGCGGAACTCATGATTCTGCTTCAAGGCGACGGTGTGTTTCATGGCTTCCTCCGTTCGGCCAAACGTGCGTATGCACAGATAGGGCGAAGGAATTACTCCCACGCCCCTGCTTGTGCGCTATCCAAAAACGGTACATCTCCGGCTCTGGCGGGCGAAAACCGTCCAAGTCCTCTCAGTGGGTCAGGCGGACGCGGCCTTTCGCGCGGCGGCGGGCCAGGACCTTACGGCCGTTCGCAGTCGCCATACGCTTCCGGAACCCGTGTTCTTTGGAACGCTGACGTTTTTTCGGCTGGTAGGTACGAAGCATGGGGGGACACCTCCTTGACGTTAGATTCCGACCGGCTCTCCCGGTCCAACAACAGCCTGTCCGGCTGTGGTCTTCTGCTCTCGCGTTTGGTAGGAACGCAACGTTTATTATAGATGATGACGGGAGGCTGTGTCAACCACCTTTTTTTCAACTCCATGACAAAATTTTTCGGGACCTGGAGTCCGTTTCAACATATTGTGTCCAACCGGGACGCGGCATACCACTTACCGCGCGCGCCGCTTGTCAACTTTTATGAGACGGGTGTGAAAAAAATAAGCCGCGCTCTTGCGGTATCCACAAGATTTTGCTATAATATAGCTGATAGTTTCCACCGGAACACACGCATCTGTTCATTTCCGCGACCACGACCGTACTCAGGCCGGCAAAAAGTCGGGACAGACTTTTCCGCGGCCTGAGTGTTTTCAAGTTTGGAAGGAGGGCTCCGATGAATCCTGCCGCCGATGTCTGGAGTAAAGTGATCTCCCTGATGCAGCCTGAAATGACTACCACTACCCTCAATACCTGGTTCGATGACGCCTCCGCCGTCTCCCTGGAGGAAAACCGTTTCATCCTCTACTCCCCCACCCGCTTCAAACGGGACATCATCGCCGCCCGGTACGTCTCCTATATCCAGAAAGCCCTGCATGAACTCTTCTCCAGCGACTTCGACGTGGTCATCCTCACCGAAGGCGAACTGGACAGTTACCAGAAACCCGAAAAGACCGGCTTCCTGCCCGGAACCGAAGACTACACGTTCCAACGCTTCGTGGTCGGCTCCTCCAACAAGTTCGCCCACGCCGCCGCCCGCGCCGTCGCCGATAACCCCGGCGGCAGTTACAACCCTCTGTTCATCTACGGGGAGTCCGGCTTAGGCAAGACCCACCTGCTCTACGCCATCGCCCACGCCATCCACGAGACCCACCCCGATTTCAAAATCGTCTACATCAAAGGCGACACCTTCACCAACGAGCTGATTACCGCCATCCGGGAAGGCCGCAACGCTGAATTTCGCGAAAAATACCGCGGCGCGGACGTCTTCCTCATGGACGACGTGCAGTTCATCGCCGGACGGGACTCCACCCAAGAGGAGATGTTCCATACCTTCAACACCCTCTACGAACTGCGAAAACAGATTGTCTTCACCTCCGACCGCCCGCCAAAGGAAATGCTCCGCCTGGAAGACCGCCTGAAGACTCGCTTCGAATGGGGCCTCCTGGCCGATATCCAGCCCCCCGATTACGAGACCCGTATGGCGATTATCAAAAATAAGGCCATCCGTATGGGAATGGAACTGCCCGACTTCCTCCTCCAGCTCATCGCGGAGAACATCACCGCCAACGTCCGGCAGATCGAAGGGACCGTCAACAAAATCATGGCCTACCAGGACCTGATGGGCGACACCGTCAATAAGGAGACCGTCGTCCGGGCCGTCAAGGATATGTTCAAGGACAAGTCCGACATCGTCCCTACCGCCGAGGTCATCATCGACGAGGTCTGCAAGTTCTACAGCATCGAACCCGCCGTCCTCCGCGGTCAAGGCCGCGGGAAGGATATCTCCTTGGCCCGCCAGATCGCAATGTACCAGATCCGGCGCATGACGAACCTGTCCCTGAAGGAGATCGGCGCGGAGTTCGAAGGCCGGGACCACTCCACCGTCCTCCACTCCCTGGAACGCGTCGAAAAACTCATCAAGACCGACCCGGAAAAGGCGGAGATCATCAAGGACATCACCGCCAACATCAACATCCGCTACGAGTGAACGTTCCACCACCGCGGAGCGGGGAGACGGGGAAGCAAACAGAAACAACATTCCACAGGTTTTTGTGGAATGTGGAGGGGCAAATGTGTAAAACTTTCGTGTTTCCACACCCGCCCGAAATCCACCCCGAATTTCTCCACACCCCCTGTTGGCGCGCTTCCCCTTGCCGCGCAACGGTCCGCGGCGGTTTTCCACATAATTTTCGCCTACGGTTACTGTTACTAAAATTATCTTCGTCCTCTCCTAAAACACGCGAGAGGGAAAGAGACTGGAGGAACCTCAATGAAATTCTCCTGTGAAAAAGCGCTCCTGGCTTCCGCCGTCGCCGCAGCTTCCCGCGCCGTCGCCCCGAAAAGCTCCATCCCCGCTATGGAAGGTATTTTGCTCGAGGCGGACTCAAAGCTACGCCTCACCGGGTATAATTTGGAGACCGGCATTCAAGCCACCGTCTCCGCGGACATCACGGAACCTGGTTCTATCGTCCTATCTACCCGGCTCTTCGGCGAAATCGTCCGGAAAATGCCCGACGACATCGTGTATTTCTCCTCCAACGACGATACGGTCAACATCCGGTGCGGCATGAGCAACTTCAATATCAAGGGCATAGACCCGGAAGAATTTCCCGAACTGCCCTCCGTGGACCAGCAGAACGCGCTCACCCTGCCCCAGAACGTCCTGCGCGACATGATCTCCGAGACGCTCTTCGCTGTCAGCGACAACGAGAGCCGCCCGATTCACACCGGTTCCCTCTTCGAAGTGGACGGCGCCGGTCTGACCATCGTCTCCGTGGACGGCTACCGTCTGGCCCTGCGCCGCGAGGCGGTGTCCAGCCGTCAGGGCGCGGACAGCTTTTCCTTTGTCGTCCCCGGCTCCGCGCTGGCCGAAGTGGAACGAATTTGTTCCAGTGAAAACGACGTGGAGATCACCCAGGGCACCCGCCACGTGATGTTCCGGACCGGAAATATGGTCTTAGTCTGCCGCCGCCTGGAGGGCGAGTTTTTAGCCTACCGGAACGCCATCCCCCGGAACAACTCCATCCAGATAGAAGTGGACTCCCGTGCCCTGCTGACCTGCATCGACCGGGTGTCCCTGCTCATCAGCGAGAAGCTCAAAAGTCCTCTGCGCTGCGTCTTCGGCAAGAAGCTCACACAAGGTTTTGTGAAACTTGTGCGTACTCTCGGCACC
>CANDKT010000118.1 GCA_947385365.1 uncultured Bacillota bacterium | reverse complement strand
TTGTACCGCCAAAGAAAAAAGGAGTTGAAATCATGCTCTGTTTAGCGTTGAACCAGGGGGAGTATATGACCATCGGCAGCGACGTGGTGATTCAGCTGGACCGCATTACAGGAGATCGCTGCAAGCTGGTGATCCAAGCTCCCCGTGAAATTCCGGTTGTCCGAGGGAAGGTTCTGGAACGGGAGGGCGGGGAACGTCCGGACTGTATTTTTGACGCGCCCCGTTACCACAGGAAGGAGATCCCTTGGGATCGGAGCAAAGCGCAGGCGTTGTCCGCGATGCGGACGCTGCTGAACCAGATGGACAGCAGAGACGGTCAGGTGCAGGCTCTGAAGCGGCAGCTGAACCATATATTCCCGCCCGTGCAGGGCGAACAAGCGGAGCAGATTC
Organism: uncultured Bacillota bacterium; assembly: GCA_947385365.1. Lineage (GTDB taxonomy): Bacteria > Bacillota > Clostridia > Oscillospirales > Oscillospiraceae > Lawsonibacter. The sequence goes on along the minus strand of CANDKT010000118.1, from coordinate 7,364 downwards.
TTGAGGTTTCAAACGGCTGACGAGCCGGTTGAGATACAGCGCCGAGCTTGATATTCCAAAGGCCACGGAAAACACGCAAAGCGCAGCCTCCATTATGCCGGAGTCAGGGAAAAGGTGAAAGTATAGTGGAGGAATCCCCAGCAATCATTTTATTTATAGGAGGACTATAAAATGAGGATTCAGCATAACATCATGGCCATGTCGGCATACCGCAACTACACCAACAACGTGTCGGCCATGAAGAAGAACCTGGAGAAGCTGTCCAGCGGCTACAAGATCAACCGCGCCGGCGATGACGCCGCCGGTCTGGCCATCAGCGAGAAGATGCGCGCCCAGATCACCGGCCTGGAGACCGCCCAGAAGAACGCCAAGGACGGCATCAGCCTGGTGCAGACCGCCGAGGGCGCCCTGACCGAGGTCCACGATATGCTCAACCGCATGGTCGAGCTGGCCACCATGTCCGCCAACGGCACCTACGACAACACCACCGACCGCGCCCAGCTCCAGAAGGAGATGGACCAGCTGCGCTCCGAGATCGACCGTATCGCCGACAGCTCCAACTTCAACGGCATCAAGCTGCTGGACGGCTCTATGGACTCCGAGGTCCACAACACCGTCAGCGAGCTGCAGCGGTTCAGCGTGGATGCCGGGACTCTGCCCGCCATGACAACCGGTGCCGTGGGTACTGGCACCATCAAGCACGCCGACGCCGGCACCAACACCACCGTGGGCTTCAGCATCGACCTGCACAAAGTCGGTTTCGCCAACCAGGACGGTCAGACGCTGACAGTCAGCGTGAAAGGCACTGACATCGCGGTTCTGACTGGCACTGCCGCCACCGCGAACTATAGCCCGAGCGACGCATTGACGGGCGGTGACCTGGTTGACGCCATCATTGACGCCATCAACACTGCCAACGGCACAAATGAAGTCACAATCGACAACCAGACCTTCGTCGTGACCAAGGAGACTGGCGATAACGGCGACAACCGACTGAACTTCACGCTGAAGGATGTCACGGGCAGCTTTGCGGGCGGCGATGTGTCGTTGACCGCAGACGAGGGCTTGTTCCAGGATGGTACGATGCAGGTGGCTGGCGGGGCCACGTTTGCTGCTTCCGGTGCTGCGGGTTCCAGTCCGGTGACAATCAGTATGGCCACAGCTGCGAATTTCAGTCAGACCGGAAATGCCCCTACCGCTTTGAATGGCAATGTACTCACTGTAAAGGTTGCCGGTGCGACATTTGCCGTGACCTTCAGCACCGCTGCCACTACGTCCGCCAACGGTACAGTTGCTGTTACTGGAACCTGGGCGGAAGTCTGGGCTGACGCAATGGATCAGGTCAACGCCTTGATCGATGCACACAACGCTGCAAACGCGGCTGGAACGTCAGATTATACGGAGATCGGCGATTTGACGATTGCGGCTGGGCTGAATGTCGGAACCGCTGACCAGAATGTGACTGGCGCTGACGTTACTACCCAGCTCATGGCACTGCAGGGCGGTGCCGACGTGACCTGGCAGGAGATGCACGACTTCAACGTCGCCACCACCGACATTATTAACCCCTCCACAGACGGCCAGGACCGTTTGGCCAGCACCTACTTCGACCTGACCGCTGACATGGTCAAGGACGGCGGCTCCGTCACCATCGGCAAGACCGAGTACATCTTCACCACCGATATGACCGGCAAGACCAGCGATGCCAAGACCGTCTATGTGGACCTGTCCAAAGACGTGAAGGACGACGGCACTGTGGACGTGGCCGTGGCCGCTCAGCGCTTGACCGACGCCGCTGGCAACAACTCCACCTACACCGTGGGCTACAAGGGCACCGGCGCGACCATCTATGTCACCGAGATCCAGAACCAAACCGATTTTGCCGAGGGCGGCAAGTCCACCCTGAACACCAAGGAGGGCATTGAGAAGTCCCTGGGCTTCAAGACCGTCTCCAGCACCGAAGTTCAGGAGGATGCTTCCGCTCTGACCCTCCAGATCGGCGACACCGCCGAGGACTTCAACCAGCTGAAGGTCAACATCCGCGATATGCACGTCGCCTCCCTGGGCCTGGGCACGATCTCTATCGCCGACCAGGACAGCGCCGCCGATGCCGTGAATGCCATCAAGAACGCCATCAACATGGTCTCCGACGTCCGCGGTACCTTGGGCGCCACCCAGAACCGCTTGGATCACACCATCAACAACCTGTCCGTCATGACCGAGAACATCCAGGACGCCGAGTCCACCATCCGCGACACCGACGTGGCCGACGAGATGATGGCCTACACCAAGAACAACATCCTCATCCAGTCCGCTCAGGCCATGCTGGCCCAGGCCAACCAGGTGCCCCAGGGCGTACTCCAGCTGCTCCAGTAATTTTTGAGGTGATTTCTCTCTCCTTCGGAAGAGAGGCACACAAGCAGACAGTGCGGGGTCGGAAGTTCCATCCCCGCACTGTCGGAGTAACCATACTTGACCACATCTGGAGGAAGGTCTCATGAAGCTCAAGACCAAGGTCATCATTCCGGTTGCTGTTCTGGTCCTGGCTCTCTGCATCGGTGCAGGCGTGTACTTCTTGCGCCCCACGCCTGTGGAGGACATCGACGATGGCCGCATCCCCTATGCCGAGGGCGTAGTGGTCATAGACAAATCGGATATTGAACCGGTGGAGTACGGCTGGATCGACCTGACGTACAACTATCAGGCGTACAGCAACAATGGGGTGGACTTTTCCTGTCTGCTGGCTAATGAATCTTCAAACCGGTACGACCTGTACTTCGACCTCTACGCCGATGCCGAGCTGACGGACGAGATTTTTCTCTCCGGCCTGCTCCAGCCTGGGACAGCGTTGGACAAGGTTAGCTTGAACCATGCGCTCCCCGTGGGGACCACAACGGTCTACGTGGTGTTCAACCAGGTGGATACGAACGAAGAGGGGAACCAGACCATCGTCAATCAGACAGTCGTTACAGTGGATTTTATTGTGGTCGAGTAGCGGTTTCTGTCGCCAACGGCGAAAAGCCGTGCGATATTATGCTGAGAAAGGAAGATCGACTATGAACATGAAGAAGCTCCTGGCCGGTATCTGCACCGGCGCTTTGGCCATCTCCCTGGCCGTCCCCGCATTTGCGGCGAATGTTACGAACCCCAACAGCACCACGTTTACCGGTGATGTCGCGTCAAATGCGGGCGGCACCGTTTCCGTCAGCGTGCGGGCAGCCTCTACCAAGCTGTACGTCAACCCCTACGGCGTATCCTATGACCTGCCCTACGGCGAGGTCAAGACCGCTGCCGCAGATTTTGATGTGGATGAGGACCTGGTTATCGCTCAGGGGTCTACTGCCGCCGGATTCTTCAGCGACGTTGCCTTGATCGAGAACAACAGTACCTCCGCTCTGAAAGTCGGTGTTACCCTGACTACAACAGAAAAAGGAGCTGTCAAGGTCGTAGCTAGCGCCCCGGCTGGCGGCACTGCCAGCGATAATACGCTGTACGGAAACTTTGAGATCACCTCCGCCACGCTGTCCACCGGCACCGCGCAGGTTAGCAAAGCTGACGGCAGCAAAGAAGAGAAGACTGGTGTTTCTATTGTAACACCCAACTGGGCCGACACCAATAAGAAGACTTTTGCGATTCCTGCGGGCGGCGGTACTGCCGGCACTGCTGGTAGTGCGTCTGTTATGCCTGCGGCTAATCAGTATACGCTGGCGGCGGCCACTTCTACCACTGATTCTATGACCAATGTTACCACTGTTACGCCCGCCTATGCGGCCTACCGGCTGACTGGTACTGCCCTTATTGGCACTACAAACAATGCTTGGCCTGAGGCCGATGTAGCTGACGTGGTCGTGGCGCTCACCTTTACCCCCGCTCCCTGATTGATAACATAGACATACGTTTTATCCGGGCCGCGCGGCTTTCGCTGCGCGGCCCGCGCACTACCAGCATGGGAGGGATTCCATGAGACGGAAACACTTGATTTGTGCGGCGCTGGTACTGGCGTTCCTGCTGGCCCAGCCCATGACGGCACTGGCCGCGGAACAGGCCGTGGAGACGCCCCCCGCCGTTGAGACGTCCGATGCCTCCGCTTCTGAGACCCCGGAGGCCCCGGAAACCCCCGAGACTCCCGAGACCCCGGAAACCCCGGAGGTCCCGGAGACCCCGGAGACCCCTGAAACTCCGGAAGTCCCAGAAACCCCTGAGACTCCAGAGGTCTTAGAAACTCCAGAGACCCCGGAGACCCCTGAAACCCCGGAGACCCCTGAAACCCCGGATGTTCCGGAAATTCCTGAAACCCCGGAGACCCCTGCCGGGGAGACTGCGGACGTGGAAGTGCAGCCCAAAGGCCAGATTCTGTTCAACCCCTATGGCGCTGTGTTTGATTGGAACGGCGAGATCACGGTCCGCCAGATCACCAGCACACAAGCCAGAATGGTCAACAATGGCGAGACACCGGTGGCGGTTGGCGCGTCCGTGAAGGCAGCCGAACCGGAGGGTGGGGAGATCGCGTTCCTGGACAGCCCATTCAGCCCGGAAACCCAGGGGAAGGCCATGTTTATGTATGTGGAATTTCAGCGTGTTTCTGAAGACGGCACGGCCTGTTGGGCGCAGGAATATGGCGCCCAGGCGAATCAGCTTCCGGTGGGCGGAACGGAGGATGAACTCTTTGTACTCCAGCCGGGCGAGTGCGCAGTGTACCGAATCTTTGGCAACATGGGCACAAACTTGCCCGAGGGGGAGTTCTGGACCGACGCGGAGTTAGCGAGTATCACTCTGTCGGTCGATTTCACGTTCACCGCACCAACGGAGGAGCTTCCCGCAGACCTGTCCGACCCGGCGGAGACACCCAACGAAATGGAGCCGTCCGACCCGGCGGAGACACCCGACGGGACGGAGCCGTCCAGCCCGGCGGAGGTGCCCGACGGGACGGAGCCGTCCAACCCAGCGGAGACACCCGACGGGACGGAGCCGTCTAGCCCGGCGGAGGTACCCGGCGAGAGGGTGTCCTCCGACTTGCCGGATCTGCCGGACGTGCAGGAGCCGCCTGATCTTGCTTCAGATGAGCTTTAGCCCCCGGGACCCGGGGGACAGCTGCCATACTCTGGCGGCTGTCCCATAGGCCCTGGTACAAAGGAGAGACTGATATGACGAGACCTGTCCTGTCCATTGGTATCATTTTTCGAGACGATATCCGTTCCATCGAGCGCTGCCTGAAAGCGTTGGACCCTCTGCGCACGGCGGTGCCCTGTCAGCTGGTCATGGCGGACACCGGTTCTGTGGACGGCAGCCGGGAGGTTGCGGAGCGTTTTGCCGATGTCCTCATCGATTTTCCCTGGATCAACGACTTCTCCGCTGCACGCAATGCGGTGATTGACCGCTCCAAGGGCCAGTGGTTCCTCTCGGTGGATACCGACGAATATCTGGACGCGGATATAGCCGAGCTGACGGATTACCTGACGCATAAGAAAAAACAGCCGCACGATTTTTGCACTGTGGTGGTGCGCAATTACGATACCTATGAGATGGATCACGACTATGCGGATTTCGCCGCCATTCGCATGGTACGTATGTCCAGCGGCATCCGCTATGAGGGGGCTATCCATGAGCGCTGGAAACTTGACTCCGGAATACTGACCATCACACCGTTGAAACGGACGATCCTGCATCATGACGGCTATGTGGGTCTGAACGGCGAGGCGGGCAGAGCCAAGCGGGAGCGAAACCTGGCGCTGATTCGGGAGAAGCTGGAACAGACGCCGGAAGACTTGATGACACGCCTCCAGCTGATCGAGAGCGGCAGCATGGAGAAGGACTTTCTGGAGCAGCTCAACAAAAGTGTGGAATTGGTACGGCAGGGCGTTCCCGCTGCACAGAGAGTGGGTCCGCCCATTCTGCGCTACGCGGTGATGTACGGACAAATGCGTGACCTGCCCGAGACCGAGGAGTGGCTGCACTGGATGGAGAAAAATTTCCCCAATTCCCTTTACACCCGTCTGGATGCGAACTATTTTGCCGTACTCTATTATCATACCAGGAAAGATTTCCCGAAGTGTATTTTCTATGGAGAGAACTATCTGGCGGCACAGCGGGACTACAGGGCGGGCAGAGCGGACCCGACTGCGCAGTTGTACAGCGTTTTGAAAACGGCGTCGCCTTACTGGGAACAGGATCTAAAAATCGTCCTGGCCGATGCCTACCGCAATGAAAAAGAATACGGGCATGCCGTGGAGCTTTTGCGGACACTGGAGAACTATACCGGTTTTGACGAGAAGCAAATCAAAAATCTGCTGCTGACCCTTAAGGACATACACCGGTTCAGTATGCTGGACACGGCGCCCGTCCTCACGGCGTTCTGGCGAGAGCTGTCCCGCCCGGAGCCGGATCAAACACGGGCCGACACCCGGACCAGGACCTTTCTTGAGACAGGGGCGCAGTTTTTCCAGCTCGCGACACGCAAACTTGACGAGGGCTGTACAGACGTCTTTCGCCCCTCCTTCACACTGTTTGCCTCCCTGGATGGAGAATGTGAGTTGGGGACCGCTGCCGCGCTCTGGGCGGAAAAGGACCCTCAGGTATTGACACAGAAGTTGGCTGAGGTAAACTGGGAGCGGACACCCATCCATATTCTGGCTTATGCGCTGGACTGTGGAGCAGTCTTTCCCAGCGGGCCGATGAATTTGGAGGAGATGGACGCACTGGCTCTCCGACTGGCACGGGAAGACATTGCGCATATGCCGGTATTGATCGAGCGCGTCATGGGGGCAACGGATGTGCAGACGCTGGCCTGGACGCGGGCGCTGGTCATGGCGGCAGTGAAGACACTGCGCTGGGATGATAAGGGGCTGGATGAGGCGCAGGCGATGAAACTGGCACACCAATTTGCTGTGACGGAGAAGGCATTTTTGCCGGCTTGCTATGCGGAACAGACGCTGTGCGAGGATGGCCTGTTTTTCCTGCCGCCCATGCACCGGTACGGCTGGTACTGCGCCCAGGCGTTCCGCGCGCTGGAGTGCGGCGCACTGGCGGAGTATGTACGCCTGCTGAGATGTGGGTTGAACGCCTGTGAGGGGATGAAGGGAATGGCGGAATTTCTTCTGGCACACACCCCGGAGCTGAAAGAGAGACCGGAGCCTTCCGCGGAGCTTCTGGCTCTGGCGGAGCAGGTCCGGGCCGTCCTGTCGCGGTTCGCCCCCGACGACCCGGCGGTGGCCATGCTGAAGCAGAGCGAGGCGTATCAGAAGGTGGCCTGGCTGATCGAGGGCGCGGAGGCCCCAGTGATGGGAGGGCTGGCCCAGTGAAAGTCGTCATTCTGGCCGGCGGTCTGGGCACCCGCATCAGTGAGGAGAGCTACCTGAAGCCCAAGC
>CANDKT010000117.1 GCA_947385365.1 uncultured Bacillota bacterium | reverse complement strand
CCGGCCCGACTGGACCGCAAGGTCCTGCCGGTGAGGCGGGCGCGACGGGTGCCACAGGTGCCACGGGTGCTACCGGCCCGACCGGTCCGCAAGGTCCAGCTGGTGCGGCGGGCGCGACGGGTGCCACGGGTGCCACAGGTGCTACCGGCCCGACCGGTCCGCAAGGTCCTGCTGGTGCGACGGGCGCGACGGGTGCCACGGGTGCTACGGGTGCTACCGGCCCGACTGGACCGCAAGGTCCTGTTGGTGAGGCGGGCGCGACGGGTGCCACGGGTGCTACTGGCCCGACTGGCCCGCAAGGTCCTGCCGGTGAGGCGGGCGCGACGGGTGCCACGGGTGCTACTGGCCCGACCGGCCCGCAAGGTCCAGCTGGAACCGTTACGCCTGGGGTAGCTGTGGCCAATTTGGAGCCGAACTCCAATTTGCCCACAGTTGCGGCTAAAGTCAACGAATTGCTGGCTTCTCTCCGGGCGGCTGGTATCATCGCGACCTGATTTTCCTGCCGGCGCTTCTGTTTTGGGAGCGCCGGCGTTTAAATAAGAAGGAGGTCTTCTATGGGCCATTATAAGGTCTGTGTCTACGCCATATGCAAGAATGAGGCACAGTTTGCGCGTCGTTGGATGGCGTCGATGTCGGAAGCAGATGGAGTCTACGTTTTGGATACCGGCTCGGATGACGGGACGCCTGAGCTGCTCCGGTCGTTAGGCGCGTATGTGGAGCAGGAAAGCGTCCAGCCCTGGCGTTTTGATGTTGCCCGGAACCGTTCTCTGGAGCTGGTTCCGTTGGACACAGACATCTGTGTTTGCACGGATTTAGACGAAGTTTTCCATCCGGGCTGGCGGGTACTGTTGGAGCAGGCTTGGACGCCGGAGGCGGGGCAGGCGACCTACCGTTACACCTGGAGTTTCCAGCCGGACGGCGCGGAGGGCGTCGTTTTCTGGTACGAGAAGATCCACGCCCGGCGGGGCTACTGCTGGACGCATCCGGTCCACGAGGTGCTGACCTGGACGGGGGAAGGCAAGCCTGGTCCGACGGTGGTTGCGGACGGGGTACAGTTGGACCACCACCCGGACCCGGACAAATCCAGAGCGCAGTATCTGCCGTTACTGGAGCTATCTGTAGCGGAGGACCCGGAGGACGACCGGAATATGCACTACTTAGGGCGGGAGTATCTGTTCCGTGGACGTTGGGACGACTGTATTGAAACGCTGAAGCGGCATTTGGCCATGCCGCGGGCGAACTGGGCGGATGAGCGGGCGGCGTCCATGCGGTATATTGCCAAGGCGTTTTTGGGGAAGGAGGAGCCGGAACAGGCGCGGGACTGGTACTTGCGAGCGATTGCGGAAGCGCCGCATTTACGGGAGGCGTACTTAGATTTAGCGATGCTGTTGTACCAGCAGGAGCGATGGGATGGGGTGTTGTACTTCACTTCCTGCGCCCTGGAAATCAAAACACGCCCGAAAACCTACATCAGCGAGGCGGCGGCCTGGGGGAGTCTGCCCTACGATCTCCAAACGATTGCGTACTACCGCACGGGTCGTTTGGAGCAGGCGCGGGGGGCGGCGGAGCAAGCGTTGCGGTTTGCGCCAAGCGATCCCCGTCTGCGTGCGAACGCGGAATTGCTGGGGGCAACATTGGTTGAGTGAGGCGGGAAAATCTCCAAAAGGGCGGTGGGGAGGGAGCTGGTTTTTTCCGAAACCGCCAAAAGTTTTTATGCAGGTTATCTTCTCTTGACTTGCATTTTGTTCTGTGGTAAACTTTTATTCACTAGGCTGTCAGTTTGATGAAACCAAGTTTGTGGAAGCGGTTGAGCGTTTTTCCGCGGACGCGGCGGCCCGCAGGTCTGAGGCATGGATGAAAGTATAGGAGTGGAACAATTCAGGAGGAGATTTGTATGAGCATTCAAAACGAGTATCTGAACGGACTGATGGAGCGAGTCATCCAGCGAGATCCCTCGGAGCCGGAGTTCCACCAGGCGGTACGGGAAGTACTGACCTCACTGGCGCCGGTGGTCAACGCCCGGCCTGAGCTGATTGAAGAAGGTGTGATGGACTGCTTGGTAGAGCCGGAGCGCATCATCAAGTTCCGGGTGCCCTGGGAAGACGATCAGGGTCGGGTGCAGGTGAACCGCGGCTACCGGGTGCAGTTCAACAGCGCGATAGGGCCGTACAAGGGCGGTTTGCGGTTCCACCCGTCGGTGAACGAGAGCATCATCAAGTTTCTGGGGTTTGAGCAGACGTTCAAGAACAGTCTCACGGGGCTGCCGATTGGCGGCGGCAAGGGCGGCTCTGACTTCGACCCGAAGGGCAAATCGGAGTCGGAAGTCATGCGGTTCTGTCAATCTTTCATGAACGAGCTGTTCAAGTATATTGGTCCGGACACGGACGTGCCTGCCGGGGACATAGGCGTAGGCGCGCGGGAGATTGGCTATTTGTTCGGGCAGTACAAGCGTCTGCGCAACGAGTTCACGGGAGTACTGACGGGCAAGGGATTGACCTACGGCGGTTCTCTGGCCCGGAAGGAAGCCACGGGGTATGGTCTGTGTTATTTCACGGACAATATGCTGCGGGCGGCGGGCCGGAGTTTTGAAGGCGTTGACGTTGTCATCTCGGGTTCGGGCAACGTAGCCTTGTACGCCTGCGAAAAGGCGACGCAGCTGGGCGGCAAAGTAGTAGCGATGTGCGATTCCAACGGTTACGTCTACGACAAGGACGGCATCGACCTGGCTCTGATGAAGCAGATCAAGGAAGTGGAGCGTTTACGCATTCGGGTCTACGCGGAGCGCAAGCCGGGGGCGGAATATCACGAAGGGTGTTCTGGTATCTGGCAAGTTCCCTGTGGTATCGCGCTGCCCTGCGCCACGCAGAATGAGCTGAACGAGGGGTCGGCCAAGGCGTTGATCCGGAACGGCTGTTTTGCGGTTGCGGAGGGGGCGAATATGCCCTGCACGCCGGAAGCGGTGGAGGTGATCCAAGCGGCTGGCTTGTTGTTCGCGCCGGCTAAGGCGGCGAACGCGGGTGGTGTAGCGGTGTCGGCGCTGGAGATGAGTCAGAACTCCATGCGTTTTTCCTGGACGTTCGAGGAGGTAGACAGCCGACTGCTGACCATCATGACGGAGCTGTACCAGAACGCCTCTGCGGCGGCGGCGCAGTACGGCCTGGCGGGGAATCTGGTTGCGGGGGCGAACATCGCCGGATTTTTGAAGGTGGCCGACTCCATGCTGGCCTACGGTCTGGTGTAAGGGAGGGCATTTATATGAATGAGTATGCCGTCCGAGTTGCCGCGAACCTGCGGCAGCGGTACGCTGGCGAGCCGGAGTATTTACAGTCGGTGCTGACGTGGCTGGAGATGATCGACCCGGCATTGGAGGACCCGCGCTATGAGAAGCTGGACTTGCTGACTCGCATGGCGGAACCGGAGCGTATGATTTCGTTTTTGGTGCCGTGGGTCGACGACAAGGGGATCGCGCACACCTGTCACGGCTACCGGGTGCAGTTCAACAGCGCGATTGGGCCCTACAAGGGCGGTCTGCGGTTTCATCCCAGCGTCAACCCGTCGGTGGTGAAGTTTCTGGGCTTTGAGCAGACCTACAAAAACGCGCTGACGGGTCTGCCCATAGGGGGAGCTTCCGGTGGGGCGGACTTTGATCCCCGCGGAAAAAGCCGCCGGGAGATCATGCGCTTCTGCCAGAGTTTCATGACGTGTCTCTACCGTCACATTGGCGCGGACACGGACGTTCCGGCGGGTGATATGGGCGTTGCGTCCCGTGAGATCGGCTGGCTGTACGGCCAGTACAAGCGGCTGACTGGCCGTGCGGAGAGCAGCGCGCTGACAGGAAAGGGTCTGACTTACGGCGGCAGCCGGGTACGTCAGGCGGCGGCAGGATTTGGCACGGTGTATTTTCTGGCGCGGATGCTGGAGGACCAGGGGGAGACCTTGGAAGGCAAGCGTTTGATTGTGTCGGGTTTTGGCAATATGTCGTGGGGCGTGTGCCGCAAGGCCACGGAGCTGGGGGCGAAAGTGGTGACGCTGTCGGGTCCGGACGGCTACATCTACGACCCCGACGGCGTATCGACGCCGGAGAAGTACCAATTCATGGTAGATATGCGCTACAGCGGCGAGGACCGGGTATCGACTTACGCGGAGAAGTTTGGCGTAGAGTTTTTCCCGGGCAAACGGCCCTGGGAAGTTCCCGGGGACGCGGTACTCCCGTGTGCGACGCAGAACGAGCTGGACGTAGACGATGCCATTCACATCATAGCCAACGACGTGCGCTACTATGTAGAGGGGGCCAATATGCCGGCGACGGCGGAGGCGTTGAAGCTGTTGCGGCTCAGCCCGAAGGTTCTCACGGTGGGTTCCAAAGCCGCCGGTTGCGGTGGTGTAGCGGTGTCGGCGTTGGAGATGGCGCAGAACTCCATCCGGTACAACTGGTCCCGGAGCGAGGTAGACGAGAAGCTGCGGCAGATCATGGGAAGCATTTATGATGCTTCCGCGGCGGCGGCGCGGGAGTACGGCTTAGGCTACGATCTCATTGCGGGCAATGACATCGCGGCGTTCAAGAAGATCTCGGAAGCGATGATTGCCCAAGGGCTCTGATTCATCCAAACAGGCTCCTGTCTTAGAGGCGGGGGCCTATTTTTTGCAAACGGAAGGGCCTGTGTGATCCGGACGGATCACGCAGGCCCTTTTTTGTATTTTGGGGGTGATTATTTCAGTTCGACTTTTGCGCCGGCGGCTTCCAGTTTGGCCTTCAATTCCTCGGCCTCTTCCTTGGAGACGGCCTCTTTCAAGGTCTTGGGTGCGCCTTCGACGGTAGCTTTCGCCTCGGCGAGGCCCTGACCGGTGATTTCGCGGACGGCCTTGATGACCTTGATCTTGGACGCGGCGTCGAAGCCGGCCAGGATGACGTCGAACTCAGTCTGTTCCACGACGGCCTCAGCGGGGCCGCCAGCGGCGGGGGCGGCCATAGCGGCGGCGGACACGCCGAACTCTTCTTCGAGGGCTTTGACGAACTCATTCAGTTCCAGAACGGTGAGGGCTTTGACTTCCTCGACCATTGCGGTGATTTTCTCGCTAGCCATAATTGATATACCTCCTAAAAATGGTGTGTTATGAAAGGTTCCGGCACTCTGGTGTAGAGTAAGGGTTTATTCGGCGGGAGTTTCAGCGGGGGCAGGCTCGCCGTCTTTTTCTGCGATTGCTTTGAGGACGATTGCGAGGCTGGTGATGGGAGCGAGCAGCATACCGAGGGCCTGGGAGAGCAGCACGTCCTTGGAGGGCAATTCGGCGAGGGCGTTGATTTCTTCCAGGGAGAGGACTTTACCGTCCATGAAGCCGCCTTTGATCTCGAACTTACCGTTCAGTTGTTTGACGTACTTATTGACGACGCGCATAGGAGCGATAGGGTCGTCGGCGCTGGTAGCGAGGGACGTCGTGCCGTGGAGGACGCCGTCCAGTTCCTGCAAACCGGTGTCGTCCAGGGCGAAGCGGACCAAGGTATTTTTGACGACGCTGTACTGGACGTTATTCTGGCGCAGTTCGGTACGCAGGGCGGTATCTTCGGCGACGGTGATGCCCTTATAGTCCACGAGGACGCCGCTGGCGGCGCCTTTAAGCTGTTGGACGAGGGCAGCGACGACGGCCTCTTTTTCGGCCATGACCTTAGCGTTAGGCATTTTGGATTCACCTCCAACAAAATAAAAATCCTCCGCGTCAAAGCACAGAGGACAGCACAATCGGACCCATAAAGGGACGTATAGGATTGCACTCTCGGCAGGGCTTATGTCGGCACTTAAGGCAGACGCCTGCTGTCTTTGAACGCGAAGTACATTATAATGTTGTGCGGGAAAAATGTCAAGAGGAATCTTCAAAAAAGCGGTTATATTAGGTATGCTCAAGCGGTACAGGAAGGGAGGGTACTGTTTTGGGACAGACATACGGATACATACGGGTCAGCACGCGGGAGCAGAACGAGCAGCGGCAATTATTGGCGTTGCGGGAGCGGCAGGTACGTGAGGGGAACATTTACACAGACAAGCAGTCGGGCAAAGACTTTTGCCGACCGGAGTACCAGCGGCTTTTGGGGAAGCTGGAGGCGGGGGATGTACTTTTGGTAAAGAGCATCGACCGTTTAGGGCGCAATTACGGGGAGATTCTGGAGCAGTGGCGTATGCTGACGAAGGAGAAGGGGGTAGATATTGTGGTGTTAGATATGCCGTTGCTGGACACGCGGCGAGGGAAAGATCTGATGGGGACCTTTTTGAGTGATATTGTATTGCAAGTGTTGTCGTTTGTGGCGGAGAACGAGCGAGCGAACATCCGCCAGCGGCAAGCGGAAGGGATTGCGGCGGCGAAAGCGCGCGGGGTACGATTTGGGAGACCGCCGCGGCCTTTGCCGGAGAATTTCGGGGAGATGCACGGCAAGTGGAAGCGCGGGGAGATCACCTGCACCGCGGCTGCGAAAGCCTGCGGAATGCCTCTGTCGAGCTTCCGCTACCGCGCCGGACTCCTCGAGAAAAATGCGGAAAATTGAGGGGAGAATTTACAAAAAAGTGTACTTTTTTGTAAGCCCCAAAGCCCCCTTTCCAAGAGGTAGTATAGCAAAGAAATGTTGCCATTTCAATAGGAAAATGGGGGTTTTTGAAAGTCGAAGCCGATTTACAAAAAAGTACACTTAATTGCAAGGGAGGGATGTAAGATAGAGAAACTTTATATATACAACCTAGAGTCTGGAAAAATACATATCCGAGGATTTTGTTGGCACGTCAGGAAGTTCAGTGCAGATAATTTTCCAGAGTCAAAATTCAAACAATTTGAGTCCGAAGAGGAGGCAGAAAAATACATAAAACATTGTTTATGTCCAAATTTATGTAAGCTTTGCAAAAAAAGGCGAGAAGAAATAGTAAGACAAGAAATGATGAACAGAAAGTAGGGATAAATTCAATGAAGCACATTTCGGCAATTATTGTAGCGTTATGCCTTGCAGTCATACTTCCTGTGACAGCATTGGCACTAAACGCATCGGGTTCCTGCGGCGAAAATGTCACTTGGAGCTATGATGAGTCGACAAAAACATTGACCATCCGTGGAAACGGGGCGATGGAGGACTACGACAGATACAGTTACGACCGCTCCCCTTGGTACAGGTATAGCATCAATAAAGTTGAAATTGAAAGCGGTGTGACCAGTATTGGCAGGTATGCGTTCTATGACTGCGATGACCTGACCAGTGTGACGATTCCGGACAGTGTGACCTGGATTGGTGCTGAGGCGTTCGAAGGCTGCACCGGCCTGACCAGTGTGACAATTCCGGACAGTGTAACCAAGATTTACAGTAGTGCGTTCTCTGGCTGCACTGGCCTGACCAGTGTGACGCTTTTAGGAAACGTAAGTTCTGATGGTTCAGTGTTTTCTAACTGCACTAATTTGACTGACGTAACAATTTCGGATAAAGTCACTACAGTTGATGGCAGGTTGTTTGATGGCAGTGGCTTGACCAACATTTTTATTCCTGCCAGTGTACTGCGGTTTGAATTATATTTTGGCGGCTGTGAAAAGTTGATGGAAATCAATGTGGACCTAAATAACCGCCAATATGCTTCAGAAGATGGTGTCCTGTTCAACAAAGCCAAAGACACATTGCTCTTTTGTCCAAGAGGTAAGACTTCTGAATATACGATTCCGGACAGTGTGACCAGTATTGGCTCTTCTGCGTTCTCTTATTGCACCAGCCTGACCAGTGTGACGATTCCGAACAGTGTGACCAGTATTGGTGCGGTTGCGTTCTATGGCTGCACCGGCCTGACCAGTGTGACGATTCCGGACAGTGTGACC
>CANDKT010000116.1 GCA_947385365.1 uncultured Bacillota bacterium | reverse complement strand
ACCAAGACACTCTTTCCCTACACGACGCTCTTCCGATCTAAACCCCGCGCTTTCAGTTCCTCGTAACAGGTCATCACATACTTCTCCTTTTCCTATTTTATATCGCGTTCGCCTCTGATCTCGACTGGACCACGTTGTATACCACCACGCTGGTTATAACAATCACCGCCCCCGCCAGCGCAAACGGACCGATATATTCATGATAAAATACCGCAACCAAAATCGGATTGAGTACCGGCTCGATACCAGACACCAAACTGGCCGTCACCGGAGGCGTCGTTTTCAAGCCCTCGCTGAGCAGGATGTACGCAACCCCTACTTGAAACACTCCCAGTACCACTAAACTCGCCGCAGACTCCAACGGAAGCCTCTGCTCCATCAGAACAAAGGGAAACCCTACCGCCGCGCTGATAATATCCCCCCAGAATACAGAGGAAATCGCGTCGCTGTCCGGCATATCGTTCATCATGAACACTCCGGCATACGAAACGCCAGACAACAAAGCCACTACATTGCCGAATAGATCGCCCGCCGACAGGCTGTCTACAAAAAACAGCGCCACGCCTCCCAAAACCAGAACACAGGCAATCATATCCAACCGTTCCAGCCTCTTGCGGAACAAAAACGTGGAGAACAAAATCACAAAAACCGGCGCGGTGAACTGCAAAACAATCGCATTCGCCGCTGTAGTGGTCTTGTTCGCAATCGAAAACAGAATGTTGGTACCGCAGACCGACAACGCTCCGATCATGACCCAGCGGTTCCACCTGGGCTTGTGATGCGTCACCGCCAGATACAGCCCAATCACTGCCAGCGCAATCGCGGTCCGCGCCCCATTGATGGCTATCCCACTCCACGGGATCACTTTGATACACAGCCCGCCAATACTATACAACACAGCGGCCAGAAACACATACAGCGGACCTCGCCGCTTCCCGAACATACCCATCTGCCTCCTCAGGCCAAACAAAAACCCTCCGTCCCAGCCGGGACAGAGGGCAGATTCTGCGGTACCACCTCTGACTCGCCCTTCCCTCACGGGAAAGACCTCTTGGAGTGCTTGACTCCGGCGGGGTAACGGGACGCGCCCGGCCTGACCTCTATTGTGCCAGCGTCGATACGCCAGCAGTTCAAGCGGCTGCTCCGAGGGGTATTCACAAGGCTTCCCTCTCCCCCGTCCCACCAAAACCGGAGGCTCTCTGTGCAGAGAACTGCCTTACTACTCTTCCTCTTCCTCACATTGCAGCCACTCTAACACAATTTTACCGCTTTGTCAAGTGGCGCGCTGCACCTGTCTCACAAATTCTTTTCGAGACATTCTCCCTTTAAGCGGAGGAATTTTTATGAGACAGGCGCGTCAGAAGAAGAAACAAATCCCAAAAACCACCAGATACAAGACAAAGCCCGCTAAGGTGGCAGCACGGAAATACGGGGCCTGCTCAGATTCCCGGTCATTGGCGGATTGACAGAAAGCTAAGCCAACCAAAGGAATCAGAAAAGACAGAACCAGCTTCCACCATGAAACACCAGCGTCAGAACTACCGCTATGTCTCGCCATAGGAACCTTTTCCTCCTTGTGTAATCGTACAAAATTCAGCGTTTTTTGTTGCCCAAAAAGCGCAGCAGATACAGGAACAGATTCACAAAGTCCAGATACAGCTCCAGCGCGGAGAAAATGGACGCCTTCTCCAGCATATCCGGGTAGCCGCTGTAGTAGTTGTAAAAAGCCTTGATTTTCTGGGTGTCGTAGGCCGTAAAGGCCATGAAAATGCCCATGCCAATCAGGGAAACAATCTGTTCCAGCGCAGTCAGATTGATAAACATGGACAAAACCCAGAACAACAACAAAAATACCGCGCCAAACAGAAGAATGGGACGTAAACGCGACAAATCTGTCTTAGTCAAATACCCGTAGGCGGCCAACGCTCCGAAATACAGCGCCGTCATACCGAAAATCAGTACCATACTTTCCAGGTAGTAGGCAAAAAATAAAGTGGAAAATACAACTCCGTTCACAACTGCGTATGTCAGGAACATCGCTCGAGCTACCAGGACCGACATATTCCGAAGACAGGCCGACAGCACAATCACCAACAGTACTTCCGCAATCAGAAGCACAAACTGAATGTTGGGCATCCCAAAAATCACATAGACCATGCCGGAACTATACAGGCTGATGGAAACCGCGAACGTCACCAGCAACCCAAGGCACATCCACAGAAACGTCTTCGCCGTGTACTGCCCCAAAGACTCTACCTGACCCGCCGGGGCATAACTGCGGTCAAACTCATTGGGATCAAAACTCATCCAAAAAACTCCTTTCCGTTTCCATTCCACTTAACTGTTGTGGTCGCTGACGTGGAACTGTTTCAGATTGCCGATCTTCTGACTGCGCGTGTCCAGCTCCTGCAACACCGCCTCCAGCGGAATGCCTTGCTGGACCATCATCACCATCAAATGGTAGAGCAAATCTGAAATCTCCCCTACCGTGTCCTCCTGCACGCCGTTCTTGGCCGCAATCACTGTCTCCGCGCACTCCTCCCCTACCTTTTTCAGTATCTTATCCAAACCCTTCTCAAAAAGATAGCAGGTATACGAACCCTCCATCGGCTGCGCCTTCCGGTCCTCCACGACCTGATACAACCGCTTCAGTACATCATCGTTTCCCATTGCCTTCATTCAGCCTCCCTGTCAGTCTGCCCACTTTTTTATGGGCCTATAACGGCTTTGCCCGTTCCAATCATTATAGCACGATCTCATTGAAAAAGCAACTGTAAGCCCCCGTGTGGCACGTTGGACCATCCGGAATGCAAAAATAAATCAGCGTGTCCGTGTCGCAGTCCGTCACAATCCGCTTCACATGTAAAAAATTGCCGGAGGTCTCCCCCTTTTGCCACAGCGCTTGACGGCTCCGACTCCAAAACCAGGCCGTCTTCGTCTTCAACGTCAGCTCCACCGCTTCCCGGTTCGTAAATCCCAGCATCAGAACGTCTTTCTTCTCCGCGTGTTGAATTATCACCGGAATCAATTCCGATTTTTCAAAAAGCCGCGATAAATCAAACATTTCCCTTCACCTCACCGGAATGCCCCGTTCCTTCAAGCAGTCCTTTACCTGCGGAACTGTCAGCTCTCCAAAATGGAACAGCGACGCGGCTAAAGCCGCATCACAGTTGGTCTGCTGAAACACCTGAACAAAATCCTCCAGACTGCCACACCCTCCAGAAGCAATCACCGGGATCGAAACCGCATCAACCACCGCCTTGGTCATCTCCAGGTCAAACCCCGCCTTCGTGCCGTCCGCATCCATAGACGTCAGCAAAATCTCCCCGGCTCCCAAAGCCTCGCCTCGCTTGGCCCACTCCACCGCATCCAATCCGGTAGGGTTCCGCCCACCTGCCGTGACGACTTCATAGCCGCCCTCCGGTCGCCTCCGGGCGTCTATCGCCAACACGACACACTGTGAACCAAATCGCTCCGCCGCCCGCGCAATCAGTTCAGGGTCCTTCACCGCTGCCGAGTTTACCCCTATCTTGTCCGCCCCCGCCCGGAGCAACCGCTGAAAATCTTCCAGCGTGCGTATCCCGCCTCCTACTGTCAGCGGAACAAATACCTGCGCGGCTGTGCGCTCCACCATATCCGCTACAGTTTCTCTGTCGTCGCTGGTGGCCGTGATGTCCAAAAAGACAATCTCATCCGCCCCTTGACTGGAATAGTAAGCCGCTAATTCCACCGGGTCCCCGGCGTCCCGGATGTTGATGAAATTCACACCCTTGACTACCCGCCCGTCCCGCACGTCCAAGCAGGGAATGATCCGTTTCGCTAACATATCGCCGCCTCCTTCACCGCCAAAGCCAAATCTACCGCTCCAGTATAATATGCCTTGCCCACAATCGCTCCATACAACCCCATTGACGCCAGCCGCCGCAAGTCCTCATTCGACGACACCCCGCCAGACGCTACGACCCGGCACGACACCGCTTTTTGCAACGCGGCCAGCTTCTCAAAGCTCGGACCGGACAAGGCGCCGTCTGTTTCAATGTCTGTAAAGATCAACAGCTTTACTCCAAGCCCCTCCATCGCTTCCGCAAATTCCAGAGCGTCCAGCCCGGAATCCTCCGTCCATCCAGCAGTACGCACACGACCGTCTTTCGCGTCAATGCCAACCGCGATCTTCTCCCCGTAACGTTCCACAGACTCCTTCACAAACTTCGGGTCGCTCACCGCCGCGGAGCCAATCACCGCCCGAGATACACCCAGCGCAAAAACAGCCTCCAAATCAGCCATAGAACGGATCCCTCCACCCAGCTCTACCTGCAAGCCTTCCCGAACCACAGACTCCACCAGCTCCGCGTTTCTCCGAACGCCCTCCTTGGCCCCGTCTAAGTCCACCACGTGAACCCACTCGGCTCCAGCTTGCACAAAATCCCGCGCAACCGCCATCTGGTCTTCCGCAACTTGGTGGACCGTTGCAAAATCTCCCTTGTAAAGCCGAACAACTTTACCATCCTTCAAGTCTATCGCAGGCAAAATAATCATCGTTTTCCTCCCTTTCCACAGGCAGGGGGCAAGGTCTTCGCCCCGCCCCCTGCTCTTAATTAGCCATTCCCAAACACTACATCATAAAAGTCGTTCTCTACGATCTTCGCCGTGCTGTCCAGCTTATAACCCACCAGCTGCTTCATCGCCGAAACATAGCTCTCCTGTTCCTCCGCCGTCATGGATACCCCTTCCGCCGGAGTAAACTCCTGCGTGAACCGGTTGTAAAACCCTTTGTCCGATTTCCAGGAACGGGACGTGAACACGACCAGCCCTTCACTGTCCGACAGAATGTCACTGCCCGCCAACATTCGAGAGTCATACTCCAACCCCAGAAGATTGGACACAGTGGGCAAAATATCTACCTGACAGCACACCTTGTCTACCTGAACCGGTTCCTCCATGCTGGACGACCACAGAATCAGCGAATTTTTGTACACGTCAAAGTCTATGCTGCCCTCTTTCAAACGCTCCAAATCTTTTGAGTCCCCAAACGTTTTGCCGGTCAGTTCCTCCAACATATCCACATTAAAGTACGGTATATGGTCCCCTGTCGCTACAATCAACGTCTTGTCCAGCTTTCCTGCCGCCTCCAAGCGGTCCAGAAGCAGCTTCAACGCCCGGTCTACCTCCATCACAGTCGCAATGTAATTCTGCGTGGTCTCACTGTAGGGCAACGCGCGCACAACCTCCCGGTAAGGCGCCACGACCCGGTTGTTCGAATAAGGCATATGACCGCTGATCGTCAGATAGTAAACGTGGAACGGTACATCGCTGTTGATATAGTCGTCGATACTGGCTTCAATCATTTTGGTGTCACGCTGTGGCCATAACAGTTTGCCGGACTCGTTGACGTCAAGCCCTTCAAATCCCGCGCCAAACTGATGCCAATCATAACCCAGGTTCGTATGAGAGGCCAACCGTCCATACATATCGCTGTTCGCATGATACCCCAGCACTTGATACCCCTTCCGCTCCAGCTGCTGCGCCAACGTGAAGTACGCATTGGTCTTCCGTTCCCCTGTACGGGTCATCGTCGCCGGATTTCCGTTCTTGGGATACAAACCTAAAAGCGTTTGACACTCGCCGTTGGACGTGCTGGTAAAATGAAGCGCCGTGTAATAGTTATTAAATACAAACCCCTCATGCGTCAGCTTGTAAAGTGTCGGCGTCAGCTCCGGATCAATCGCATAGCCCGAGAAACCTTCCAGCACCAGCTGGATCACATTGTATCCCTCAAACATACCCGTATACTCGTTCTTCCGCGTCGGAGTGACACTGTTGAAGTAGTCCGCTAACCACTTGATATCATCGTTCTTCCCGTTCTCCGCCAGTGCCGCCAAGTCTACGTCCATCACGTTCGGCGACGTGTCAATGACCGGACCCGAAGGCGGCTCCGAAACCGCTCCAGAACCAGATCCGTCCTCGCTTTGACTCCCCGCAGGGTCCATCCCCAATGTGCCTAAACTGCTGAAATCATCGTCCAGGTCGTTCTTCGCCGGGAAAACCATGTGCTTCAAATCCAGCCGCAACATCGTCCAAAGCCCTAACTGCTCCACTTGATCGTCGATGTTGCTGTCCATATTGTACAGCCTCCCAGGGGTCAGATCCCCCTGCCACGGCAGCCGAAGCACAACAAGACCTAATAAATGCAGCACCAATGCCACGCCCATTACTAATCCGGCGAAGCGCAGATCAAAACGAAAAAATCCAATCACCCGCCGCCCAAACACAAAAAGAAAAATCGCTGGCAGAAAAAATACCAGAATGACCGGCACACTCTGCACTACCGTGGAGAAAATTACATCACTGTAGTCGGTGAGCCGGTTGCCCGCCGCCAGTTTCAGCGTACTCAACGGGTAGTAGGATTGAAGGATCTTCTTCGCTATCACTTCCACCACATAAGTCAAGGAAAACACTACCGTCAGTACCTTGCTCAAAATATTGTTCACACTCCGACGGAACGGCAGTGTCACCGCTGTGAACAGAAAGCCCGCCGCTAGACTGAACACCAGGTAAATGGGCAGATACTTCAGATCCATCCCCATGTAAATGTGCAGCACCAGTTCCAGGTACAAAAACAACATCGGGAAAAACAACAGCCGAAGTAACGTCTGACCCAACTCACTGCTTTCCCTCCCGCCGTGGGAACGCTTTCCGCTGTAGGATTTGGAACGCATGGAATTACCTCCGTTTTTCATTCTTCCGGTCGATAGAGCCCGCCCTGAGCCTAAAAACCGGAAGCCCGGAGTTCAGCGGTTCAGCGCGGCAAAATTGCGCAGAATCAGCAAGCCAATCTCCCCGCTTTTCTCCGGGTGAAACTGACAGCCGAAAAAATTGCCATTCTGGACCGCCGCAGTGACCTGCATCCCATAATCCGTCACCGCAATGACTTGCTCCGGATCGGTGTCCTGTGCCGAGAAAGAGTGGACAAAATAAACGCTGCTCCCCTCCTCCAGCCCTTGAAACAACGGGGAGCTTCGGGGAAAAGACAGGTTGTTCCAGCCAATGTGAGGCAGCTTCTCGTTGGTGAGCATCCGAGCTACACGGCCCTTCACTACCCCTAAACCAGAGCATGGACGAACTTCCTCTCCCCGCTCCAGCAATAGCTGCATCCCTAAACAAATACCCAACACAGGCTTCTTCCGCCCCTGCTGTAATACCGCCGCCTCCATACCAGAAGTACGCAGCTTATCCGCTGCATCCGGAAACGCTCCTACTCCAGGCAGTATGACGGCTCCAGCCGCTTCCAGCTCCTCCGGGCGGCTGACAATCTCCGTACTCTCCCCCAAATAAGCAAACGCGTTGGCTACACTCTTCAGGTTCCCTACACCATAATCCACGATGGCAATGCTTTGTTTCATTTAACCACTTCCTGCCCCATCCGTCAACCCCATTCATGGGGCCTCCCGAAGGTTTTCACATTATTTTTTTCTTAAGATTCCAATCCTACCCCGCGGTCCGCCCGTCAAAGCACTCCCTTGGTCGAAACAACCCGGTCCCCTTCAACCCGCACCGCGTCCTTAATCGCCGCGCCCAAAGCCTTGAACATCGCCTCCGTGATGTGATGCGCGTTCCGGCCCTCCACCGCGTAGAGATACAACGTCATACCGGCGTTCACCGCGAAAGCCCGCATAAACTCCTCCGTCAAACACGAGTCGTAGCTGCCGATCATGGGCTGCGGCATATCTGCTTTGAACGTCAAAAAAGGCCGGTTGGAGAAGTCCAACACCGCATGACATAACGCTTCGTCCATCGGGATGTACGCCGACGCAAAACGCCGGATACCGCGCCGGTCCCCTAACGCCTGCTTCAACGCCTGACCCAAAACGATACCGGTATCCTCCACCGTGTGGTGCCCGTCTACTTCCAGGTCTCCCTTCACGGTCAGT
>CANDKT010000115.1 GCA_947385365.1 uncultured Bacillota bacterium | reverse complement strand
CGGGTTGCGGCGTATCTTGTAGTTCTGGCCCCGGTACTGGAACTCCAGCTCCACAAACGTGCGCGTCTTCAACTCCGCGTACTTGCTCCGGAACATCTTGTCGGAGATCCGCTTCCCGCTGGACTCCCCGTAGAGCGCGTAGGTCAGCGCGTCGAAGATTGTGGTCTTTCCCGCGCCCGTGTCCCCGCAGATGATGTACAGGCCCTCCTGGCCCAAACGGTCCAGCTCCAGTTCCACCTTACCCGCGTAGGGTCCGAAGGCGGACATCGTCAGTTTTGTCGGCCTCATAGGTTCTCCTCCTGTATCTTCCCGATCTGCTCGATCAAGTACGCCCGCTGCTCCTCCGATAAGGGCTGATGGTTCTGCTGCTCGTAAAACTCCGCGAACAGGTCCAGCGGACTGCGCCGCACGTCCGCTTCCGGCAGAGGCAGCGCGCCGTTCCGGGTCCGCTGGTTGTCGTAGTCCACGCGCATCAGGTTGGGGTAGACGGGCCGCAGCTGGCCGACCGCGTCGTAGATATCCTGTTCGTCGGTGAGGATGACCCGGACGTAATCTTCCGGGTCCACCTGGCGGTAGAACGCCGGAGTCAGGATCTCCTGAAAACTGCCGCGCAGTTCCCGCAGCTCCCGCCGGGGCTTGAGCGGGACCGTGCGAACGGTCCGGCGGCCTTTCTCCGCCAGCTCCACCACCGTGACGGACTTCTGGTGCCGGATCTCGGAGAAGGAGTATTTCAGCGGCGTGCCGCAGTAGCGCACCCGCTCTTCGCCCACGTTCTGCGGTCCGTGCAGGTGCCCCAACGCGACGTAGTCGAACCCGTCAAAGACCGCGGCGTCCACGTTGTCGCTGCCTCCCACGCTGACCTCCTCGGAATCGCACCGCTGCGCGCCGGTGACGAACTGGTGCGCGACTAGAACGCTCCGATGGTTCCGGTCCACGGGCATATGCCGGATGGCGCAAGCGACCGCGTCGGTGTAGGTCTCGACGCCCTCGTCCGGGAAGAAGCGGCGGACCTGGACCGGTTTCAGGAACGGCAGGAGGAACAGGTCGACCGGCCCGAACCGGTCCTCCAACGTGACCGGTTCCACGGAACCGTTATACACCGGCGAGATGTAGACGCGGCTCTGCTCCAGCAGGCGGTTCCCGAACGCCAGACGTTCCGCGGAATCGTGGTTGCCGCTGCTGATTAGCACCGGCAGTCTGCGCTCCGCCAACTGGACCAGGAACCGGTCCAGCAAGCCTACGGCTTCCGCGGAAGGGATCGACTTATCGTACACGTCCCCCGCAATCAGCACCGCGTCCGGGTGTTCCGCGTCGATGACGTCCAGGATCTGGTCCAGGATGTACCTCTGATCGTCCAGCAGGGAAAACTTGTTGAGCCATTTTCCCAGGTGGAGATCCGACAGATGAATCAATTTCAAAAGCTCACTCCCTTGTAGTTTGTACAAAATGCCCTCTTTCTTGGGCCAGCATACCACAATATCCCCTAAAATGCAACAAAAAGTTTTGCTTTCGCACGCACGTTCCGTAAAAGATGGATTCCCTCCCCTTCGGGGAGAGAATCCCGTTCTTTTCCCGGAGAAATCCGGGAAGGACCGCGTTTTGACAAAGAATTTGTGCGGGAAAGATGAAATTCTTCCGGTTCAGACAGTTGAAAAATGGGAACTCTTGGTGTACAATACAAACTGCTACGCTCCCGAATGGGAGCGGGTCCGGAACGGAGGGAGGGATACGCCTGTTGGAAAAGTCCGATGGCCAAGTCGCGAAGACCATCAGCGTCGTGATGGCCGTGACGCTGCTGGGGAAAGTCCTGGGTCTCTACCGCGACCGCCTGCTGGCCGTCCACTACAGCGTGGGCGTGGAAGCCAACGCCTTCTTCACCGCCAGCCGAATCCCCCGCGTGTTTTTTGACGCGGTGTTCGCCTCCGCGATTGCCGCGTGTTTCATCCCGGTCTACAGCGAGTTCCTCGCCAGGCCGAAAACCGGGAAGGAGGACGCCCGGCGGTTCGCCGGTACCTTCCTCACCGCTGTCGCGCTGCTCACCGCGGCCCTGACCGTGACGGGTATGTTCTTCCCGCAAGGCTTCGTCGCCCTCTTCGCCGACTACGCCGACGCGCGGACCACC
The DNA here is from genome assembly GCA_947385365.1 of uncultured Bacillota bacterium. GTDB lineage: Bacteria > Bacillota > Clostridia > Oscillospirales > Oscillospiraceae > Lawsonibacter. The sequence continues at coordinate 5,925 of CANDKT010000115.1, read as the reverse complement.
GCCTTAGCCGTCTCCCTCACGCGGGTGATGTTTCCGACGGTGTTCTTCTCCGGCGTCGCCTTCTCTCTGGTGGGCGTGCTGCAAGCGCACGACCGCTTCACCGCCCCCGCCCTTATGTCCACCGTCTCCAATCTGGTCATCATCGTCTACTTCTTCGCCCTGGACCGCCGTTTGGGTATCTACGGGCTGGCAGGCGCGTACCTGCTGGGCTGGCTCCTGCAAGGACTGATCCAGCTGCCCTCCTTGAAACGTCTGGGGTTCCGCTACCAGCCGGGTCTGGACCTGACTTCGCCGGGAATGCGGACCGTTTTCCGGCTCATGGCTCCGGTGATGATCTCCACCTGGGTCCAGCCCATCTCCTTAGCCATCAACTCCCGCTTCGGCTCCCAACTCTACGACGGCGCCGGGGTGTCCGCAATGGAGTACTCCTCTAACCTCTACACGGTGATCGCGGGCACCTTCGTGCTGTCCATCACCAACGTCATCTTCCCGAAACTCTCCCGGCTCACCGCGGGCGGTCAGGAGAACGCCTTCCGGGACACCCTGCGCCAGACCGTTCACAGCAGCTTGTTTTTCGTCCTGCCCATGTCCGCCGGTTTGATGGCCGTGGCCCGACCGCTGATCTCCTTCCTCTACGGCGGCGGCGCGTTCGACGCCTTCGCAGTGGAGATCACCTCCGCCGCTCTGCTCTGGATGTCTCCCGGTATGGCCGGGTTCGCCCTGCAAAATATACTCAGCCGCGCCTGCTTCGCCCGACAGAACGGCAAAGGCCCGCTCCTGGCAGGCGCGGCCTGCGTCCTGACCAATATCCTGCTCTGCGCCCTGCTGGCTCAGCCGCTGGGCGTGACCGGATTGGCCCTCGCTTCGGCGGCGGCCTCCACCGTCTACGCGCTGCTTTTGCTGGTCCCGATGGAACGCCGGGGCGAGGGCGTTCTGGACCGTTCGATGGGAGTGGACCTGGCGAAAATGCTCCTGGCCGCCGTTTTGACCGGCCTGTACGCCGCAGGCGTGCAAATTGGTCTGACCGCGCTGCTCCCCGCCGGGAAGCTGGCCGAACTGCTGACCTTAGCCCTGTGCGCCTTGACCGGCGCGGGCGTCTACTTCCTGCTGGCCCTGAAGCTCGGCCTGGAGGAAGCCCGCACGTCCCTGTCCCTGCTGAAACATCTCTGGAAACGAGGCTGAATCATGGAACACGCAAAGGAAATTCTCAACGCCAGTCTCCTCTGGCGGGGCCTGATGGCCCTATGTCTGTGGTGCGGGCGGCAGTGGGAGAGCAGCGCGGTGGTACACTGGTTCCTGCACCCGATGGGTTGGCGGCGGGCCGCCTCGGAAGGCAGCGTCTTCTTCAAGCTGTGGGCCGCCGTCCGGAACGGGTTGTGTAAACTCTACCTGCTGCTGCGGCTGGACAAGCTCTTCGCGGGCAGCGTCTTCCTGCAACCTTGGCTGTGGTGCGCCGTGCCGGTGGTTCTGGCTCCGCTGATCTGCAAGTTCCGGCCTTCGCTGCTGGTGCTGGGGCTGGCTCTGATCGGTTACGGTTCTCTTCTGCTGGTGCTGGTGCGGGACCCGGAACGGAATCTCTCCTGGACCCCCGTCAACCGCTATATCATCCTCTACGCCGCCGTCTACCTCGCCGGGACCCTCTTCTCCGCCGACCTGTCCGCCAGCCTGCAACCGGGACTGCTCACGGTTGGACTCGTGCTGTTCTCCGTCGTGCTGTACCACTCCGTCTCCACGAAACGGCAGCTGGACACGCTCCTTTCCCTGATGGTCCTGGCCGGCGCGCTGGTCTCCTTCTACGGCGTCCTGCAATACCTCTTCCGCTGGGGCTACCAGTCGGCGGCCTGGGTGGACAGCGATATGTTTTCCTCCATCCGCTTCCGGGTCCCCGCCACGCTGGACAACCCCAATATGCTGGGGCAGTACCTGCTTCTGGTGATCCCCTTGGGCGGCGCGAAGCTGCTCACGGTGCGGGACTGGGGGAAACGGGTCTTTTACCTGTGCTGCTGCGGTGTGATGTGCCTGTGTATGATCCTCACCTTCTCCCGCGGCGCGTGGCTGGGACTGCTCTTCGCCGGAGCGGTCTTCTTCCTGCTGCTCAACCCACGCCTCATTCTACTCGCTCCCTTCGCGCTGGCCGCGCTCTACTTCCTACTCCCGGAATCGGTTATCTCCCGCTTCACCAGCATCGGCAACCTCAGCGATAACTCCACCTCCTACCGGGTGTATATCTGGATGGGCGTGCTGGCTATGCTCAAGGACTACTGGCTGTGCGGCATCGGCCCCGGGACCGACGCCTTCAACGCCGTCTACCCCGCCTACAGCTACAACGCCATCATCGCGCCGCACTCCCACAACCTGTTCCTGCAAATCGTGTGCGACGCCGGGATCTGCGCGCTGGTGGTGTTCCTGCTGGTGCTGTTCGTCTACTTCCGGACCCTGTGCGTTGCCTTGAGCCGCGAGAACGCTTGGGAGAACCGCGTCCTGCAAGCCGCGTTCCTCGCCGGGACCAGCGGCTTTCTGGTGCAGGCCATGACCGACTACTCCTTCTACAACTACCGCGTGATGTTCCTGTTCTGGGCCTGCCTGGCCTTAGGCGCGCTGGCCGCCCGCCGGAACAAGCTGGCGGAAGGAGGGCTGCTGGTATGACCCGCGTGCTGAACATCATCAGCGACAGCAACATCGGCGGCGCGGGCCGGGTGCTTCTGAGCTACCTGCGCTTCGCCGACAAGAGCCGCTTCCAGACTCTGGCGGCCCTGCCCCGCGGCTCTCTGCTCTCCCCCGCGCTGATGGAAGCCGGAGCGGAAGTCTACGAGGTCGACGGCATCGCGGACCGCTCCTACCACCAGGACGACGTGCGGGTTCTCAAAGCCCTGCTCGCCCGCCTGAGACCGGATCTGGTCCACACCCACGGCTGTCTGTCCGGGCGCGTCGCCGCCAAACGGCTCCGTATCCCGGTGGTCTACAGCCGTCACTCTGCTTTCCCGGTCCCCGCCAAACTGCGCTACCCGCCGGGCCGCTGGGTCAACAAGTGGGTCAACGAACACTACGCCGACCATATCATCGCCGTCAGCCCGGCCGCGCGGGACAACCTCACGGACAGCGGCATCTCGCCTGCAAAGATCACCGTGGTCCTGAACGGGACCGCTCCGGTGGAGCGGACCCCCCCGGAGGCGCGGGCCGCGCTGAAACAAGAGCTGGGACTCCCGCCGGACGTACCGGTGTTCGGCATTCTGGCCCGCATCGAGGACTACAAAGGCCACCTGGACCTGGTCGAAGCCGCGCGGCTGCTGAAAAAACAGGGCCGAGACCGTTTCCGGGTTCTGGTCGCCGGGAGCGGGACGTTCGAGGCGGAAGTGTCCCGCGCCGTGACCGCCTCCGGGGTAGGCGACGTGGTCCGGCTGCTGGGCTTCCGGCGGGACGTGGCCGCGCTGCTGAACATCCTGGACGTACAGCTCAACGCGTCCTACGGCACCGAGGCCACCAGTATGGCCCTGCTGGAAGGGATGAGTTTAGGACTGCCCTCCATCGCCAGCGACTACGGCGGCAACCCGTTCCTGATCTCCGACGGCGACAACGGCTTGATCTTCCCCGCGCGGGACAGCCGGGCGTTGGCTGACGCCATGCTTCAGCTGATGGACCACCCCGAACAGCGTCAGGCTATGGGCCTGCGGGCCAAAGAGGTCTTCCAGAGCCGGTTCACCGGCGAGATCTTCGCGCAAAACGTGGAGCGCGTCTACGACGGCGTGCTGAAAGGAGCGTCTCATGGAACCAAATAAAGGGAAATTTCGCATCCGGCTGAACCTGTTCGACAGCATCGTCCTGATTGTCGTGCTGTTGGTGGGCGCGTTCCTCGCCTGGAACGCGCTCAAACCCGACCCCGCCGCAGAGGAACCTTCCGCGGCGACCGTCCGCTACACCATCCGCTTCCAGCGTATGCTGGAAGGGACCGGCTCCCTGGTCCACGAGGGAGACCTCTTAGTGGACTCCATTAAAAATTACCAGATGGGCCGGGTGGTCTCCGCGGAGGTCGTCCCGTGCCGTACCCACGTACTCAATCGGGACGCCCACCGCTATGTGCTGGCCGACGTGCCCGGTTACGAGGACGTTTTAGTCACCGTGGAAGGCTCCTGCACCGAGACGGAAAGCGAATTGCTCCTTGACGGCGGCTTCAAACTGCGCGTGGGCAACGTGACCTACCTCCGCGGCATGGGCTACATGGCCAGCGGACCGGTCGTCGCCATCGAACGGGAGGGATTGACATGAAACTTATGGATCGAAACGGCCGCTTGTTCGGCAAGATCAGCATCATCGACGTACTCGTTCTGCTGGCCGTCCTGGTCATGGCCGTCGCGCTGAACATCAAGACGAACCATCGGGACATCACGTCCACCAATACCCCGGACGTCCCTATCGTCTACCAGGTCCTGGTGCGCAGTCTGCGCCCCTACCAGGTCGAGGCGATCCTGGAAGGCGACCGGCTCTACGACGAGGACCGCGCCAGCAGCGGCTGCTTGGGAACGATCACCGCCATCGAGTCCTCCCCGGCCACCAGCCTGATGGACTACCCGGACGGTACTTACCAGACCGTCCGCAGCGAGGACGCCGTCAATCTGCTGCTCACCGTGGAGGGTTCCGGCCTGATCTCCGATGGCCGCTACGTCCTCAACCGCGTCTACGACCTGGGCGTCAACTCCTCCCGGAACTTCTGCACCAAGTACGCCCAGTTCTCCGGGACCGTCACCGATATTCTGAACTGAATCTTTCCCATCCAGTCTATGCGCGTTTCCCCGCCCGAAGGGCAACGCGCCGTTTCAACGATATGCGTATTTCCCCGCCCGAAGGGCGGGGAAATACATAACTATGGAGGAAACCAATCCATGAAAATCCTCATGGCCACTATGGGCCTGGACATCGGCGGGGCGGAGACCCATATCGTAGAACTGTCCAAACAGCTGCAAAGCCAAGGACATCAGATCCTTATCGCCTCCAACGGCGGCGTGTACGTCCCGGAAATCACCGCCGCAGGCATCCGCCATTTCTCCGTCCCCATGCACCGCCGGAACGTGGGCTGTATGTACCGCGCCTGCCGTCTGCTGCGCCAGATCATCCGTCAGGAACAGCCGGACCTCGTCCACGCGCACGCCCGTATCCCCGCCTTCCTGTGCGGGCTGCTCCAGAAGCAGATGAACTTCCCCTTCGTCACCACCGCCCATTGGGTGTTCCGCACCGGCGGCGGCCTGCGCTACCTGACCAACTGGGGCCAGCGCACCATCGCCGTCTCCGAGGACATCAAAGCCTACCTCATCCGGGAGTACCACCTCCCCCCCGCGCACATCTCCGTCACCATCAACGGCATCGACACCGAGAAGTTTTCCCCGCACGTCTCCGGACGCGCCGTGCTGGAAGAGTTCGGCTTGTCCGCGGACCAGCCGGTGGTCTCCTACGTCAGCCGTATGGACGAGGACCGCGCTCTGGTCGCCCGCCAGCTCATCGAGATCGCCCCCGCGCTGGATCAACGCGTCCCGGGTGTTCAACTCCTCATCGCCGGAGGCGGCAACGTCTTCGACCAGCTCCAGGCCCAGGCGGAACAGGTCAATACCCGTCTGGGCCGCCGGTGCGTGGTCATGACCGGCCCCCGGACCGATATCAACCGCATCGCCGCCGCCGGGGACGTCTTCGTTGGCGTGTCCCGCTCCGCCTTGGAAGCCATGTCCGCCGGGAAACCCGTCATCGTCGCCGGGAACGAGGGCTACCAAGGGCTGTTCACCTTGGACAAGCTCGCGGAAGCCCAAGCAGGCAACTTCTGCTGCCGCGGAATGCCGTCCTCTGCGCCGGAAACGCTCCTGGAAGACACCGCCGCCGCTTTGACGCTGCCGCCGGAGCGGAAAGCGGAACTGGGTGCGGATGGACGTCAGGTCATCTTCG
>CANDKT010000114.1 GCA_947385365.1 uncultured Bacillota bacterium | reverse complement strand
TTGGCGGGGCTAGCCCCGCACCCCATTGGGGCTCCGCCCCAAACCCCGCCAGGGGTCCAAGACCCCTGGACCCCGAGACTGCGCCCGTGTGTGGTCACTTTACAGCTGTGCGCGGATCAACTCGCCCATTTTGAGTGTGCCGATGGCGGTCTCGCCTGGTTTCGCGATATCAGCCGTCCGCCAACCGGCGTTGAGAACGGCGTCTACGGCGTCCTCAATGGCCTGCGCCTCGCCGGACAGGTGGAAGGAGTAGCGGAACATCATCGCCACGGACAAAATCGTCGCGATGGGGTTGGCTTTGTCCTGACCGGCGATGTCGGGGGCGGAACCGTGAATCGGTTCGTACAGTCCCGGGGCGCGGTCGCCGATGGAGGCGGACGGCAGCAGTCCGATCGAGCCGGTAATCATGGACGCCTCGTCGGAGAGGATATCGCCGAACATATTCTCCGTCACGATCACGTCGAACTGGCCCGGGTCCCGGACCAACTGCATAGCGGCGTTGTCGACCAGCACGTCCTCGCAAGCGACGTCGGGGTACTCCTGCGCCAGGCGGTGGATGACCTGCCGCCAGAGCCGGGAGGTCTCCAGAACGTTGGCCTTATCGACGCTGGCCAGTTTCTTCCGGCGCAGACGGGCCAGTTCAAACGCCCGGCGGCCGATGCGTTCGATTTCCTGCTCGGAGTAGGCCATCAAATCGCTGGCTTCCTCGCCGCGGTCCGGGGTTGGGTAGCGGTCCTTCTTGCCGAAGTAGACGCCGCCGGTCAGTTCCCGGACGATCATCAAGTCGATGCCCTTGTCCGCGGTCTCCTTTTTCAGCGGGCAGGCGTCCGCCAGAGCGGGCCGCAGCGCGGCGGGACGTAAGTTCGCGTACAGCCCCAGGTCCTTCCGGATGGACAGCAGAGCGGTCTCCGGACGCTGGTCGGGATTCGTGGAGTGGCCCCATTTCGGACCGCCCACCGCGCCTAACAGCACCGCGTCACAGGTTTTGCAGGCTTCCGCAGTACCGTCGGGGTAACTCTTGCCCACCGCGTCGATGGCACAGCCGCCCATCAGGATATCGGTGTACGCAAAGGTGTGCCCGAACTTGACGCCGATGGCGTCCATGACCTTGACGGCCTCGCCCACAACCTCCGGACCGATGCCGTCGCCTTTGATAAGGGCGATTTTGTAATTCATCGTGCATTCTCCGTTCTAAAGTGGATTTTTTTGTATTCTCCCCCCTTCGGGGGGAGAATACAGTTTTCACGAGACGGGCGTGGGCGGGAACACGGCTGTTTATTTCGCCACGCCCCGCGCTTTCAGGGAGTTGAGCAGCCCGCCGCTTTGAATGATGCCCTCGATGAAGGCGGGGAAGGGCGCGGCTTGCCAAGTCTTGCCCTGGGTGGAGTCGGTGATCGTGCCGGTGGCGAAGTCCACGTCGACTTGATCTCCGGCTTGGATCTCCTCGGCGGCCTGGGGGCATTCCACGATGGGGAAGCCGATATTGATCGCGTTGCGGTAGAAGATGCGGGCGAAGGACGGCGCGATGACGCACTTGACGCCGCAGGACTTGATGGCTAAGGGCGCGTGTTCGCGGCTGGAACCGCAGCCGAAGTTAGGACCGGCGACGATGATATCGCCCGCTTCGACGGTGGAGGCGAACGCCGCGTCGAGATCCTCCATGCAGTGGCTGGCCAAGGCCGCCGGGGACGGGTCGTTGAGGTGCCGCGCCGGGATGATGACGTCGGTGTCCACGTTCGCGCCGTATTTGTAGACTTTCATAAAACTCAGTTCCTTTCCTTCTTACACTTGCAATCAGTAACGTTCTTTTTGTTCCCACCCCCTCCGGGGGTGGGAACGGTGTCAGCAATCATTGCGGGGGTCGGCCACGCACCCGGCGACGGCGGACGCGGCGGCGACGGCGGGGGAAGCTAAGATGATCTCGGACGTCACGTGGCCCATACGGCCTACGAAGTTGCGGTTCGTGGTGGACACGGCGCGTTCACCCTCGGCCATGACGCCCATGTGCCCGCCTAAGCAGGGACCGCAGGTCGGAGTAGACACCGCCGCGCCTGCTTGAATGAAGGTCTCGATGAGGCCCTCTTTCATCGCCTGGAGGACGATTTCTTGTGTCGCGGGTATGACCACGCAGCGCACGCCGGGCGCGATTTTTTTCCCTTTCAGGATGGCGGCGGCGGCGCGTAAGTCGCTGATGCGGCCGTTGGTGCAGGAGCCGATGACCACTTGATTGATTGGCAGACCGGCCACTTCGCGGACCGTCTTGGTGTTCTCCGGGAGGTGGGGGAGCGCGACGGTAGGTTCCAGCGTGTCCAGGTCGATGACGGCTTCCCGTGTATAGACCGCGTCCGGGTCGGCGGAGAACGCCTCGCAGGGGCGGCTGACGCGGCCATTGATGTACTCCATTGTCTTCTCGTCCACGGGGAAGATACCGTTTTTGCCGCCGGCTTCGATGGCCATGTTGGAGATGGTGAACCGGTCGTCCATAGACAAGCTGGCCACGCCTTCCCCGGCGAACTCCAGGGACTGGTACAGTGCGCCGTCCACGCCGATCTGGCCGATGAGGTGGAGGATGACGTCCTTGCCGGAGACGTAAGGCTGGAGTTTACCTTTGAGGGTGACTTTGATGGCGGAGGGGACCTTAAACCAGAGCAGACCGGTGGCCATACCGGCGGCCATATCGGTGGAACCGACGCCGGTGGAGAACGCGCCTAACGCGCCGTAGGTGCAGGTATGGGAATCCGCGCCGATGATGACCTCGCCGGGGGCGCACAGGCCCTTTTCGGGCAGGAGGGCGTGTTCCACGCCCATCTGGCCTACGTCGAAGAAGTGGGTGATGTTGTGCTTTTGGGCAAATTCCCGGGCCTGCTTGCAGAGCTGCGCGGATTTGATATCCTTGCAGGGGGTGTAGTGGTCGAGAACGATGGCGATTCGGTCCCGGTCGAAGACCTGGGTAAAGCCCGCTTTCTCGAACTCCGTGATGGCGACGGGAGTCGTGATGTCGTTGCCCAGCACCAGGTCCAGACGGGCTTCGATGAGCTGACCGGCTTCCACGGACTCCAACCCGGCGGCTTTCGCCAGGATCTTCTGTGTCATTGTCATTCCCATGAGACAAAAAACCTCCTTAACGGTTTGTTGACATCATCATACCACAGGGCTTGCGGGAAGAGTGTAATGTATGATACAATCTCCTCAAAGAACTTTTGGGAGGCGGACCGTTATGGAACACGAGTTGGATTTTCCGTCGGGGATCTGGGAACCGTTCGCGCAAAAACGCCCGCCGGTGCGGTGTCCGGCGGGGTATCTGATCTATTTGCAGGACACGGAAGCGACGTGCTTCTATTTTTTGAAGTCGGGACGGGTGAAGAGTTTCATCCAGTCGGCGGACGGCGGGGAACGGGTTCTGCACGTCTACCAGGCCGGGAGCCTGTTCGGGGAGGCGTCCTTTTTCGACGAGCTTCCCCGCGTGTCTTCGGCGGCGGCTCTGACCGCCTGCGAGGTGGTCCCTATCGACCGGGAACTGGTGGAGCGGGCCTTTGCGCAAACCCCGGCGTTGGCGTTAGCGATGCTCAAGTACCTGGCCCGAACGGTGCGGTTTCTGTCGGAGCAGGTGGATCAGATGGCGTTCCGACCGGCGCGGTGGCGGGTCGCCAACTGCTTGTTGGCGCAGGTCTCCGGGGAAAAACCGGTGTTGTGCAGTCAGGAAGAGATTGCTTCCGCGGTCTCCGCCAGCCGGGTGACGGTCAGCCGTATCCTGAACGACTTCGCCCGGCAGGGCTGGGTCCGTTTAGGCTACCGGCAGGTGACGGTCCTGCGCCCGGACCGTTTGGAAGCGCTGTGCCGGGAAGAGCTTTGAGCAGGCCGTTTAGAAAAATATGGAAACGTTCTGCATAATTTGAAATTTCCTCTTGCATTTTGAGCGGTCTTCCCATATAATAGTCCTGTTGAAGAGATGGAAAACGCAGCGAAAAAAGGAGGTCATTTTTATTATGAAAGAGTTGTCCCGGATTGCTTCGGCGATTGAACCGTCCGCCACGATGGCAATCGACACGCTGTTCAAGCAGATGAAAGCGGAGGGCCAGGACGTGATTGGCTTTGGAGCCGGAGAGCCGGATTTCCCGACGCCGGATTACATCAAACGGGCCGGTATCCAGGCCATTGAGAACAACGACACCAAATACACCCCGTCCAGCGGCACCGTGGAACTGCGCAAAGCGGTCTGCCAGCGGCTGAAAGCAGACTGCGGCTTGGACTACGCCCACACCCAGATTGCGGTGTCCAACGGCGCGAAACCTTGCGTGTATGTGTCCCTGCAAGCCTTGGTCAACCCGGGCGACGAGGTCATTTTGCCCGCGCCCTATTGGGTCAGCTACATCGAGCTGATCCGTATGGTAGGCGGCGTACCCGTGACCATCCAGGCGAAAGAAGCCGCTGGGTTCAAGATCACGCCGGAACAGCTGGCCGCCGCGATCACGCCCAAAACGAAGTGTATCATTCTGAACAACCCTTCCAACCCGACCGGCATGATGTACAGCCGCGCGGAACTGGAAGCGATTGCAAAAATCTGCGTGGAAAAGGACATCTACGTCATCGCCGACGAAATCTACTACCGCCTGGTCTACGACGGGGAGAAATTTGTCAGCATCGCGTCCCTCAACGAGGAGATCAAAGCCCGCACGTTGTTGGTCAACGGCGTGTCCAAGTCCTACGCCATGACCGGCTGGCGTATCGGCTACGTCGCCGCGAACCCCGACATCGCGAAGGTCATCAGCAATTACCTCAGCCACTGCACCGGTTCCCCCAGCGCGATCTCCCAGAAAGCCGCGCTCACCGCGCTCACCGCCCCGCAGGACTCCATTGAGGAAATGCGGAAGGCGTTCGAGGAGCGGCGGAACTACATGGTCCAGCGTATGAATCAGATTGAAGGCGTCAGCTGCATCAAGCCGGAAGGCGCGTTCTACGTGATGATGAACATCAAACAGCTGCTCGGACAGGAGCGCCACGGGTCCGTGATCCGGAACGCGGACGACTTCGGCAGTCTGTTCCTGAAGTACGGCAAAGTCGCTGTGGTCCCCGGCACCAGCTTCGACGCGCCGAAGTTCGTCCGCTGGTCCTACGCCACCTCTATGGAGAATATCGAGGAAGGTCTGAACCGTTTGGAGAAATTCCTGGCTGGACAGACGGTGTGATCTGTTGTATGATAGGTGCGGCGCGAATCAGCGCCGCGCCTTTTTGTTGGAGCGAGGGCGTTTCCGGAGGTTGCCGCGTGACCTGGACGCGGGCAAAACACCCAAAATTTAGGAGCGTGTGTGGAAGTGGTATTCAGCAGCTTAGTGTTTTTGCTCTTCTTCTTACCGTTGCTGTTCCTGTGCTATTTCTGCGTCCCGCGGAAGTTTCGCGGCGTGCGCAACGGCGTACTTCTGCTGTTCAGCCTGTTCTTCTACCGCTGCGGAGGCGCGGATTATTTCCCGCTCCTGCTGGTGTCCATCGGCGTGAACTACGCCGGCGGGTTGTTGGCGGCTTCGGAACGCGTGTGGGTGCGGCGTCTGGGACTTTGGGGCGCGGTGGCGATTGGGTTAGGACTGCTGGGGTGGTTCAAGTACGCCGGGTTCGCGGCGGAAAACTTACGGTTGTTGGGCCTTGACGTCCCGGTCCCGGAAATCGTTCTGCCAATCGGCATCTCCTTTTTCACCTTTCAGGGTCTGAGCTACGTCATCGACGTCTACCGGGGCGACGCCGAATGTCAGAAGAACCCGCTGTACGTCGCGCTGTACGTCGCGCTGTTCCCGCAGCTGGTGGCGGGGCCTATCGTGCGCTACACCACCGTCGAGGAGGAGATCACCTGTCGCAGGGAGTCGCTGGACGAGTTTTCCAAAGGCGTGGTACGTTTCCTCTTCGGCCTGGGCAAGAAAATGCTGCTGGCGAACGTCATGGGCGAGATCGCGGACGGAATCTTCGGCCAACCGCCCGCGTCTATGGCCGCGAGCCTGGCCTGGACCGGCGCGTTCGCGTACACCTTACAGATTTACTTCGACTTCTCCGCCTACTCCGATATGGCGATCGGCTTGGGGCGGATGTTCGGGTTCCACTTTTTGGAGAACTTCAACTACCCGTACATCTCCCGCAGCGTCACGGAGTTCTGGCGGCGGTGGCACATCTCGCTGTCGAGCTGGTTCCGGGATTACGTGTACATCCCCTTAGGCGGGAGCCGGTGTTCTGCGGCGCGGAATCTGTTCAATTTAGCGGCGGTGTGGCTGCTCACAGGGCTGTGGCACGGGGCCGCGTGGAATTTCGTGCTGTGGGGCGTGTGGTATCTGGTCCTGCTGGCCGGGGAACGTTACCTATGGGGCGGCTGGCTGAAACAAACGCCGGGCGTGATCGGCTGGCTGTACGCCATGCTGGCGGCGGTACTGGGCTGGGTGCTGTTCCGGTCCCCGGGGATGGACTACGCGGCGGCGTACCTGAACGCGATGTTTGGGTTCGGCGACGGGGCGTCCGCGTGGCAGACCGGCTACTACCTGCGGCAATACTGGCCGGAATGGATCGCCGCGCTGCTGGCCATGCTGCCCTGGAAGCTCTGGATTCAGGCGCGGCTGGAGACCCGGAAGGACGCTTTGTCTGCCGCGCTGCTGGACTGGGGACCGAAGTTCCTCGCGTTAGGTCTGCTGGCCTTGTCCTACCTGAAGCTGGTCTCCGGGAGCTTCAATCCCTTCATCTACTTCCAATTCTGACGGGGAGGTCGGAACATGGGGACATTTTTCCGAAAAAACGGCTCCAATTTCTTTGTGAGCGTGTGCTTTTTGGTATTTCTGACCGTCGCGGCGGCGGTGACGGCGGGGCGGGAAAAATTGGACTACTCCTATTATGAGAACCGCGCGTTGGCCAGCCGCCCGGAGTACACCGCGCAGGCGGACGGCGATGGGAGCTACGTCAACCAGTGGGAGCGTTACCTGACGGACCACGCGGCGTTACGGAACACGCTCCTGCGGGTGAAGACCCAGGCGGACTTAGCGCTGCACCGTCCCGTGGTCAATGAGGTGGTCCCGCGAGACGGCATTTTGCTGCCTTACCTGCCCGCCGTGCAAGCCCAGGAAAGTACCGTTGCGGCGCAGGCGGCGGAGATGGCGGATAACCTCCAGCGCATCCAATCGGCGGCGACCGGCTACGGCGGGTACTACTGCTACGTCCACGTCCCCTGCCAGTACGCCTACTATCCGGACCGCTACCCGGACTACTTGGAGAACAACGAGACGCTCAGCCGATGGTCGGTGGAGTACCTCAGCCGGGCGTTGGAGGAACGGGACGTACCGTTTCTGGATGTAGCGGCGGCGTTCCGGGAGATGGGCGAGCCGGACGAGTACGCGTCGCGGGTGGACAACCATTACAGTATGCAGGGTGCGTTCGCCGCCTACCAGCTGGTGTTGGAGAAGATCAACACGGATACGGGTTTAGAGATCCCCATACTCCGGGAGGAGGACGTGACGTTTGAAGCGCTGCCGAACCCTTACCTCGGTTCGCGGGAGCGGAAACTGCTGTCCTGCGTCCGCCTGAACGAACCGCTGTACGTTCTGCGCCCGAACCAGGAGATCCCCTTCACCCGCGTCAACAGCGGCGGGGAAGAGGCGGCTACCGTCTACGCGATTCCTCCGGAACCGTGGCAAGAGATCACTTACAACCTGTACATGGGCGGCGATATGGCGCGGACCCATATCGACACCGGTCGGGAGGACCTGCCCAGTATCCTCATTTACGGCGACAGCTTCACCAACGCGATGGAATGTGTGTTGTACCTCAGCTTCGATGAGATGTACTCCTTGGACCTGCGCCACTACCACGAGAAACCGATCACCGATTTTATCCGAGAAGTACAGCCGGACGTCGTCATCTGCGTGCGGGACACGGAGAACCTGCTCACGCTCTGGGACAACGGCGGCGCGTTCTGACAGGCGGGGCTAGCCCCGCACCCCAGGGGGGGGGGGGGGGGGGGCGGCGGGGGGGGGGGGGCGGGGGGCCCCCCCCCCCCCCCCCCCGGCGGGGGGGGGGGGGGGGC
>CANDKT010000113.1 GCA_947385365.1 uncultured Bacillota bacterium | reverse complement strand
GAACTGAATAAACACTACGGTTGGAGTAAGTTCATCGTCGTCGTCCCCAGCGTCGCCATCCGCGAGGGCGTGTATAAGTCCTTCCAGATGACCCAGGAGCATTTCGCCGAGGAGTACGGAAAGAAAATACGCTTCTTTATCTATAACTCTACCCAACTCACCGAAATCGACCGCTTCGCGTCAGACAGCTCCATCAATGTCATGATTATCAATTCCCAGGCCTTCAACGCCAAAGGAAAGGACGCCCGCCGAATTTATATGAAACTGGACGAGTTCCGCTCCCGCCGCCCTATTGATATCCTTGCAAAAACAAACCCAATCTTGATTATCGACGAACCCCAGTCCGTAGAGGGAAAACAAACCAGAGAACGCTTGAAAGAATTTCACCCGCTCCTGACCCTGCGCTACTCCGCTACCCATAAAAACGACAGTATCTACAATATGGTCTTCCGCTTGGACGCTATGGAAGCCTATAACCAGCGGCTGGTCAAGAAAATCGCCGTGAAAGGCATCACCGAAAGCGGCTCTACCGCAACCGATAGCTATCTCTATCTGGAAAGTATCAACCTCTCCAAACACGACCCAACCGCAACGTTGCAGTTCGAAGTGAAACTGTCCAGCGGCACCCTAAAGAAAAAAAGCCGCGTCGTTCAAATTGGAGACAACCTGTACGACTATTCCGGCGGCTTGGAAGAGTACCGAAACGGCTTCGTGATTAAACAAATCGACGGACGCGACGACTCCGTCGAGTTCCTGAACGGAATCAAAATCTTTGCCGGCGACGTTATCGGCGCGGTGGATGAGGACCAGCTGCGCCGTATCCAAATACGGGAAACGATCCTTTCCCATATCCAACGGGAACGCCAGCTGTTTTACAAGGGAATCAAAGTCCTCTCCCTCTTCTTTATCGACGAAGTGGCTCATTATCGCGAGTACGACGCAGCAGGCCAGCCCGTCAACGGGAAATACGCCGCTATGTTTGAGGAAGAATATGAGGACATCCTAAACTCCATGCAACTCGCTATCGGCGAAGATGAGTATATCCGCTACCTGCAAGCAATCCCCGCCGCAAAAACCCACGCCGGTTACTTCTCTGTCGACGGCAAAGGCAAAATGGTAAACTCCAAAATGAGCCGCAAAGAAACTACCTCCGACGATGTGAGCGCCTACGAGTTGATTATGAAAAATAAAGAGCTGCTCCTCGACCGAAACCCAGCCCGTTCCCCAGTACGATTCCTCTTTTCCCACTCCGCCCTGCGGGAAGGTTGGGATAACCCAAACGTCTTCCAGATCTGTACCTTGAAACAGAGCGGCAGCGATGTCCGTAAACGTCAGGAAGTCGGCCGCGGTCTGCGCCTCTGCGTCAATCAGAACGGCGAACGTATGGATGCCAGTGCCCTCGGCAGCGATGTGCATAATATCAATATCCTTACCGTCATTGCCAGCGAAAGCTACGACTCTTTCGCCAAAACACTGCAAACCGAAATGGCTGAGGCTGTCGCAGACCGCCCCCGCGCCGTCACCGTGGAACTCTTCGTCGGTAGGATCATCAAAGACCTGCACGACAATGAACAGGTCATAGATCGGAATACCGCTTCCATGATCCATTACGATATGATCGTCAACGGTTACATCGACCGTAAGGGCGCGCTGACTGACCGATACTATGAAGATAAAGCAAACGGCACAATCCAAGTCGCGGAAGAAGTCGCCGATTCCGCCGATTCCGTGCTTGCAATCCTTGATTCTATCTACGACGCCCGCAGTATGCAGCCGGAAAATGCCCGAAGCAATAATGTGGAACTGCACTTGGATGAGAATAAACTGGCTATGCCAGAGTTTCAGGCGCTGTGGTCCAGAATCCATGCCAAATCTGTTTACCATGTGGATTTCAATACCGAGGAGTTGATCCAAAAAGCAATCGCTGCCCTGAACCGTAACCTGCGCGTTTCCAAAATTCACTTTCAAATCGAAACCGGCGCAATGAACGCAATCCAATCCAAGGAAGAACTGCTTTCCGGTACATCCTTCGTAAAAGAAAAATCCGATAGCTGCGGCGTCGCTGTCACAGCTAACGCAAATGTGAAGTATGACTTGATCGGAAAGCTGGTCGACGAAACCGGCTTGACCCGCAAAGCCCTTGTCGCTATCCTGAAAGGTATCCAGCCCGCTGTATTCAAACAGTTTAGAGAAAATCCAGAGGAGTTTATCACAAAAGCTGCCGCCTTAATCAACGATGAGAAAGCAACGGCTGTTATTGAACATATTACTTACGATGTTCTGAATGATTGCTACCAAAAAGACATCTTTACCGCTCCAACCATCAAAGGCAAACTTGGAGTCAATGCGATGAAAGCGAAAAAACACCTGTATGACCATATCGTTTATGACTCAACCAGAGAGCGGGATTTTGCCGCTGAACTTGATACAAACACAAGTGTGGCCGTCTATGTCAAACTGCCGGATGGTTTTTATATCGCAACGCCAGTCGGTCACTATAACCCCGACTGGGCTATCGCTTTCTATGAGGGAACCGTGAAGCACATTTATTTTGTCGCGGAAACAAAAGGTTCTATGCGTTCCATGCAGCTGCGACCAATCGAACAATCCAAAATCCACTGCGCAAGAGAACACTTCAAAGCTATCTCAGGCGATCACGTGGTGTATGATGTGGTGGATAGCTATCAATCGTTGCTGGAAAAGGTCATGCGTTGATGTAAACGTCAAACGCCAAGTGAATTAGTGTCTCCTGAACAAAGCTCTCTTTTTTCAGAGGTGCGACAAGAGCGAGGAGATAAGAAAGCTGACGCCAAAGGACACAGGGGATTTTGCTTCAATACGTTTAGCTGTTTCCTCCGTTTGGGCTGAAAACCGCAGGTCAGCCTGGCAGAGAGGCTGCGTCAGCCACCCACCCCGCGCAAAAGGAAGGTGACGATTTGTGCGCGGGTACAGATCTCCTCCGGAGAGAACGTATTGGCGCTGGTACCGCTGGTGATCCCCTTCTCCACCGCCCAAGCTACGGCCTGCGCGTAATCCACCCAAACAGGAACATCTGTAAAATCAGCAGTTTTGGCAGAGGGCCTTCCGGCGGCTTTCCACATATAAGTGACCGCCATGCTTCGGGTACAGGGCGCATCCCCCCCGAAGGTTTTTCCGGAAACGATACCCGTTTCATAGGCCCAAGCAGCGGCGGCAGCGTAGTAATCGCTGCTTTTCACATCGGAGAAGGAGCTGCTTCCAGCAGGAGCGGGAGAACCGTTGGCTCTCCATAGGAAAGTCAGAATTTGCGCTGTGGTACATTGGCTGTTGGGCGAGAACGTGGCAGTGGAAGTTCCGGAAGTGACTCCTCGTTCCACGGCCCAAGTGACTGCATCATAGTAGTACGCGTCGGATGGGACATCCGAGAAGCGGGCAGACGGAGTCTCTGTCTGTTCGGACCCCGCGTTTTTCAAAGCGGAATCCATCGCCGCATATTCCGCCGTCTTCAGTTCCGCCGTCAACTTGTTGTAATCGTCCAGCCCCAAACCGGAGCTAAACATACCGTTCTCCAAATAGATGCCGGAATCGGACCAATTCACGCTGAATCCTTTGGCGCGCATAAATCCCGCGGAGCGGTCGAGGATCTCCTTGCTTCTCGCGATCTCGGAAACGAACGCCGCATCCAGGTTCCGATAGGCCGCGCAATAATCTTGGTTGTCCAGTATCGCCTGATAGAGAGCCGGATTGGCGGACTTGATATACAGCATATACCGCAGCGTCCAGTACTTAAATTCCGCGTAGGCGGTCATATTGTTGCCAACGCCGGTGACATAGGAGTTCCAGGACTCGGCCCCGGAATCGGTATCGAGGAGAAATTGGGAGAGGGAGTTCATGGTCTCCAAGCCCCAATAGTAGGCGGAAAACTCGTTGAGCAGACCGAAAACGCCCTTTGTATTTGCGTCTGGGGATGCTCCGGGCGCAACGTACTGGTCATAGCGGAACGTCTGGAGCTGAGACGGGATCTGCTTTGCCATCTCCTCCGTTTTTGTGAATCCTCCGCCCTTATATACGATGGAGTAATCGACGTCGTAACTTTTCCCATCCCCCAGGTAGATCCGTTCTCCGTAAAATACATCGCTTTGGGAATGTGTGTAGCCGTGGTAGGTCTCATGGACAGCGACTTCAATTCTGGAGATAAGCGACTCCCCCATGAACCACATCATGAAGTCAAAAGAAGTTTCCGTTGTCATGATATGGTACGCATTGGGATCGTATTGGCGGAGTACTTCCAGTACATTTTCCCGTGTTGCGGTGTCCTCCGGCTTCGCTGAGACCGCGTGAACCTGCCCGGCTGTTTGAACGAACAGGAACAGCGCAAGCAAACACGCAACGTAATTTTTCAGGGTTCGACTTCTCATAGTATCCCATTCCTTTTTCAGTAAATATTTGATTTATCCAGCTTATTTTATATTATAGCATAACCAAGGTGCCCTTTGACAAAAAGAAAGACGCCTCGCGAAGCGGCTCCGGGAGTTTTTTCCCTTCACATTCAAACGAAACGCCTTTCGCAGGTACAATAACACAGGAAGCCGCAGAAATCAAGCCTCAATTTTCGGAAACGTCGGAGTTTTCGGACGGAAAGACACTGTTACAAAACGCCTCCGTTGTGTCGTATGACCTCCGCATACCAAGCCGCGCTGTCTTTCGGGATACGTTTCCCAGCGGTATAGTCCACATAGATCAGCCCGAACCGTTGGGCATACCCCTCCGCCCACTCGAAGTTGTCGGTAAAGGACCAGTGGAAATACCCCCGCACGTCCGCCCCGGCCCGGATGCCCCGGTCCAAAGCCCGGAGATAACGGGTCAGAAAGTCGATACGCTGGGAATCGTGGACCTGTCCGTCCAGAAAAATCGAATCGGTACAGGACAGGCCGTTCTCGCTGATGTAGAGGGGCTTCCGATACCGCTCGTAGAGCAGCCGCGCCCCCCATTCCAAAGCCTCCGGCGTAATCGGCCAGCCCATCGCTGTTCGGGGGAATCCGGCGGGGAAGTCCACCGCCTCTGGTCCGTTCTCCCCCATGCGGGCCGGAGCCCCGTGGTAGAGGTTGACGCCGATGAAGTCCAGCTTCTGATTGCCGTCCAGAGCCAAGGCATGAGAGAAGGTCCCCGGTCCTTGAGGCAGGGCGAAGGTGAGCTGACGGACTGCGTCGACGTCCTCCGGCCTTTGGGAGGCGGGGTAGTACACCGTCCCCGTGGAAGCCAGCCCTACCAGATTTTCCGGGTCGCTCCGATGCAGAGCGTCGTAGGCCAATGCGTGACCCAGGCGGAAGTTCTTCCAACAGGTCTCCAACTGGTCATCCGGTAGGCGGAGTCCGGGCGCGTGTTCCCCGGAGCCGTACCCCATACCAATAAAACACTGCGGCTCGTTGAAGGTGAACCAACGCTTCACCCGGCCCTTGAAATGCTCCGCCACCTTTTCCGCGTAAGCGGCGTAGGCTTGCACGGTCTCCGTGCTGAGCCAGCCGCCTTTGTCTTGGAGTGCTTGAGGCAAGTCCCAGTGGTAGAGAGTCACCCAAGGCTGGATTCCTGCCTCCAGCAGGGCGTCCACCAATTTCGAATAGTAATCAAAGCCCATTTGATTCCAATTTGTATCGCCATTGGGTGCAATCCGGGGCCAGGCAATGGAAAAACGATAGGCCATCAGCCCTATGTCCCTCGCCAGCCGAACGTCCTCCCGCCAGCGGTGGTAGCTGTCGGCGGCGATGTCGCCGGTGTCGCCGTTTTTGATCTTGCCGGGGGTGTGGGAGAAGGTGTCCCAAATGCTGGGTCCCCGGCCGCCTTCTTTCACACCGCCCTCAATCTGGTAGGAAGCGGAAGCCGCTCCCCAGAGGAAATTTTTCGGAAATTCCATACTTCAACCCTCCATATATGAGATACGGAAAGCCGTTAAGCTGCCCCAGCTGATTCCGAAGCTGTCCGATATTCTGGAAAACAGCCCCAAACAACTCAACCTCGCCTGCGCCGGACTGGTAGTCCGCATATGAGACACTGCCATGATTTCATAAAAATTACTTCTGACTAAGGATGTTCATGACCTGCTCTAATGACATTTTGAAACGCTCTGCAATGACTGTAGGGTCAAGAATGTCTTTTAGTGCAATAATTGTGTCCTTAAAACCTTCTGTCCGTCCTTCTTCACGTCCTTCCGCACGTCCTTCTTCCCGCCCCTCCGCCAAGCCATCCATATAGCCTATCCGGCGTTCATCCATCATCTTCTGCGCATACGTCATGTACGACACCTCCAATACCTTGTCACTGCGCACTTCTTGCATCCGTTCCCGCGCCATTTGTCCTAGGGGCGTCTCATAGGGCTTTTCCATATCATTGGTACGGACCAAAGCGCCTCCAAAAACAGCTTGCAGATTTTCTCGGTGCGCATCACTTGGCCGAACATAAAATCATTCCACAGAGGCAGCTCGCTGAGCGGGGTAATCGTATACTGTTTTGGCATAGGGCCACGCTCCGTTTCTCTCTTAGCTACAAATAGTATAGCACAAGAGCGCCGTTTGGTCAATTTGTAGCCCCGATTTGTTGGCCACATTATTAGAATTTAAAATATTTAAAATCTATATTGGCAAATAGTTTATTCTATGATACTATTTGCTCAAGGGGATGATTATATGGCAAAAGTAATTCCTGAATGCCCATCCTGCGGGGGAGCATTGAAAATTGCGGTTTTGCGCTGTTCGGACTGTGGGATGGAACTGCACAATGACTTTCAGCGAGGCCCTTTTGATTCCTTAACTGCCGACCAGACAGAATTTCTTATTTCCTTTTTGAGGCAACGGGGCAAAATGAGCTCTTTACAGGAAGAACTTGGAATTTCTTATCCAACAGCTAAGAAAAAGTTAGATGATCTATTGACCGTGTTAAAGTTAGTAGATAACATTGCGCAAGTAGAGAAAGAGGAGGAGCTCGTTGATATGTCAGACTGGTTTATTCCAAAAGACAGTAACAAGGCATCAGATATTATCAAGAAAATGCTCATAGAGAACGGAGGACGGGCAATCGTCCATACTGCGCGAGGGCTCCCTTGTGAAGTCCAAGTCGCCCCGGATGGAATTTCATTTCTTTGCAATAAACTTCCTACGAATCCCCCATACCGGTATGAAGTCTTTGATGAGATCGTGAGACTTCTAATTTCCCAGGGAGGGCGCGCAAGAAAAGGCAACGGACGCAACTTCAAGTTGGGAGAACCAGACTGTGATGAAACAACGGTTGTTGGAGCCATTGGGTATAACTACGCTCATAAAGAAACGGGAACATCAGTTTTTGATCCCGTGTTTGCATTAGCGGCGATTTTAGAATGGGCTGGAATTGCGAATAACGAGCGAGGGGAGCTGGTTTTGACAGCTTCATATCAAGAAATCTTGCATCCTCTTCTTGAAGATGCAGGAGACACCAAATATCAAGCAGGTGTCTGTAAAGAAGTTTGCCAACACCGCTTTTACCCCGGGTAGTGAGATTCACAGCGACGGGTATCGCAGTTACATCCCAGCTCTGGAAGGATTCGTCCACAAGCATAAAGTTTACGATCCCAACTCTGGACTGCTCCATTGGCTGCACATTTAGAGCCACGACCCCTCCCAGCGGTTCAACGGTATGCTTACCATTGGGTGCTGTCTTTGCGGTCTATTCCCGGTTTTTCAAGCTCTATCTTGCCACCGCCATCGCGCCCATCCCTATAGCCAGCTTCGCGGGACAGCCCTCCAGCAGTATCGGCGTGGCTTTTCTCAAGAGCTACGCCGCCATCTGTCTGGAGGGCTGCATCAAAATGAGCGACCGGCTTATCCGGGAGCTGATGGGGCTGGGGTAATAGGCCGGAAAATGTGTTTATTTCTTCCTGTTCAATTTCAGAGAGATTCCTTTTTTATCGGCAATTTCTTGTAGCAGTGCCGCCGCATACACGGCGCGTTCCTTTACGGTGGACAGATCGGACGCCATAAGCTGATCGACAACGGCCCGTATATTGGAAAGTTCCAGCAGGTTGACCGCCAGACAAAAAAGCGTTTTTCTGCACCCGTCATTGCAGGAGGAAAGCAGATACTCCAGCAGCCGCACCTTTTCCTCCTGTTCGGCATGATAGCGGTCAGCCCCGACAGTACGCAGTTTTTCCATGTCGGCTGTTCGGTTCCTG
>CANDKT010000112.1 GCA_947385365.1 uncultured Bacillota bacterium | reverse complement strand
CGTACTCACAGGCCATGTGCTGCTGACGGAAATTCAAGTGCCTCGGAGGCCGGAAGAAAACCCTGAATATTGGAAATTCCTGATGTTAGCGCCGCTGTCCGTCCGCCTGGAGGACCGGGGCCGGGGGTTAGGCGGAGCCTTGATGCGTCAAGCCGCTCAACAGGCGGAGGCCAACGCTATTTTTCTGATTGGCGACCCGGATTACTACAGCCGGTACGGCTTCGAGAATGCGGTGCAGTTCGGTTTTGAAAACGCCAGCGGAGTCCCGGACCGGTATCTGTTGATTTTGCCCCTGGAGTTCACGCTTCAGGACCGGGCTTGGGGCGCGGTCAATTTACATTAGGGGGAACAAATATGGCAAGCAATCCCGACTTTGTGGCCTACATCTGTGAACAGTTGGAAGACTTGGGTGCGGTCCGTTCCCGGAAGATGTTCGGGGAATACATGGTCTACCTGAACGACAAGCCGGTAATCATCATCTGTGACGACCGGGCTATGATAAAGATGCTGCCCTGTCTGGAGGAACTTCTTTCGACGCGGCCCACGGAGCCGCCCTATGAGGGAGCCAAGCCGCATTATGTGCTGGACCCGGACGACCGGGAGATGCTGCGTCAAGCGGTCCGGTTGGCAGAGGCAGTCACGCCGCTGCCCAAGAAGCGGAAGAAAAAGACGTAGTCTTAAACAAAAGAGGCGAAAACTATGGCGTTTATGGCGCTGTTCGGATGGGTGTTTCTCCCAATCATCCTGATTGGCCTGTTCGTTTGGACGATTCAAAACGCGCTGCTCTGGGCCCTGGCGCACACGTTTCTGATTGATCTGGCCGTTGGAGGTCTGCTCATACTGAACCTGCTGCTTTTGATTTCCCTGCTGAGACGGCGGAGACAAAACCAAAACGTGCTTTTGCTTCTCGCGGCGGTCTGGGAAGGCGGCGTGGTCGTTCTATGCGCTCTTTACCTTGTCATCCAGCCCTTGCGCTTTCTCCCCGAAGATTTTGGCGTCCCCTTTGACGTGGAGAACGTGTGCTTTGACGAGTGGGAGATCGTCTCCTGTCAGGGGGTTCCCGCCGGTTACACCCGCACCCAAGAGGAGATTGACCAGTATTTGGGCACGCGGATTACCTATGCGGAGGACCATTTCATTTCCGATGGCCGGACTTATGGGTTGAAAAGCGGGACGCCTTACAACGAACGTGTGGTCTGGCGAGAGGAGCGGCTCAATATTCCCGGAAGCGTACTCAGCGCGTCCTTTGAGGGGCTAGGTCTCACCAACCGAAAACTGCGGCGTGCGATTGTGAACTTCCAGAAGGAACCGGAAGAACGTCCTATCGGATGGATTTTCTATTTATTGGACCGGGATACTCTGATGGTCTACTACGACTGCATCTTCTTCCTGGCGGAGCGGGTGGAATAAGCTGTAAAAAGGGGCTTGACATTAAAAATTAGTTTCGTTACCCTGTAAGGGAGGGGATCGCTTGCTTCTGATTCAGGACATCGCGCTGACCTGGTACAAGCCGGACCGGGGCGGTGCAGGCGCGGCGGCGCGGCAGAGGTTTCCGGCGGCCTACCTGCTGAAAGAAGACCCGCTGCCTGGTGAAACGGTGGTGCAGACGCTGTACTTCTGGCAGGACGGGGAAACTTTTCTGGACGCGGAGCAGACGGCGCACCGAAGTATGGAACGGGACCTGCCAAAGTTGGGGTTTTCTCCGGCGCAGGTCGAGGAGGAAATTCAAAAGCGTATCTTCTATATCAAAAAGTACCGCATTCAGTGCTATTCCAGCGTGGAGGAATTGAACCTGACCAATCTGGCCATCGGCGTCCAAGAGGACAGGCTGTCAGTATCCTTCTTTTACGACGAACATCGCAGTGGCGCACCCCACCGGCGGGGGCATAATCAGGACTACCAAGACCCGAGGTCCGCTCTGTTCGGGAAGGACTGCCTGAACGAGACCGCCTTTGTTTTGGAGAAGGGGCAATATGGACGTCTGATTTGGAACGAGCGGAAGACGGATTACGACACCGGGACGTGGTACTATCAGCTTCACATCTATAACCTGATTCATCTGAACAATACGCCGGCGGAACCAGATATTTTTATCGCCAAGGAGCCGGATTTTTTGTACCAGAAGACAGCCATCCTGTATTGAAGCGAGGGAAACAAAAATATGCACACTCACATCACCGTCAAAGGCGCACGGGTAAACAATCTGAAAAATATCGACGTCAAGATTCCACGGGACAAGCTAGTGGTTCTCACCGGGCTGTCCGGAAGTGGGAAATCCTCCCTGGCCTTTGACACCATCTACGCCGAGGGACAGCGGCGCTATGTGGAGTCCCTGTCCTCCTACGCCCGGATGTTCTTGGGCCAGATGGAAAAGCCTGACGTGGACTATATCGACGGCTTGTCCCCCGCCATCTCCATCGACCAGAAAACCACGTCCAAAAACCCCCGCTCCACGGTGGGCACTGTGACGGAAATCTATGATTACCTGCGTCTTCTGTGGGCCAGAGTGGGTACGCCTCACTGCCCAATCTGCGGCAAGGAGATCAAACAGCAGACCATCGACCAGATCATTGACCAAGTCCTTGCCCTGCCTGAGGCCACCCGGATTCAGGTCATGGCCCCCGTGGTCCGGGGGAAAAAAGGCGAACACGTCAAGATTTTCGAGGACGCCCGGAAGTCCGGTTACGTCCGGGTGCGGGCGGACGGGTCGCTGTACGACCTGTCCGAGGAGATCAAGCTGGACAAAAACAAGAAGCACAACATTGAAGTCGTCGTGGACCGTCTGGTCATACGGGAGGACATCACCCGGCGGCTCACGGACAGCGTAGAGATTGCCGCCAATTTGGCTGGCGGTCTGGTAGTGGTCAATGTGGTTGGAGAGGACCGGGATATCCTCTTCTCCCAGAACTACGCCTGCGAGGACTGCGGCGTGTCGATAGAAGAACTGACCCCACGGATGTTTTCTTTCAACAACCCATTCGGGGCCTGTCCGGCCTGCACGGGGCTTGGTTCTCAGATGAAACTGGACCCGGCGTTGATTCTGCCGAACAAAAACCTGTCGATTCTGGAAGGCGCGATCACCGCTTCCGGCTGGAATAATATCCGCTCCGACGGCATTTCCCGGATGTACTTCGACGCGCTGGCTAAAAAGTACAAGTTCAAGCTGGACACGCCGGTCAAGGACCTGCCTCAAGCGGTCATGGACGTCATCTTGTACGGCACCAACGGGGAGAAGCTGACCCTCCACTACGACCAGCCCAGAGGTAAGGGAACGCTGTACCAACCGTTTGAGGGCATCGTCAACAATCTGGAACGCCGCTACCGGGAGACGCAGTCGGAGAGCATGAAGCGGGAATTAGAGGAGTGTATGTCGCAGTGTCCCTGCCCCGTCTGCAAGGGGCGGCGGCTGAAGAAGGAATCCTTAGCGGTCACTGTGGGCGGGCTGGATATCGACAGCTACTGCCGGAAGAGCGTCACGGAAGCGTTGGAGTTCATGGAAGACCTGACGCTGAACGAGACGCAGACAATGATCGCCGCGCAGATCTTGAAGGAGATCAAGAACCGATTGGGATTTCTCCGCTCCGTGGGACTGCAATATCTGACACTCTCCCGAGAGGCCGCTACCCTCTCCGGCGGCGAGAGCCAGCGTATCCGGTTAGCAACGCAGATTGGGTCCTCACTGATGGGGGTACTCTACATTCTGGACGAGCCGTCCATCGGCCTGCACCAGCGGGACAACGACAAGCTGCTGGCGACGTTGAAGGAACTGCGGGATTTAGGCAACACGTTGCTGGTGGTGGAACACGACGAGGACACCATGCGGGCGGCGGATTACATCGTCGACGTAGGCCCCGGCGCAGGCGTGAACGGCGGGGAGATCGTCGCGGCGGGTACGCCGGAAGAGATTATGGCCAACCCCGCGTCCATTACGGGGGATTACCTGGCGGGGCGGAAAAAGATCCCGGTTCCATCGGCGCGTCGGAAAGGAAACGGACACTATCTGAAAGTGTTCGGCGCGGAGGAGCATAATTTGCGCAAGGTGGACGCGGAGATCCCGTTAGGGACGCTGACCTGCGTCACTGGGGTGTCAGGCAGCGGGAAGTCCTCTTTGGTCAACGAGATCCTCTACAAAAAGCTGGGGGCGGACCTCAACCGGACCAAGACGCGGGCTGGAAAACATGAGCGCATCGAGGGCGAGGAATTTTTGGATAAGGTCATCAACATCGACCAGAGTCCGATTGGACGCACGCCGCGGTCCAACCCGGCCACTTACACGAACCTGTTCGGGGACATCCGGGAACTGTTCGCTTCCACGCCGGACGCAAAAAGCCGGGGTTACGGACCGGGACGGTTTTCGTTCAACACCCGGGGCGGGCGGTGCGAAGCCTGCACAGGTGACGGGCTGATTAAAATCGAGATGCACTTTCTGCCGGACATCTACGTCCCCTGCGAGGTGTGCAAAGGCCGGAGGTACAACCGGGAGACGTTGGAAGTACGGTACAAGGGCAAGAACATCTACGAAGTGCTGGAAATGACCGTGGACGAGGCGTTACCGTTCTTTGAAAACCTGCCCAAGATCTACAACCGTTTGAAGACGCTGGAGGAGGTAGGCTTGGGCTACGTCAAGCTGGGCCAGCCGTCCACGGAGCTGTCCGGCGGCGAGGCGCAGCGGGTGAAGTTAGCGACGGAGCTGTCCAAGCGTTCCACGGGGAAGACAATCTACATTCTGGACGAGCCGACCACCGGTCTGCACAGCGCGGACGTGCAGAAGCTGACGGAGGTTCTCCAGCGTCTCGTGGAGGCGGGCAACACGGTTTTGGTCATCGAGCATAACCTGGACGTCATCAAGACCGCCGACTACATCATCGACCTTGGCCCGGAGGGCGGAGACGGCGGTGGGCAGATCGTCTGCACCGGCACCCCCGAGGAGGTCGCCGCCTGTCCGGGGTCCTACACAGGGCAGTACCTGAAAAAAATGCTGAGGTAACGAAATGGATATGGATATCATTTCCCTGCGCTGGTTTACAGAAACGCTGGAGGGAAAACTGTTGCTTACCATGTTGGTCTCCATGCTCCCCGTGATCGAGCTGCGGGGCGGATTGCCTTTCGGCGTCGCGTTGGGACTGCCCTACTATCTCGCCTTTCCGGCGGCGGTGCTGGGCAATCTGATCCCTGTGCCGGTCATCATCGTATACATCCGGAAAATCTTTGCGCTGATGCGCAAGTATCTGCCCAAGCTCAACGGCATGGTGGACTGGTTGGAACGGAAGGCGCACTTGAAGGGCAAGAAAGTGCAGAAGTATCAGTATTTGGGGCTGTGGATTTTTGTAGCCATTCCATTGCCGGGGACCGGAGCCTGGACCGGCGCGATGGCGGCGGCGTTTTTAGGGATGCGGCTGAAAAAGGCTATGCCGGCTATCGTACTGGGGGTCCTCACGGCGGGGTGTATCATGCTGGCCCTGACGCATGTGGGTGTGAATCTGTTCTCCGGCGTGGTGTGAGCCCCGCACCTGAAGCAATACCGCCGCATAGGATGACCCGGAGGTGTTGCATAGTGGATGCGGTATGGGAAGTCCTGCTTCCGGCAGTGTGTACGTTCGGGTTAGCGTTGGCGGTTTTATGGCTGTTCGGGCGGCTGCTCCGACCCGCCCCGGCTGGTTTGACCCGTGTTTTGATCCCAGGCCGGGGGAACGGCGGCGCGTTGGAACAATCCGTGCGGGCGATCATTTGGCTGCGGGGTATGGGACTGCTGCGCTGTCCCATCGTCATCGCGGATGTGGACCTAAACCCGGAGGGCTGGGAATTGGCGCTTCGACTCACCGCCAGGTGGCCGGATGTAATTGTGTGGCCGGTGGACGACCTGCCCGATTACATCGCGCGGAGTTGACGCCGTTCCCAGAACGGCGAAAATATGCGGTGCAAAAGAGGAGGAGACGTCTATGGCAGAGCAGTACCCGGCTGCGCTGGAAGGCGCTGTTTCCGCGGTCGTCTTTTACAACGAGGAGAATGGTTACGCCATTCTCAGACTGGACGTCAAGGGCGAAGAGGTCACGGTAGTAGGTTCCATCGGGGAGGTCGCAATCGGAGAATCGCTCTCTATCCAAGGGCGGTGGGTCCAGCACCCAGTCTACGGGTCGCAGCTCCGGGCGGAGATCGTGGAACGCCGCCTGCCTCAAGGGGCGGAGGAGATCCGGCAGTACTTGGCGTCCGGTATCGTCAAGGGGATCGGTAAGCGCACGGCTCGGATGCTGGTGGAACGCTTCGGGGAAGATACGCTCCGGGTCATCGAAGAGTGTCCGGAGCAGATGGCGGAACTGAAAGGGATGTCGCTCCGGCGGGCGAAGCAGATCAGCGAGGACTTCCGCCGTCAGATGGGCACGCGCCTGCTGATGGAGTTTTTGTCCGCGCACAAGCTCCCGCTGGAACTGGCCAGCCAACTGCGCCGCGCCTACGGCGACGTAGCGTTGGAGGTGCTGAAAGCGAACCCCTACCTGCTGGCGGAGGAGGAATTTGGGATTGCGTTCTCCCAGGCGGATGAACTTGCGCTTTCTTTGGGTGTGGAGAAGGAGGACCCGCAGCGTTTGGAGGCGGGGCTTCTGTTTGAGCTGGCCCACAACCTGAACAATGGGCATACCTTTTTGCCCCGGCGCAAACTTCTGGAGGCGTCCAGCGCGCTGCTGAACGTCTCCGGGGAGCTGCTGGAGCCCTGCTTGGAGGCGTTGGGGAACCGTGGAGACGCGATGTGCGAGGCAATCGCGGGAGAGGATGGGGTTTACCTTCCCGCGTTGTACGAAGCGGAGTGCGATATCGCCCGCCGCATTGAGGAGATGTGTACCTGTGAGCTGAGCTCGCCCGAGGGTTTGGACGAGTTGATCGAACGTATTCAGCGGGAACAGCAGATCACCTACGCGCCCCAGCAGCGGCAGGCGGTGGAGCTGGCAGCTCAGCGGCAGGTCATGCTTTTGACCGGCGGGCCGGGTACGGGGAAAACGACTTGTCTGCGCGGGGTGCTGGCGCTCTTCGACGCCATAGGGTTAAAGACGGCTCTGGCAGCCCCCACAGGACGGGCGGCTAAGCGATTGAGCGAGCTGTGCGGGATGGAGGCTTCCACGATTCACCGGCTCCTGGAAATCAGCTTCGACCCTCACACGGACCGGTTAGTGTTCACCCACGACGCGGACGAACCGCTGGCGGTCGACGCGGTGATCGTCGATGAGACTTCCATGCTGGACGTGCCCTTGATGGCGGCGTTGCTGAACGCCTTACCTGGCGCGTGCCGGTTGGTTTTGGTGGGAGACCCGGACCAGTTGCCTTCCGTAGGACCGGGCAGCCTGCTGTCCGACCTGCTGCGGAGTCAGATCCTGCCCTCCGTGCGGTTGACGGAAATCTTTCGGCAAGCCGCGCAGAGCGCGATTGTGTGCAGCGCTCACCTGGTGAACTGCGGCCGGATGCCTGATTTGAGTAAAAATGATGGGGATTTCTTCTTCCTTCCGCGTCGGGACAGTTCAAGTACGGTGGAGACAATCGTGGACCTGTGCCGCCGCCGCTTGCCGGAACGGATGGGCATTCCAGCGAGTCAGATACAGGTACTTTCCCCGACGAGGCGGCGCGGAACAGGCACCAAGGCGTTGAATCAAGCGCTTCAAGCGGCTCTGAACCCGCCGCTGAAGGGCAAGGGAGAACGGCGTTTCGGCGATTGGATCTACCGTACTGGCGACCGGGTGATGCAAGTGAGAAACAACTACGATATCCTGTGGCGGGAAGAGACGGGCGCACAGTCCGGTATGGGGATATTCAACGGGGACATCGGAGATATCCGTTCCATTGAAGGAGACACGATCACGGTGGATTTCGATGGGAAAATCGTGGAGTATTCTCCGGATATGCTGGGAGAACTGGAACCGGCCTTTGCGATCACCGTGCATAAGGCGCAGGGCAGCGAGTACCGGGCAGTGATCTTCGCCGCGCTGGACGGCGCGCCTATGCTGATGAGCCGCGGGGTGTTGTACACGGCGATTACCCGGGCCAAGGAGCTGTTTATCGCGGTAGGAGACGCGCAGACAGTCGCCCGGATGGTAGCCAACGACCGTCAAACCAAACGCTATTCGGGTCTGCGCGCCCGCTTGGCGGAGGGAATATAAACGTTTCGTTCAGTCTGCGTGGGCGTAGGAAGAAGCGGAGATTTGCCAAATGGCAAATCTCCGCTTGCTTTTGTTCCGGGAAAGCCTATTCTTCCTTTTTGCGGCGGGACCTGACGTTCAAGATCGGAAGAGCGTCGTGTAGGGAAAGAGTGTCTTGGTTTGTGTA
>CANDKT010000111.1 GCA_947385365.1 uncultured Bacillota bacterium | reverse complement strand
AGGATTCGGTTCAGGCTGGCTCCAACTCTGCGGACTTCGTAGATCAGCTTCGGTATAGAGGAGGAACCGCCAATTTTGCTTTGAGGTAAGTATGGAAAGAAAGAGGGGAGAGGTTCACGACCTCTCCCAAACCCCTCTATTTGTCATAATGTCCTTTACAACTAACGATCACTAAGGTATCATTTTCTATGCAGTATACCAAACGATCCGTTTCGCTGATGCGACGGCTCCACAATCCAGACAAGTCATGCTTTAACGCTTCCGGTTTCCCTATCCCACGGAACGGATCACGGCGAATATCTTTGATAAGTTCGTTGATCCGCTTTAGCGTCATTTTGTCCGTCCTCTGCCACTCACAATACTCGTCCCAAGCGTCTCCATACCACTGTACCGCTCTGCCCATTATGAATCATCCCTCAATCAAATCATGTTCTTCCAACCTCGCCGTCCCCGCTTTTATGTCGTCCAATCTGCGTTTCAACTCTCTGATATTGCTCTCGCTATAGAACGGGTCCGGGTCAGCGGTAATGTCAAATGGAATACGGCGCTCCTGCTCCACTTTCTTACAGCAAATCGTCAACAGTGTGGTAAGGTTCATCCCCATACGCTGGCAAATCTCCTCCACATTTTTCTTCAGCTCTTCATCCATGCGGAAATTAACATTTACACTCCTTGCCATAGCAAACGCCTCCTTGTCAGCACTACTATAACACAGCAGTATGTAAATGTAAAGAGTTATCATTACAATTCTTCCGCGAGCGGTTCCGGGAAGAGCAATGAAATTCTGATTTGTTTCACAAAGTGAGATGCGGATCGCCGTTGGGCGTGTTAAAATAAGGGCGTAGACAACAAAAACAACGGCGTGACAGCCGAAACAAACATGGAGGTATCACGATGGAAACGAAACGACTGACGAAGAAAGAGATCGCCCTGACCGAACAGCTGGTGTCCAACCTGAACGCCAACCCGGAATTGCTGGACGAGGAATTGACGCAGCAGTTCGGGGACGGGGCCGCGGAGGTCCGCGCGGCGTTGGAGGACGGCGTCGACCAGTTCTACGCGCTGTACGAGGGCAAGCCGGACAAAGACGCGCTCCGCGTCCGGTTGGAGGAGAATATGCAGGATATGTCTCCCCGCCGCAAGTACGCCTACCTGGCGAACCTTCTGCTTGCGCTGAACCAGGTGTGCGGCAGCGTGGTGGAAGGCCCGGAGTGGCGCAAGATGCTGGAGCTGAACCGCGCGGTGCTGGCGGGTCTGGAATCGGAGGAGCTGTCTGAAGACAGCCCCGAAATCCAGTCCGGAATCGACGAGATGCTGGAGCAGATCGACGCGCAGGCCGACGCGTTCGCGGTGCTGTTCATCGGCGAGCCGCCCTACGAGCGGCTGATGCAGGAGTGCCTGACGGAGGACCCGGCGCAGGTCCAAGCGCTGGCCGCCAATACCCGCGGCAACGCGTTGCATATGGCAGGCGCGTTGTACTTGCTCCAGGAGCAGGGGCAGCTCAAGGCTCTGGAACCCGGCAAGATCAGTCCCCGTGACATGGGCGTCATGGCGGCGTCTCTGCTGGAGATCGACGCCGCCCACAAGAGCGGGTCCTGGGAGAACGCCAAGTCCGTCATCGAAAAGGCCGCGAAAGCTGCGGCAACGCTGCTGGTAGCGTCCCCGGACATCCTTGAGGGGACCGTCATGCTGGCGCTGCTGTACGTGATGACCAGTCTGTCCAGCCTGTGGCTGCTGATCGCGGGCGCGATTCTGTTGGTCAACGCCAAGGTCCACCTGCACAACGCCAAAGTCTGCCTGGAACCCTACTTCCAGCAGGGCGCGAAGCTGCTGGACACGGCGTTGGACAAGGTACGGGACGTGTGCTTAGGCTTCCGGAACTGGCTCGCCAACACCGTCGTCCCCAACGCGCTCCCGGTGTGGCAGCGCGCCCGGGACTACACGATGGACCACATCATTCTGCCTACGGTCGATTTCGTCCTGAACGCCAAGTCCAGAGTCCTGGAAGCCGCCGGTCTGGCGGCGGACAAAGTGCGCGCGCTGTTCGACAGCCTGAAAGGGCACGCCAACCGGTTCGGCGAGACGGTTCGGAACCACCGCGCGGACGTCGCACCGGAGGCGGAGATCCTCGAAGCGGAGGCCGTCGAGGTCGAACCCGAGGAGGAGATTGTGGACGACCCGTCTCACGACGGCGAGATCGTTTTAGCGGAGGACGACCCGTCCCACGACGAGGGAGAGTTCTCCATCCTGATCTGAATCCCAGAAACGCCCCGGCGCAGGTCTCCGCAGGGTTCCAAGGATCGCGGTCCTCAGAATGGATTGCCGTTTCCACCCCCGGAGGGGGTGGAAACGACAAAAAACAATGCGGTTTTGCGGACCGCTCTGGAAAGGAGACTTTGAGCTATGATAGAATTACAGGGCAAGTACAACCGAGCGAAAATCTTCACGGACGTGGTGGACGAGGCGTCCATCGCGCAGATCATCCAGCTGTGCAATCAGGAGTTCACGGCGAACAGCCGGATCCGGCTGATGCCGGACGTCCACGCCGGGGCGGGCTGCACCATCGGGACCACCATGACCATCACAGACAAGGTCGTCCCGAATCTGGTCGGCGTGGACATCGGGTGCGGTATGGAGACCGTCCGGGTCCGTGAGGACCATATGGAGTTCCAGAAACTGGATAAGCTGATCTATGAGCGCATCCCTTCCGGTTTCGACATCCGTGAGAAGCCGCACCGTTACCTGGAACAGATTGATTTGAGCGAGCTGTGCTGTGCGCGTCATGTGGACCTGCTCCGCGCGGAGAAGAGCATCGGGACGTTAGGCGGCGGAAACCACTTCATCGAGGTGGACCGGGACGAGACCGGACGGCTGTACATCATCGTCCACTCCGGTAGCCGTCACTTGGGGCTTCAGGTGGCGAACTACTACCAGGAGGAAGGTTATAAAGTGCTGAACCGCACGGATAAGGCTTCCCTTGACCGCCTGATCGCCGAAATGAAAGCCGCAGGTCAGGAGAAAGGCATCCAGAAGGAACTGAACCGCCTGAAAAATCTGAAGCAGACCAATATTCCCCGCGCCTTGGCCTACGTCTCCGGGGAGCTGTTTCAACAGTATCTGCACGATATGCAGATCGTGCAACATTTCGCCGCGCTCAACCGGCAGGCTATGATGGACGAGATTGTCAAAGGGATGAAGCTCCACGTCGAGGAGCAGTTCACCACCATTCATAACTACATCGACACGAAAAACAGAATCTTACGTAAAGGCGCGGTGTCCGCGCAGGCCGGGGAAGTTCTGCTGATTCCGATCAACATGCGGGACGGAAGCCTGATCTGCATTGGGAAGGGTAACGAGGATTGGAACTGTTCCGCGCCGCACGGAGCCGGACGTTTAATGAGCCGCGCCGCGGCGAAACAGTCCTTCACCGTCTCCGAGTTCAAGAAGCAGATGGCGGGGGTCTACACCACTTCCGTCAGCCGCGCGACGCTGGACGAGTGTCCGATGGCTTACAAGGGGATGCAGGACATTTTAGACAACATCGGCCCGACCGTGGACGTGCGGGAAGTGATTCGGCCGGTTTATAATTTCAAGGCGGGTGATGCAGACGATTCGTGAGGATTGCCCGCGATGAGGTCACACCGCATCGGGGTTCAGGGGGCCGTCTCTTGTTGATTGACCACTTTCCGCCGCATCGGGGTCCAGGGGGCTGGCCCCCTGGCAGGTCCAGGGCGGAGCCCTGGCGGGTTTGGGCGGAGCCCAACATAAAATAATCAAGTTCTTTTTGGTTCTTTTTCTTTCAAGAAAAAGAACACCTTCAGCCAGTTATCCGCTCAAAACGACCGTCTATCCCAAATCCATTGCCGGGACGGCGCGTTTCTGCTACACTGAGGATGACCCAAACGAAAAGGAGGGTGATCTCAAATGTGGATTGACGTGCTGCTGATTGCAACGACTCTGTTTGGCTTAGCGGTATTTCTCATTCCGACGTTCGCGTCCCGGCTCCACCTGTACCTGACCCCAGCGGTGAGCTGGCCGTTTGGAGTTATGGTTCCCTTCTGCATTCAGACGCTGCTGTGCCGTCACGTCCGGGCTTTGATTGTGCAGCTGCTGCCTGTGCTGCTCTTCGGGACGCTGTTTCTGATCGGAACGTTCTGGAGTGCCTGGAATCACGGTTGGAATGCGGTTTTAGGGTTTCTGCTGAGCTTATTTGTAGCCGTCCCGTTAGCCGGTTGCCTTCTGGCGTGGTGCGTCGCGCTGAACACGACCCACACGGAGTTACTCGCCGCGTTTCCGAGGCTCGGGAAGGTGTTTCTGGGACTGGCGGTTCTGCTGTTCCTGCGCCCGAAAGCGTTTGTTATCGTATCCGCTCTGCTGGGCCTGTTCTGGGTCGTGTTCTGAGAGGAGGCGGTGAACTTGAACGCTCCGAAAAAAGCAAAGGATGTCCTGTTAGCCGCCGCGCTGCTGGGCGGATTGCTTCTTTCCCTGCTCAACGGCTGGATGACTTACGGCGTCTTCAGCACGCTCTGCGGACTTCTCCCGCTCTGCACGCCGTTTTTGGCGCTCCAACTGGTCCTGTGCCGCTTCTGCCGCAGCCAATTGCTCCGCGCCGCGCCGGTCCTGCTGTCCTGCTTAGGCATATTGGGGAGCTTTTGGTATATGGTCGAGTCCTCTGGTTTCGAGGCGCTGAGCGGACTTTTCGTTTTGTTCCTCTCTATTTTAGTGCTGATGGGCAGCGCGTTAGGCTGGCTGGTCTGGCGCGTGACGCAAAATCGCCCGTAGCGTATCAACGACAGGCGGAGACGGTTTCAAAGACCGTCTCCGCCTGCTTCTCACGCCTCCGTCCAGAACCGCCAGGGGAAATCGACCGCTTCCTGCGCGTAGTCGATGCCGATCCGCGTGCCGGTTTGAACCCGCTTCGGAGACGGTCCGGCGCAGACGTACAGCGGCCCGTCCGCTTCGGTGAGCGACACCCCGTTCTGCGCACGGGTGAGGTCCAGTCCCCGGCACAGTTTACCGGGGCCGTTGAGGAAATTTTTTCTCTGATACGCGGTGAGTTCGCCGTACTTGCATCCGAAGCGGTTTTCTGCTATAATATCCCCGTTTGTGACAGCCTCCGCGCCGCGAATCAGTACAGCACATGGTTCCCCTTCCGGCTCGGTGACGAAGTTGAGACAGTGGTACATCCCGTAAATCAGGTAGATATAGGCGGTCCCGGGCGGCGCAAAGAGCGTCTCCGTGCGGCGGGTGCGCTTGTACTGGTAGGCGTGGCAAGCCTTGTCGATAGGCCCGACGTAGGCTTCCGTCTCGGTGATGCGGCAAATGAGCCGGGTCCCGTCCTCCAGCACCCGGACCAACTGCTGGCCTAACAGCTCCCGCGCTACTGTGACCGTGTCGCGGTCGTAAAAATCCCGCGTCAGAACGTCCATTTTGATTCCCCCTATCAGAGGCAATTTTACCACAAATCGCCCAATTTTACAAATCGGAGTGATTCCCATGCCGCCTAAGGTCATGCGCCTGCTGGCAAAACCGATGTTATGTTCCGCCGCCCTGATTTGGGGCACCTCGTTTTTCATCATGAAGAACACGCTGGATATCCTGCCCACATTTTTTCTGTTAGCCCTACGCTTCACCTCTGGAGCGGCGCTGTTAGCGGCGGTGTGCTGGAAAAAATGGAAGAAGTTTTCCTTGGATTACCTGTGGCGGGGCGCGATCATCGGCGGGTTTCTGTTTTTGGCCTACTCGGTGCAGACCTTCGGGTTAGCGTTGACCACCCCCTCCAAAAACGCCTTCTTAACGGCGGTCTATTGCGTGCTGGTCCCCTTCCTGACCTGGGCTGTGGTCCATACGCGGCCGGACCGGTACAATATCGCCGCGGCGGTGTTGTGCGTGGCTGGGGTGGGGCTGGTCTCCCTCAACGAGGCGCTGTCCGTCAACAGCGGCGACCTGCTGACCTTACTGGGCGCGGTGTTTTTCGCCTGTCACATCGTGGCGGTGGCCAAAGTGTCGCCGGGAAAGGACATCTATCTGCTCACGGTGTTCCAGTTCGCCTTCGCGGGGCTGTACGCCTGGATAGGCGCGGGGATATGGGGCGGTCTGCCCTTTGGGGCCTTGGCAAATCCGGAGGTGTATGTTCCGATGGCCTACCTCTGCGTGATGGCGACGACCGTCGCGCTGCTGTTCCAGAACGTGGGGCAGGTGTGGTCGGACCCCGCTTCCGCCGCCGTGATTTTATCGCTGGAGTCCGTGTTCGGGGTGGCCTTCTCCATCCTTTGCTACGGCGACCCTGTGACGCCTCGGCTGCTGGCCGGATTCGCGTTGATTTTTATCGCGGTGGTCTGCTCGGAGACAAAATTTTCCTTCCTGCGGCTGGAAAAGAAAGGGAATTGACAGCCGGGAGCAGATAAGGTAAACTGAACGCAGCAGAGTAAAGAAACGGAGCGCATCCATGAAACGAAACACGAAGGTATCCACCGCAGTCATCCGCCGTCTGCCGCGCTATTACCGCCACTTGTCCGAACTGCAAGAGGCCGGGACGGTGCGCATCTCGTCCAGCGCGCTGGGGAAGTCTATGGGCCTGACCGCGTCCCAGATCCGACAGGATCTATCCTGTTTCGGGGGGTTCGGCCAGCAGGGCTACGGGTACAAGGTGGACAGCCTGAAAGAGGAGATCGGCGAAATCTTAGGCATCCACCGCGGTCATACCGTAGTGGTGCTGGGGACCGGGAACTTAGGCCGGGCGATCATCGAAAACTTCCGCTTTTCCAGTAACGGCTTCCGGCTTCTGGCGGCGTTCGACGTCAGCCCGCGGGTGGTCGGGTCCCGGATCGCCGGCGTCCCGGTGTACCACGCCGATTCCCTGGAGGGCTTTTTAGCGGAACACCCGGTCAGCGTCGGGCTGCTGGCCGTACCCATCTCCGCCGCGCAGGAGATGGGCGACCGTTTGGCGAACGCCGGTGTGGCGGGGATCTGGAACTTTACCAATTACGAAATCGCCTTCGACCCGCAGCGGGTGGTGGTGGAGTCCGTCCACTTCTCCGACAGCCTGCTGGCTCTGAACTACATGATCTCCCAGCGGGAGGAGGAACGTTCCGAGGAGGAATCGCCATGAACAAACGCTTGACTTATCTTTGCGCCGCGATTGGGCTGCTGTTGCTGCTGACCTGCGGCGTCTTCGCCCTGACGGCCGGAGACAGTCTGGTCTCGTTGAAGTACCTGA
Source organism: uncultured Bacillota bacterium (assembly GCA_947385365.1). GTDB lineage: Bacteria > Bacillota > Clostridia > Oscillospirales > Oscillospiraceae > Lawsonibacter. Next base: position 1,172 of record CANDKT010000111.1, on the reverse strand, counting down.
ACACCGCGCTTCTCCCCGGCATACGGGAGAAGGGCGAACAGGCCGCCAACGAGAAGCTGCAAAAGACCTACGACGACGCGAAAAAGGTTCTGGACGCGGTCCAGGAGGAGTACTCCGGACAGCCCGCCGCCGGGAGTTACAGCGATTCCCTCGCGGCGCGGGACCTCGTGCGCGGGGACGAGCTGGAATTTTCGACCGGTTCCAGCGCGCTCATGCTGGCCGGTACGGCCAGCGTCGCACACAGCGGCGTGTTTCTGGACGTGACGGACGGGACGGAAGTACCTTCCGGCGCGCGTCTGACTCCGAACCACCGCTACCTGACCGGAGAGGACACGACGGTGGTTGTGACGGTCACGTCCGGAGCGGCTCAGCTGGGGGTTCAGGGGAACTTCGCCTACACCGCCAGCGGCGTGCAGACCGCGCCGTTCTACGACGTCAGCGAAGGCGACTGGTTCTGCGGACCGGTGGACTACGTGTGCCGGAACGGTCTGTTTTCCGGCATGGAAGTCAACCGCTTCGGTCCTGGGGAGAGCATGACCCGCGCGATGCTGATGACGGTGCTTTACCGTCTGGCCGGAGCCCCGGAAGACGAGCGGGACGCGGCGGACGTCCACTTCTCCGACGTCCCGGAGGACGCCTGGTATACCGATTACGTCCGCTGGGGGGCCGCGCAGGGCATCACGGCAGGCACCGGACCGGACACGTTCAGCCCAGAACAGCGGGTCACGCGGGAGCAGATCGTCACCTTACTGTACAGCTTCTGCGCCAACTACCTGGAGCTGGACACGTCCGAACGTCAGGAGCTGTCCGGCTACCAGGACCTGGAACAGGCCAGCGGCTGGGCCAGAGAGGCGTTCTCCTGGGCGGTCGCGAAGGGGATCGTCGGCAGCACCAGCGCCGATACGCGGACGCTCAGCCCCCGAAAGGACGCGAACCGCGCCGAAGTGGCTACGATGCTGCGCGCCTTCGCCGAAAACGAAAAGATCCTCTGAAAATCGGAACCCATTCCGCCTGCCTGCATAGTATGAATTGAGACGGGTACAACAGCCCTTCTCCATCATTCATAAACAGGAGGTACTCAAAATGGGGTGCTGCAATAACAACTGGGGCGGCGGAGGCTGTCTGTGGATCATCATCCTCATCATCATCCTGTTCTGCTGCTGCGGCTGCGG
>CANDKT010000110.1 GCA_947385365.1 uncultured Bacillota bacterium | reverse complement strand
GCTGAACTGGTCATGGGTGATCTTGACTGTCAGCTCAAAGTCGCCTTCGGGGGCGTCGTAGAGCCAGACGTTCTGCGCGCCGCCCTTATGGTCCAGATCGCCGGTCAAAGTTTTCAGGGCGATTTTGTTGGGGTTATCGGGGTAGATTGTGGTCTGGTCCGCGGAAGCCGCCGCAGGATTCGAGATGGTCCACTTACCTGCGGGAACAATCTTGGTACCAGTCACGCGGAGGATTGTGCTGGCGGAGATCAGTGGGTTCGCGTTGGAGGTCGCGGTCACGGTTGTAGTACCTGCGGACAGAGCGGTCAGCTTGTTGCCGATCACGCTGGCCACGCCGGCGTCTTCCACGGTCCAGCTCACGCTCTTATCCGGAGCGGTCTCGGGGAGGACCTGCGCGCTCAGGTCGAATGTTCCGCCCACTTCCAGAGCGATCTCCTCGGGCAAAACGATCTCTTCCACGCGTTGGCCTGCTTTCTGGGCCAGCAGTTTCACGGTACAGCCGCCCTTGGCAGACATGGGGATTGTGAGGGTATCTTCGCTGGTAACTTGCTTGGTTTCCACGATCATGTCGCGGCTGCCCGCGCCGTCCCGGTAAATGACGGCCACGTAATCCACGCCGTCGGTCAGGAAGTCCAGCGGGAATACAGCGTCACGGGCTTTGGCGCTGGTGATGGAAGCGGCGTACCAATCGTCGCCGGTACGGCGGGCGAGGGTTGTGAACTCGCCGGGGTAGCCGTCGATGTAGTGGATATCGTCCCATTGTGCGGGCAGGTTCCGCAGCAGGCTCATAGCGGGGCTGCTCCGGTAATCTTCCACGCTGCTGGCCATACAGGGCAGGCCGCTCTGGAACAGGATGTTCATTGCGGCGGAATGGCCGGTGGTGATGCTGCCGTTGTAGATACGCGGGGTTACGTCCATCGGTCCGACCACGCCGCGGGTGAAGGCCCAGACAGTGGTGTTCTTCACGGTGTCGTAGCCGCCCATTTCCTCGCCGCAGACGGCCTCACGGTTGATGACGTGGGGGTAGGTCCGAGCTTCGCCGGTAGGTTTATTTGCGCCGTGGGCATTCACGATCAAGTGGTTCTTCATGCACTCCTCGTAGATGTCCTGATACAGCTGGATGGTATCTTGGTCGTCGTAGTCGAAGAAGTCGACTTTGATGCCCTTGATGCCCTTTTCGGCGTACTCTTTCAGAACTTCCCGCTCCTCCGGGGTGTCCAGATCGTGGGCCAGAATCCAGGCGATCAAGCCAACGTTCTGTTCCTCGGCGTGGGCGACCAGTTCATCGAACCACTCGTAGTAGCCGTCGTACTTTTTGCCGTTGTTGCTGGTGGACAGAGGCTGCCAGCCCTCGTCCATGATGTAGTAGCTCCAGCCCATTTCGGCGGCGAAGTCCACATATTTCAGGATCTCTTCGTAGTCGTGCTGACCGTTGGCGTAGCTGACCAGCCAGGTCCAGGAAGTCACGCCGGGTTTGATCCAGCTGGTGTCTTCAATGACGGCGGGATCGCTGACGTTCTCGACCATTGTACTTTCTACGATGTCGCCCAAGTCGCCGCAGATAGCCAGACGCCAGGGGGAGGTGAAGGGGTAAGCGGTTTCGATGTCCCAGGTGCCCATCTTAATGAACTGCTGTCTGGGGATGTCGATTTCCAGCGTGGTTCCCTTGAAGCGGTTCAGGAAGGAGCCGACGTAAGTATCGCCATAGAGGTTTGCTTCTGTGATAAGGGTCCACATATCATCGGGGGACTTGCTCAACAAAGGCATACTCAGTCTGCCTGTTGTATTGCCGGTGACGGTGGGGATTGCCTCAACCTTCATCAGGTCGAAGGACTCCTCATGGTTGAAGGTGCCGCCGCTCCGGGTGTCCCGCATGGTGTAGACGTCGGAATTGGCGGGCAGGGTAAAGGCGCTGGTTTCATCGGTGATAATCATGACGCCTTTGGTGTTGTCGAGTTTCGCGATGGTGTAACGGAACGCATAGCCGTCGTCATAGGCCCGCATATAGACCGTCAGGTCCGCCCAGCCCTTCCGGAAGGTCAAGACCAACTCGTTGGCGCGGTTGACGTTCTCGCTCTTCTTGCCCGCGATCACGGAGTAGGTTTCGTTAATCTGCTTGTTCTCAGCTTTTGTAAAGATCAGGCCGGAGGTCAAGTCGGCCAGGTCGGTCACGAAGCCCATAGAGGACTTTCCGACGACCGTCTTGCCGCCCTTCACGACTTGGTAGCTCAAGCTGCCGTTCTCGTCCAGGTTGATGTCCACCACGACGTTGCCATCGGGGGATTTCACGTTCCAAGCGGTCTGGGTGTTGCCGCTTGTGACGTTGACGGCGCATTGAACGGTCTTTGTCACGGTGCCTAAGGTTACAGTTACCGTCAGGATTGCGGTACCGTCTTTCAGGGCGGCCAGGTTTCCGTTGGCATCCACGGTCAGGACGGAGCTGTCGCTGCTGGAATAGGTGATCGTGGCGTTTGTCAGGTCCGCATCCGTTCCGTTCACCAGCTTGCCGGAAGCGGAGAGCTTACCGGACTCGCTCGGAGCCAGGCGTTCGGGAGCTTGGAGGCTGACGGTGTACAAATTCGTCTGCGTTGCGGCGTCCACCACGACGCGGGCGCCCGCCCACACGCTATGGTCGTTGGTGTTGCCGTTGCCGCCGTCGGTCGTTTTCAGGATAAGTTTCACAGCATCTTCGGGGATATCCAAGATCATGTTTTTGGCGTTTTCATCATATTCGAGCATTGGTACATTGTACAGGCTCTGAATCGTACCGTCTTTCAGCTCTACCTGAACAATGAAACCGCAACTACCATGATGGTTGTGGATCACGCCCGCATCGGTTATGAATTGCTTCACGCCCTTTTCCGCGAGGTCGAAGACGATCTCAGATGCGGCGTGGGCAGCAATCCCCTTGTCGTAGGTCTTCTCAACCCCGGTTTCCGGGTCAAGCAGGATGATCTTGTCACCGCGGTCTATGCCAGCGTCCCGCTTTACCTCGCCCCAACCGGGCTTTGCTTTGATCCATTCCCAATCGCTCAGGTATTGGGTCTCAGTGCCCTCGGTGTTCTCCAAGGACGCATTGCGCACGACGTTCACGGTGCAGGAAGCGGTAAAGCCGCCTTCTTCGGTGGTGACGGTGATCGTAGCGGTTCCCGCTTTCAGAGCAGTCACCAGGCCATTGTCGCTGACCGTGGCGACGGAAGTGTTGTTGGATTTCCATGTGACCGCCTTGTTGGCCGCGTTCGCGGGCAGAACGGTCGCGGTCAGCTGCGCGGTTTCCTGTTTATCAATGTTCAGGGAGATTTCGGTTTTGTCCAGCTCCACGCCTTTGACCTCGCTGGTCGCGAAGGGCACCACAACGGCTTCGCTGCCGGGGTACTTGATGGTGAAGTCGGAGAAAGTAGCGGGGACCAGTTCTGTTGCCACACTGGTGCCGGTGTACAGACCGACTTTCAGATCAGCGGCTTCCACGCCGTCGAAGGACTTGTAGTCCAAGTCGCCCGCGCTGATTTTGGTCCAAGTTGTGTTGTCCAGGCTATAGAAGCAGGAAACGGTTTTCCCGGTCTTGGCCATCTTCAAGTAGATGGCTTCCTGTGCGGTGGAGGGGTCAGCCTGATGGGTCTCCCGCAGTTCGAGTTTGTCTGCGCTGGTTGACTGGTCGATACCCAAGGTACACAGGGATTTATTTTCAAAGTAGCTGTGATACCGCCGAGTCAGGGCCAGGAAGGACTGCACAGGAGGCTGATTCTTATGGTAGATGATTAGACCGGCGGTCTGGAAATTCTTGCCGGGCTTAAAGTCCAGTTTCACGGAGATCTCGAAATCGGACTGTTCCACTGTGTGGAGGTACACGTTTTTGGCGTCGGTGCGGTTCTGTTCGTAGTCCGCCTTGTCGCCCACTTGGATGACCACGGTGTTTTCATCGACGATCTCCGTTTTCTCGGTTTGGTTGAGGATCTCCCACCCTTCGGCCAAGGCGCGGGTGACGGTGACGGCACACTGGGCGCTCTTGGGACCCTTAGAGGTCTGCACAGTGGCTGTGATGGTGGCAGTTCCCAGTTTCAGGGCCTTCACCAAACCGCTGCTGCTGACTGTGGCTACCGCGGAGTCGCTGGTCGTCCAGATGACGCCCTTTGCGCCGGACGCTTTCAGCTGAGCGGTCCCGCCGAGGGGGATGGTCAAAGTATCGTGGTCCAGGATGACTTCCTCTGCGGCGGAGAGGCCGAAGGGGATCTGGGTAGGTTCCTCTTCGCCATACTGGATGGTGAAGTTGCTGAAGGTAGCGGGAGCGTGTCCAGTCGAAGAACTGTCGCCGGTGTAGATACCGACTTTCAGGTCCTCGGCCTTGAGTCCCGCGAAGGAACTCCAAGCACGGGTGTAATACTGGGTCCACGCAGTGCCGTCCTTGCTGTAATAGCTGGTGACGGTGTTGCCGCTCTTGGTGATTTTGAGGTAAACCGGGTCCTGATTTGGGATGTCAGCGACGTGTCCTTCGGGGAAAGAATTTCTGTCGACGCCCTGGGTACAGAGCGCCTGATTCCCGAAAGAGCTGTGATAACGCCGGGTAGCGGCAAAGTTCGCGCTGTCGCTGGCGTAGATAATCAGGCCCGCGCTCTGGTAATCAACACCGGGCTTGAAGTCCAGCTTGACTGAGATGGAGAAGTCGCTCTGCTCCACCGGACGCAGGAACACGTTCTTCGCCGTAGCACGCGGAGCGCCGTTTTGATAGTAATAGTCGCCCTGCTGTACCTCAATCCGAACGGTGTCCTCGTCCAGAATGGTGAGTTTGTCGTCGGGGCGGACCACTTCCCAGCCATCGACCAGGTTCTTGGAAACGGTGACTTTGCAGGACGCTTGGACGTTGCCGTCTACGGTCTGGGCGGAAGCGGTAATGGTAGCCTCGCCGGGAGCCACGGCCCAAACTTTGCCGTTGGCTACGGTAGCGACGGTCTCGTCGCTGCTGCTCCAGAGGATCACGGCGTCTTCCATCACCTTGCCGTCCGCGTTCTTAGCGGTAGCGGTCAAGGACTCGCCGGTCAGCTCTTTGAGTTCCAGCGCAGTCTGGTTCAGTTCCAGCGTTTCGGGCAGTTCGGGTTCGGTGGACATGAAGCGGACCGCTGCGCCGCCAGCTTTCAGCATATCCAGTTCCAGGGTATCGTTCCGCGTCACGGCAGCGATACGGCTGGTGATCTCGGTCTTGTCCTTACCGTCCTCGCAGATGACGGCGTAGTAGGTCTTGCCCTCATCCAGGAAGTTCAGGGGGATTGTGGCGCTATGCTTCTCATTGCAGATTGCGCCTAAGTACCAGTCGCCGTAAGAGGGGCCTTCCATATTGCTCTTCCGGGCGACGATGGCGTAGTGACCGGGGTCAGCTTCCAGCACTTCGCTGGTCTCCCAGGAAGCGGACAGGTCCCGGAAGTACAGTTCCGCGGGGGAACCCAGGTAACGTTCAGGCCGGTCGGCCGGGCACTGGATACCGGACTCGAACAGCACCGACAGCGCAGCCATATGGGCCAGGCTGTTCTCGTTCTTTCCGCCGCCGTTCTGGTGGGAGAACATCGGCGTGTAGTCCGCGGGACCCACGGCGTAGCGGGTGAACAGGGAGATGCAGTTATGGAAGGGGTAGATGCTCACGTCGTCCCACAGTTCATGTTCCTGTCCAAAAATACCCTCGCGGGTCAGCAGGTGGGGGTAAGTACGCAGCTCACCGGTGGGTTTAGGCATACCGTGGAGGTTCAGCAACAGATGGTGTTTTGCGGTATCGTCCATCAGTTTCCGATACAACTCCATGTAGGTCTGGGAGGAGCTGTCGAAGAAGTCGGGCTTCACGCCAGCGATGCCCATCTCTTCCCACTCGGCAAACAGCTCGTCCCGATATTTGTCGTCCTTCAAGTCGTTGTGGTTCGCCCAAACCAGCAGCTTCACGCCCTTTTCATCGGCGTGAGCTTTCAACTCGGGGAACCAGTCATAGTAGCCATAGTAGTTCTTGCCTTGGCTGGAACCGCTGGGCTGCCAACCCTCGTCCAGAAGGAGGTACTTCCAGCCCATTTTGGCTGCGAAATCCACGTAGCGCATATAGGTCTCGCCGTCGCTGGTGGACTCCCGGTTCAGCCAGGTCCAGGCGGTGACGCCCGGCTCCACCCAGGAGAAATCGCTTCCTTCGGCGGGGTCAGGACTCAAAGTTTCAGCCATCGTATTCATGGCGATCTCAGCGGGGGTGCCTACCACGATGAACCGCCAAGGAGATACGAAGGGCATCTCGATATTGGCGTAGCTGTTGCCCTTTTCGTTGGCGATGGTGAAGTTCACCTTGCCATCGTTGGCTACCAGAATCGTTCCGCTGTAAGTAGGCGCTTGCGCGGCCTCGGAAGCCAGGACCCAGGTACCGCCTTTCGTTTCGTGAAGGATTGGTTCACAATACTTGCCTTCCATCTGACGGGGATCTGTGTACTCCTCTTCCACCGACTCGTTGTGAGCCGTGTAGGGCAAGCCGTAAACGGTGCTTCCGCTGGGGAAAGCCAACGTAGTTTTCTCCTCAGTGACCCGTGTCGTAGCGGCTCCAGTGGTTTCCGTGTTCTGGAGGGCGTAGCAGAAAGCCACGCCGTCGTCATAGACGCGGGCGATGACTTGGAAGTTCAGCGTGCTGCCCTCTTTGCTGAACGTAAGGGTCATTTCCTTACCCACGGCGTGGACATGAGAGACCTTCGCCCCGGTCAGATCGTAGTCATCTACGACTTCCGCGGGTTCCGTACACTCGACAAATTCCAGTCCGGAGGTAAAGTCGCCCATCTGGGTCACGAGTCCCAAGGTGGAGTCAGCTACCACAGTCTCGTTGCCCAGGAGGACCAGGTAGTGGAGCGTGCCGGTCTCATCCAGTGAGAACAGGAGTTGACGGTCGTTCTGTTCCAGAGACCAAGCGGTTCCCTCGGGCTGTCCCACGACGATCTTCTGGGAAGCGGTTTTGGTAATGCCGCCCATAGTCACGGACACTTTCAGCGTAACGACGCCGTCTTTGACCGCGGTCAACGCGCCGTTGGCGCTCACAGACAGGACGGAGCTGTCGCTGCTCTCGTAGGCGATTTCGGCGTTGGCCAAATCGTCCTCGTCTCCGCTCACCAGCGTGCCGGTCACAGAGGCATTGCCGGAACCGTTCAGGGGCAGGTAGCTGGGCGCGTCCAAACGGACGGCATACAAATTTTCCTGTGTTGAGGCGTCCAACACAACGCGGGCGTCCGCCCATACGCTGTGGTCGCTGTTGTTGCCATTGCCGCCGTCCGTGGTCTTCAAAATCAGCTTGACGGCGTTTTCAGGAACGTCCAGTACCAGGCGTTGGGCCTTATCGCTGTACAGGATTCTATTCACGTTGAACAATTCCTCGGTGGCGCCGCCATCCAGCTCCACTTCCACGATGAAGCCGCAACTGCCGCTGTGATTATGAATCACGCCCACGTCGGCCAGGAATTGCAGTACGCCTTTCTCCGCGATGTCGAACACGACCTCGGATGCGGCATGAGCTGCGATACCCTTCGGGTAGGTTTTCTCATCTCCGGATTCGGGGTCCAGCAGAACGATCTTATCGCCGCTGTCCACACCGGCGTCCCGTTTGACGGAGGACCAGTCGGTTTTGGCGCTGAGCCAAGACCAATCGCTCAGGTACTGCGTTTCCGTACCCTCAGTACCTTCCAGAGACGCGGCAGCTTCTTCTGCCTGTGTTCCCTCGGTGGAGTCCTCCTCGACCGGAGGTTCTGTGTCCGGAAGCTCCTCTTCGACGGGAGGTTCTTCCGTATCTAGGGTTTCCTCGTTTTCGATTGGAAGTTCTCCTGTGTCCTGATTTTCCTCCTGCTCATCCAAAGACGTGCTGTCCGCGTCGATCTCGGTTTGGATGAACTCCTCGACTGGATCGTCCGCTCCTGCCGCGAACACGCTGGTGGGCAGCATAGACAAAACCATCGCAACAACCAGGAACCATGACAATATACGTTGCTTACCTTTTTCCATAACGATCCAACATTTCCTTTCCTATCCAGTAATTAGGCTCCGTGCCTGAACTCGCTGACGCTCCCGTTTTTCGGCCCTAAGCATCCCTTTCCTTTCTTTTGTCCGCATGTTTTGGTTGTCAGAAGTCAAAAGGGGCATTTATCTGTCCTTGAGGCAAACAAACACGTCCCGACTTGCCATCCGGAACGGAAAACACATTTTCGCTTTCCGTTTTGGAATCACTTCTCCTTTGCTCTTGAAGCAAAGGAGAAAAAATGTACATTTTTTCTCCTTTGCTCTTGAAGCAAAGGAGAAAAAATGTACATTTTTTCAATTTTTACCTGATACTGCCAATACGCCGTTTCGTTTTATTTCGTAAAATAGTTGTCGTTTTGGAGGTGCTCTTTTCGTGCATGTTATTATTCCTCATTTCCATTTTTTTGTCAATAAGCGACATTG
>CANDKT010000109.1 GCA_947385365.1 uncultured Bacillota bacterium | reverse complement strand
GGGTCCAGGGCAGAGCCCTGGCGGGTTTGGGCGGAGCCCAACATAAAATCATAAAAGCTCTTTTTGGTTCTTTTTCTCTTGAGAAAAAGAACGCTTTTCGGGGACCGCACATGTTCTTGGTTACGCGGCATCGGGGTCAGTGACTGGACCCCTTGCCGCGTGTCCTCGCGTTGGCAAAAAGCAACGCCGATGTGCTTCAAAAGAGTTGTCAAGCGGGAAGAAGTATGCTAAAATAAGAGCCATACAATCGGCGGGCGGGTTCTGAAAGGTTCCGTCCGCGGAGGTTCGGAAACAGCGCAGACGCTGGAAAAAAGGAAGGAGTATAGCGAAGATGAGCGATAGCAAGGAATACGTTTCCCGCTCGGACGAAATGGGGAGCATACACATTTCGGAGGAGGTACTGGCGGTAATAGCGGCGGCGGCCGTGCTGGAAGTGGAAGGAGTCAGCGGGCTGGCGGCGAATTTAGGGAGCGATATTGCGGAGCTGCTGGGGAAGAAGAACCTGGCGAAGGGCGTTCGGATCAAGATGGAGGAGGAGAAGGTAGCGGTAGAGTTGTCGGTACTGATGACCTACGGCTACACGATTCCGGAGATAGGCCATGCGATCCAGGATGGGGTGAAGAGCGCGGTGGAGTCGATGACGGGCTTGGAGGTATCGGCGGTGGACGTGAATGTAGGAGGGATCATATTCCCGCCGAAGGCGTAAGAGGACGGGACGCCCCGCGGAGCAGCGGGGCGTTTTTGCAGAGAAAGAGAAAGAAAGGTGTTTCGGGGAAATGTCAAGTAAACCTGTTCTTGTGATTATGGCGGCGGGGATGGGCAGCCGGTACGGGGGGTTGAAGCAGCTGGACCCGGTGGGGAATCACGGACAGCTTATCATCGACTACTCCATTTTCGACGCGCACCGGGCGGGGTTTGAGACGGTGATATTCGTCATCAAGCCGGAGATCGAGGCTGGATTCAAGGCGGCGATTGGGGACCGGGTGTCCAAGGTGATGGACGTGAAGTACGCCTATCAGTTGAAGGAGGACTTGCCGGAGGGTTACTGTGTACCTGCTGGGCGGGTGAAGCCTTGGGGAACGGCACACGCGGTCCTGGCGGCCCGGGAGCTGATCGACGGTCCGTTTGCGGTCATCAATGCGGACGACTACTACGGTCCGGAGGCGTATCAGAAGGTGTTCGACTATCTGTCCAGCCACAGCGACGGGGCGTTTTACGAATACGTCATGGTGGGGTACCTGCTGAAAAACACGGTCAGCGAAAACGGGACAGTTGCCCGTGGCGTGTGCATCGAGACGGAGGAACACTACCTGTCGCAGATCACGGAGCGCACGAAGATTGCGCAAGGCCCGCCGTTGCAATACACGGAGGACGATGGTCGGACTTGGACGGAGCTGGCGGAAGATACGATCATCTCCTTAAACATATGGGGATTCACGCGGAGTTTTATCGACGAGGCGTTGGGACGATTCCCGGCGTTTCTGGACCGGACGCTGTTGGAGAACCCGGAGAAGGGGGAATATTTTCTGCCCAGCGTAGTCAGCCAGCTGATCGACGAGGGCAAGGCGCGGGTAAAGGTACTGCGCAGCGGGGACCGGTGGTACGGGGTGACGTACCGGGAGGACAAGCCCGCTGTGATGGCGGCGCTTGCGGAGAAGACGGCGGCGGGTTTGTACCCGGACCGGCTTTGGGAGACGTGAGCGAACCGTCCGATGAAAATGAAACAGGCCGCCCTCTTTGCGGAGGGCGGCCTGTTTATATGGCCGGTCGGCTCAGAACTCCAAGTTTTTGCCGTCCCGGGAGAAGACGTGGCAGACGTTGCCGCTGAAGGTCAAGTTGAGCTTATCGCCGCGGCGGAAGGATTCGATGTGTTCGCCGTTGGCGTTCATGGTGGGGACGATGATGACGACGTCCTTACCATTGGCGTTGACGTGGAAGTGGACTTCCGCGCCCATCATTTCGGAGACTTCCACGGTAGCGGACAAGGTGTTGCCGGGCTGTTTTGCCAGTACCATGTGGCTGGGGCGGACGCCGAGGGTGATAGCTTGCGCGGCGACCTTGTGCGCGGCGAGGTTGCGCTGTTTTTCGGGGGACAGCTCGACTTTGCAGCCGCCGACGCTGACGAAGTACTTACCGCTTTCCAGTGTGAGGCTGGCGTCGAAGAAGTTCATCTGAGGCATTCCGATGAACCCGGCGACGAAGATATTGGAGGGGTGGTCGAAGACTTCCTGCGGGGTGCCGATCTGCTGGATGTAGCCGTCTTTCATGATGACGATGCGGTCGCCTAAGGTCATCGCTTCGGTCTGGTCGTGGGTGACGTAGATGAAGGTGGTGTTGATTTTCTGACGGAGTTTGATGATCTCGGCGCGCATTTGGTTCCGGAGTTTGGCGTCCAGGTTGGAGAGGGGTTCGTCCATCAGGAGGACTTTGGGTTCCCGGACGATGGCGCGGCCGATAGCGACGCGCTGACGCTGGCCGCCGGACAGGGCTTTTGGTTTCCGGTCCAGGTACTGGGTGATGTCCAGCGTTGCGGCGGCGTCCTTGACGCGGCGGTCGATTTCGTCCCGTTCCATTTTCCGCAGTTTCAGGGGGAAGGCCATGTTCTCGTAGACGGTCATATGGGGGTAGAGGGCGTAGGACTGGAAGACCATAGCGATGTCGCGGTTTTTGGGTTCCACGTCGTTGACGAGCTTCCCGTCGATGTAGAGTTCGCCGCCGGAGATCTCTTCCAGTCCGGCGACCATGCGCAAAGTGGTGGACTTACCGCAGCCGGAGGGTCCGACGAGAACGATGAACTCCTTATCGGCGATATCCAGGTCGAAGGATTGAACGGCAACCACGCCCTGGTCGGTCACCTGGAGGTTGTTTTTCTTTTCAGGCGTCCCTGTTTTCTTCTTGGTTTTTTTCTGGCCGCCGCTGTGGGGATAAATTTTGGTGATTCCTTTCAGATTCAAGGTTGCCATAATCATTTTCCTCCTAATTTATTTTCTATCTGAAAATTTTCATTGATATCGGGGTAGATCAGGAACAAGGCTGGCAAGACCGGCAGCCACAGGTTGGTGAAGGGCAGCAGGGGCATAGCCAGCAGGAAGAACTGGATGGAGGCCCAGAGGTAGAGGGTGACGATAGCCAGCGCCGCAAGGCTCCGAGGCAGCTGGCCGAGGAAGAGGAGGGCGGAGTTTTTGAGCAGCTGGGGGAAGGAGAGTTCCATAAGGGCCAGCTGGGGCCACAGGTAGAGGGACAGTCCCAGCACGAGCAGGACGCCTGCGGCGAGACCTGCGCCGGTGAGCAGGTCCAGGCCCAGGGGCAGGGCGTTGGCGAGCAGGTAGAGCTGGAGGCTCAGCAGGAGTCCGCCCAGGCCGCCGGGGAGCAGGGAGGCTTTTGCGTTCCGCCGCCAGGCTTTTTTGTAGATATGCCACCAGAAGCCGGGTTCATCGCGGAAGCCGCGCAGGATGGTGTCTGCTAAACCGCACAGTTCCGGTCCTGCGATCATACCGCCGAGAGTCCCGCACACAGGGACGGCGAGCAAGGTGTGGGTGATGAGGCAGTAGGCGAGTCCCGCGAAGAAGGGCGCGCAGCCCAGCAGGGCCAGAAAGCCTGCGCGGAACAGGTCTTTGAAGTCGCGGGTCAGCGTCTCCCAGAAGCGGAAGAATCCTTTTTTAGGCGGCAGGTCCTCGCGGGGAGCGGGACCGTCCAGGTCAGGGAAAAAGCCCATTACGCGGCGCTCCTTTCGATGCAGTAAGGTCAGGACCCGCTGGGGAAGAGGACGTTCCAGAGCGCCTGTGCGCCTTGGAAAGCCTGTTCGTCCTTTTCGTCTGTGAGGATTCGGCGTCCGAACCAGAGCCGGTCAGGCTGGCAGTATTCCAGTTCCGCCTGCGTATGTCCGGGCCAATCGGTCCAGGGGCGGACCATGTTTTGCCAATCGCCGGCCTCTTCGGGCGGCGTGGAGCCGTCCAGGTAGGCCAACGCCCGGCTGTTTTTCTGAAAGTTTTCGGGGTCGTCCAGCAGGAAGAGGCCGCTCTGACGGGTGTAGAAGTCGAAGTTCAGCTTATCGATGTTGGCTTCCATGACTTTCATGGCCTCGGCGCTGGTATCGGTAGAGGTGTAGTCCAGCCAGATGGCGTGGATTTCGACGAGGACGGAGCCGTCTCCGTTGAGGTCGGGGCAGACCTGTTCGAGCGCAGCCTGAATGGAAGCGGTTTCAAGGCTGGTGGCTTGGTGTCGCGTGACCAAGGCGACGGAGCAGTCCGGTTCAACGCGGGTCAGGCGGTCGTAGGCGATGCGGCCCAGGATGAGGGCGGCGATCAGGCCCAGGAGGAGGTACTTCCAGTGGTAGTGCCACCAGTTCCGTCGTTTTTCGCGGGCGGTCAGCTCCCGATGTTCTTCGGGGCGTTCATTTCGGTATTTCCACTTCAAATATTCGCTGGCCATAGACCTCTCCTTTTCGCTGGCGGCGCGGACGTTCTAGGACTTGGGCGCGTTCTGGCTGCGCAGGGGTGCGTCGCGGTCCAGGTAGATGAGGGCAGCCGCGCCGATCATACCGGCCTTGTTTCCCAGAGCCGCGGCGGCGATTTCAGGCAAACGTCCTTTCTGGCCTCCGAAGCAGAGGCGTTTGACCATTTCCCGGATGGGGGCCAGAAGCGTGTCGCCCTGTTGGGCGACGCCGCCGCCCAGAAGTACCAGCTCAGGCCGGAAGATGTTGACGGCGTTGACGACGCCGGTGCCTAAGTGGTGGATGTAGCGTTCCGCCACGGGTTTCAGGACCGGGTCGTCTGCGGCGGCGGCTTGGAAGACCTCTTCGGCGGTCACGTCCTGTCCGGAGGCTTGTTTGGCGTCCCGCAGCAGGGCGGAAGCGGAGGCGTAGCTCTCCAGACAGCCCCGCTGCCCGCAGGTGCAGGGTTCGCCGTTTTCCTCGATGACCATGTGACCCAGTTCGCTGCCGTTGACGATCTCGCCGTTGACGATGACGCCGCTGCCCACGCCGGTTCCGAGGGTCAACATGATGAGGTTCTGGTAGCCGCGACCCATACCGGCGGCGCACTCGCCCAGAGCGGAGCAGTCCGCGTCGTTGGCGATTTGGATAGGCACGGGGAAGGTCTTGTTCAGCTCATTGGCCAAGGGGACGTCCTCCCAGCGCAGGTTGTTGGAGTAGAGGACCGTACCGGTCCGGCGGTCCACGGTGCCAGGGACGCCGATCCCGATGCCCATGCACTGGTCCAAGGGGATCTGGTGGTCATCCAGGAGGGTTTGGATTTGCCGGGAGACCTCGGCGATCAGCTCAGAGGCGGGGCAGTTTTGCGGAGTAGGGAAGGTACGGTATGCGATCAACTGGTCACGGATATCGGCCAGGCCGATTTTCACATGGGTGCCGCCGATGTCGATCCCGACGCGCACCTGACCGGCTTTGTCGCGGATGGTGGTGATGAGCGCGTCGCAGGTCCCTTCGATGTAGTAGGTCCCGCTCCCGGCGGGGCAGAAAAAGCTGTCGCCTTTTTGGAACGGTAAGGTCTCGCCGCCGCAGGAGATGGAGCCGCAGCCGTCCAGGAAGAGGATGCTGGCGAAGGACTCCTGCGAGACGACGCCTTCCAGGCGTTTCATCACGCGGCCGTCCAGGTTCAGCTTATCGACGGTGAAGTAGTCGCAGTCAGCGACGTGGGGGTAGCAACTTTTGGCGCGGACGATGGGGACGCGTTTTGTCACGGCCAGGGCTTTTTCGATGTGCAGGTCCCGTCTTTTGCCGTCCTTACCCACGCGGCCGTAGTCGTAGACCCGGTAGGTCACGTTGGAGTTCTGTTGGATTTCGGCGATGAGGATATTTTTCCCGATGGCGTGGATTGTACCCGCTTCGATAAAGAGTGTGTCGCCTTTTTGGACTGGGACGGCGTTGAGGACTTCCAGGAGGGAATCTTCTTGGATACGGCGGGCGAACTCCTCGGCGCTGATCTCCTTTTGGAAGCCGTAGTAGAGGAAGGCGTCGGGACCGGCGTCCATGACGTACCACATTTCGGTTTTACCGTACTGTCCCTCGTTTTTGAGGGCATAGCGGTTATCCGGGTGGACCTGAACGGAGAGGTTTTCTTTGGCGTCGATGAATTTGATGAGGATGGGGAAGTCCCGGAAGTGGCGGCAGTGGAGGCCAAGTACGCCGGTTCCCTCTTGGCAAAGGTACTCCGGAAGGGTTTTTCCGGCGTAGGGACCGTTGACGATGGTGGAGGGGCCGTCGGGGTGGCAGGAAAGCTCCCAGGTTTCGGCCAGCACGTCGCCGCGGTACTCCTTGCCGTACTCGTCGATGAGGCGGCGTCCGCCCCAGAGGTAGTCTTTACAGGCTGGCTTCAGCTTTAAGATGCCCATATCCCGCTCACTTTCCGGCCAGGTAGGCCAAGTTCCGGTCGATGAGCGCGCAGCGTTGTTTGACACAATCGGCGGAGCGCAGGGGATCGGCGGGGGTATGGAGGGCGAAGTCGATCATGCGGTCCAGGGTAGTGGAGGCCACGTGGAGGCGGGTATCAGCGGAGGCGTAGTAGATGTACAGCTGTCCGTCGTCGTCCAGGATGGCGCCGTTGGTGAAGGCGACGTTGGAAACATCGCCGACGCGTTCGTTGCCTCTGGGGGCGATGAGCAGTCCGCCGGGTTCGGCGATGACCTGAGCGGGGTCGTCCAGGGCGGTCATGAAGACGTAGACGACGTAGCGCAGACCGGCGGCGGTGTTGCGGACGCCGTGGGCGATGTGGAGCCAACCCTTGTCTGTTTTGATAGGCACTGCGCCCGCGCCGTTTTTGGATTCGGTGATGGTGTGGTATTTCCGGCGGCTGGTGATGCGTTCATGGTCAATGACGGCGTGGGTGATGTCGGGGCAGAGTCCGAAGCCGATGCCGCCGCCGGAACCGGTGTCGATAAAGCCGTCCATAGGGCGGGTATAGAAAGCGTACTGACCGTCCACGAACTCGGGGAGCAGGCAGACGTTGCGTTGCTGAGGGCTCTGTTTGGTGATGAGGTTGGGCAGGCGCTCCCAAGTTTTGAGGTCGTGGGTACGAACGATACCGGCGGCGGCGACTGCGGCGGAGAGGTCAGGGTCGGAGGGGTCTTTGGACTCGGAGCAGAACACGCCGTAGATCCAGCCGTCCTCGTGTTGGGTGAGGCGCATGTCGTAGACGTTGGTTTCGCTGGGGCAAGAGTCGGGCAGTTGGACGGGGTAGTTCCAGAAGCGGAAGCCCTGCACGGGGCTGCTGCTCTCGGCCACGGCGAAGAAGCTCTTACGGTCGTTGCCCTCGACGCGGGCGATCAGGTAGTAAGTTCCGTTGAGCTTGATGGCCCCGGCGTTGAAGACGGCGTTGATTCCCAGGCGTTCCATGAAGTAGGGATTGGTGGCGGGGTCCAGGTCGTACCGCCAGATTAAGGGGGCGTGTTCCCGAGTAAGGACTGGGTTTTCCCAGCGGGTATAGATACCGTTGTAGAAGCGGCTGGGGTGGTTGGGTTGATGGATGAGGGCCTCGTACCGGGCGTTTTCCCAGGCATAGGCGGCCTTAAACGTAGACATCAGGGTCCCTCCTTATCAGTTCCAGACACATCCGACCGTTGTGGTAGGGGCATTTCCAGGGTTCGACGACAGGCTTTTCCGGATCTGGGGAGCCGTCCCCATCCAGCCGCCAGAACCACTCGCCGCCGGGGCGGCGGTCGACGAGATGCGCGGAGATGTAGCGCCACACCTGAGCGGCGGCGTCGCGGTATTGGATTTGCTGCGGGTGTTTTTCCCAAGCGTTGACGAAGCCCAGGACGGCCTCGGCTTGGACCCACCAGACCCGGTGGACGTCCACGACGCCTTTGTCGCACTCGTTGGCGACGGAGCCGCCGGAGAAGGCGGTATTCAGGATATTCCCGGCGAGGTCGCTGTCGATCTGGTAGATGGTGTGTTTCACGTTCTCGTCTTCCAGGAGGGACGCGCCCCAGTCGATGAGCCAGCTGGATTCGATGTCATGTCCGTAGCTGGTCAAATCGATGAGGGAGCGGTAATCCGGATCGAAGAAGACGGTCTGGCGATGTTTCAGGGGGTCGTAGACGCGCTGGGTGTAGATGGAGAGGATGCGGAGCATTTTCTGAGCGACCTCGGGGTCGTGGGCGGCCTGATAGAGTCCGGCGTAGCCTTCGAAGACGTGGAGGAGGGTATTCATGGTACGGGCGGCCATGACGCCGTTTTCGGAGAGTTTTTCGTTGGAAGCGGGCTGGAAGTTGCGGGTAAAGGCTTCCAGGTAGCCGTTCTGGTCGGTGCAGTTTTCTTCGATGAGGTGGAACAGCTGGCGGGCCAGACGCAGGGGTTCTTCCTCACCGGTGAGGCGGTGGTAAGCGGCGAGGGCGTAGATGGCGAAAGCCTGATTGTAGGTATGTTTGGTGTCATCCAGAACGTTTCCGTCGCAGGTCAGGGACCAATAGACGCCGCCGTAGGTTTGGTCGAGGCAATGATCGACCAGGAAGCGGTAGGCGTGGCGGGCGTAGGGGAGGAGGGAGGGATCTTTCAGGGTCATGGCGGCCTGGGAGAAGAACCACAGGATGCGG
>CANDKT010000108.1 GCA_947385365.1 uncultured Bacillota bacterium | reverse complement strand
CAGGACCGGGGTGCTACGGGCTGCACGTCCACGAGAAAGCGTTAGCCTACGGCGTCAAGGTCTCCGGCGCAACCGTCCACTTCGTCACCGAGGAATGCGACGGCGGACCGATCATTCTGCAAAAAGCCGTGGACGTGCTTCCGGACGACACGCCGGAGACGCTCCAGCGGCGCATCATGGAGCAATGCGAGTGGAAACTGCTGCCCCGAGCCGTCAGCCTGTTCTGTCAGGACCGGCTGACCGTGGAGGGACGGACGGTACGAATCGCGGGAGGTGTCTGGGATGATTGATCTGAACCATCCGCTCTGGAATACGCTCTCCAGCGCCGGACCGAATACCGCAGAGCTGTTGAAAAAGCTCACGCGGAACGAGGGCGATTTTTACGACACGGTGGACATACTGGCGGAAAATCTCAGCCATCAGCTCAGCTGGTACGACGTCACCGCCTACGCCCTGCCGCACTTGGCCCGGCTGTGCCGGACGCTGGACGTGGAGAAAAAACTCTACCTGATCGCTAATACCGGCGCGGCGGTCGCCGCCGAAAGCGACGCCTCATTGCTTTCCGACAGCGAGGCATTCCGGGAATTTCACGAGGGTTTGACTGCCTTGCGCCAAGAGACGCAAGAGCTGCTGGAACACCACATGGAACAGATCAAAACGCTCCCGGACGATCTGCCGCAGGTGTTCGCTGTCGCGGCGTTGGCGCTGCTGGGGAACCGGAGCCACGCGCTTTCCCTCTACCTGTTCGCCCCCTGGGACGAGTTTCCTGCTATGTGTTCCGACCCGGATTGCGGCTGGTACGAGGATTCCATCGACTTCTCCGGAACACCGGAAACCGTCACGCCGGGCGAGCCGGACGAAGAGGGCGTTTGGTTCGGAAACCTGCTGGACGCCATCGGCGACCGGGAACTTCTGCCCCGGCTGCCCTACCTGTACGGGACCTGTACCTGCCCGGAGTGCGGGACCAGCGGTCCCTTCTGGGAATGGATGCTACACGCAATGGAGGAGGCCTGAACTATGAAAGTTTTGAACCTGATGAACTACCTCGCCAAAAATCCCTATCCCGGCCGGGGCATCGTCCTGGGCCGCAGCGCCGATAACCAACGAGCCGCCATCGCCTACTTCATCATGGGCCGCAGCGAGAACAGCCGCAACCGCGTCTTTGAACAGACCGAGGACGGTATCCGTACCCGCGCTTTTGACGAGGAGAAAATGTCCGACCCGTCCCTTATCATCTACCACCCTGTCCGCGTCCTGCCCAACGGCTTGACCGTCGTGACCAACGGCGACCAGACCGATACCATCCGGGACCATATCGCGCAGGGCCACTGTTATCGCCACGCGCTGAATACCCGGACCTTTGAACCGGACGGCCCCAACTTCACCCCGCGCATCTCCGGCGTGATGAAACCGGACGGGACCTATAACCTGTCCATCCTCAAGAGCATGGACGGAGACCCGGCCTGTTGCTGCCGGTACTTCTTCGAGTACGACGCGCCTGTCGCCGGAACCGGCCACTTCATCCACACCTATCAGGGCGACGGAAACCCCCTGCCGTCCTTCGAGGGCGAACCGCGCCGGGTCGCAGTGGACGCTTCCGATCTCAAAACCTGGACGCAGGAAATCTGGGACAGCCTGAACGTGGACAACCGCGTCTCGCTGTTCGTTCAGCTCATCGACTTGGCGTCCGGCCAGCGGGAAACCGCTTTGGTCAATAAGCACCACCTGTAAGGGGACGCGTTATGTCGACCGCGAAGGAATTGGCGCGGGCCTATTGGGACGGCTTGCGGAACGCCTACTACCGCGAAAACATCGGGGAACAGTGGGAAGAATTTGCCGCCGCTGTTCAGGGAGTCAGCCAGACAGATCTGGACCGGCTGCTGAAGCTCTACCCCGACGCCCCGGAGAGCTTGATCGAACTGCTCAAGCTGGTGGACGGCACCTACTGGCGGGAGTACCAAGGGAAAACGTTCGCGTTTCTGTTCTTAGGCTCCGACTACGAGGGCTACCCCTACTACTTGCTGTCCGCGCAGCAGATGGCAGAGGAAAAGAACGAATTCGCCCAATGGGGCGAGTACCTCATCCGCCGGGAGTATGACGACATCCCCGTCGACGAGCGGATTGGCGACGATATGGGCCGCTTGAACTTGCTCCACTTCTCCGACTGCTGCAACAATGGCGGAACGTCTCAGCTGTTCCTCGACTTCTCCCCCTCTGCTAAGGGCAAAAAAGGTCAGGTCGTGCGCTACCTCCACGACCCCGACGAGCTGATCGTCATCGCGGACAGCTTCGACGCGTATCTGCAAATGCTCATGGAACAGGACTACGCTTTCATCAACGAGGATATTGAAGACGAATAAAAAGGAGCGCACGTTATGACCGAACTGGAACTGAAATACGGCTGCAACCCGAATCAAAAACCCGCCCGTATCTTTATGGAACAGGGCGAACTGCCTCTGGAAGTCCTCAACGGGAAGCCGGGTTATATCAACTTCATGGACGCGCTGAACTCCTGGCAGCTGGTCAAGGCCCTCAAACAAGCCACCGGTCTGCCTGCCGCCGCGTCCTTCAAACACGTCTCCCCCGCCGGCGCAGCGTTGGGACTGCCTTTGAACGACGTGGAACGTCAGGTCTTCTTCGCCCCCGAAGGCGACCTGTCCCCCATCGCCTGCGCCTACATCCGCGCCAGAGGCGCGGATCGACTCTGCTCCTTCGGCGACTGGGCCGCCCTCTCCGACCCCTGCGACGAAGATACCGCCCGTTTCCTCGCCCTGGAGGTCTCCGACGGCGTCATCGCCCCGGATTACACCCCGGAAGCCTTGGAGATCCTCAAAACCAAGCGCAAGGGCGGCTACAACGTCGTGAAAATCGACCCCAACTACACCCCCGCCCCTATCGAACGGCGGAATATCTTCGGCATCACCTTCGAGCAGGGCTACAACGACCTGACCATCGACGAGGCTATGCTGGAAAATATCGTCACCCAAAATCAGAACCTGCCCCAAAACGCCAAGCATGATATGCTGCTGGCTCTGATCACCCTGAAATACACCCAGTCCAACTCCGTCTGCTACGTCAAGGACGGCCAGACCTTAGGCGTGGGCGCGGGGCAGCAGAGCCGTATCCACTGCACCCGTCTGGCGGGCAATAAAGCCGATATCTGGTGGCTGCGGCAGCATCCCAAAGTGTTGGCCCTCTCCTTCGACGCCGCCACCCGCCGCCCAGACCGGGACAACGCCATCGACGCCTTCATCGCCGACGGACTCACCGCCGAGGAAAAAGCGGACTGGATCGCCAAACTCACCGGCGTCACCCTCGGTTCCGACGCCTTCTTCCCCTTCGGCGACAATGTGGAACGCGCCCATCAGTCCGGCGTGCAGTATATCGCCCAGCCCGGCGGTTCTATCCGAGACAGCCAGGTCATCGAAACCGCCGACAAATACGGCATGGTCATGGCCTTCACCGGAATGCGGCTGTTCCACCACTGAGGCCCCGACATGACGCCGCCGAACCCTTCTTTCGTCCTCCGGGGAACCGTTTTGGTGCAATACCAAGGATTTGACCGTGCCGTTACCGTTCCGGACGGAGTAACGAAAATCGGAAAGGACGCGTTCAACGGCTGTATTGGACTGGAGCGTGTCCATCTGCCGAAGAGCGTCACGGAAATCGAGTATCAGGCGTTCTATCACTGTACCAATCTGGTTGATATCAACCTTCCCGAGGAGTTGACACGGCTGGGAATCGGAGCGTTTGGCGATTGCGCCGCCCTGTCCACAATCACCATCCCCCAAAAAATCTCCACACTCAGCCAAAGACTTTTTGCCCATTGCGGCGCGCTGGCCCAAATCACGATCCCTAAAAACGTGACGCGAATCGAACCCTTCGCTTTCTCCCAATGCGTAAACCTATCCGATATCCAACTCCCGGCTGGACTGGAACACATCGGACAGAACGCCTTTGAAGGCTGTACCGCGCTGTCCCGCGTCGCCCTTCCGGAGGGAATCACAAAACTCAATGTCGGAGTTTTCCACGGCTGCTGTGGACTGAACCAAGTCGTCTTCCCTGAAAACTTGAAACGGATTGGCAGCTACGCCTTTTCCGACTGCTTTGGCCTGACCGGGCTGGACTTGCCGGAAAGCGTGGAAGAAATCGGCCCCATCTCCTTTTTCAACTGCACTCATCTGACCCGCGTCACCCTCCCGGAAGGTCTGAAACGTCTGGGCGAGGGCGCGTTCTCCAACTGCCGGAGCTTGCGGGAAGCCGTCGTGCCGGAGAGCGTCACCGTGTTGGACCGGGAAGTTTTCGCGGGATGCACCGCGCTGGAACGCGTCCGTCTGCCCGCCCATCAAACAGAACTTCCTCGGAACCTGTTCCGCTGGTGCGACGCCCTCACCGATCTCCAAGCCGACGGCGTCCCGTTGGACCAAATGCCCGGAAGCCTGTACAAACGCGCGGCGGCGGTCAATTTCGCCCGCCGGATCGTCTCCGGCGAACCTTTCCCAGCAGACCGCCAGGCGGCATACATCAAATACATCCGAAATCAGAAAAAACGGCTCTACCCGCTGGCCGCTCAGGACCCAGCCTTGCGGCAGTTCATGGAGGCGGAGCAAATCGAAGTCCCAGAAGGAGGAACAACATGAAAGTTTTGGTCGTCGGCGGAGGCGGTCGGGAACACGCCATCTGCTGGAAGCTGGCTCAATCGCCGAAAGTAACCCAGCTGTACTGCGCGCCGGGCAACGGAGGCATTGCCCAAATCGCCGCGTGCGTGCCTATCAAAGCCACCGACGTGGACGGGATGGTGAACTGGGCCAAGGAAAACGCGATGGATTTCGTCATGGTGGCCCCGGACGACCCCTTAGCGTTGGGCATGGTGGACGCGCTGGAAGCCGCCGGAATCCCTGCGTTCGGGCCTAGAGCCAACGCCGCTATCCTGGAAGCGAGCAAGGCTTTTTCCAAGGAATTGATGAAAAAATACCACATCCCTACCGCTAAATACGAGACCTTCACCGACCTGAACCAAGCCTTGGCCTACATCCGCGCCCAAGGCGCGCCTATCGTGGTGAAAGCAGACGGCCTTGCTTTGGGCAAAGGCGTGGTGGTGGCTTCCACCGTGGAAGAAGCCGAGACCGCCGCCCGGGAAATGATGGAAGACAAAAAATTCGGCGCGAGCGGCTCCACCGTGGTCATCGAAGAGTGCATGACCGGTCCTGAAGTCACCGTGCTGGCCTTCTGCGACGGGGAACATCTGGTCCCCATGCTGTCCAGCCAGGACCACAAACGGGCCTATGACGGCAATCAAGGTCCCAACACCGGCGGCATGGGGGCTTTCTGCCCCTCCCCCAAGTACACCCCGGAGATTGCCGCACGCTGCGAAAAGGAGATCTTTCTGCCCACTGTGGAAGCTCTGAAAGCGGAAGGCCGACCCTTCAAAGGCGTCCTCTACTTCGGCTTGATGCTCACCGCGGACGGCCCGAAGGTCGTGGAATACAACGCCCGCTTCGGCGACCCGGAAACGCAACCCATCCTCTCCATGCTGGACACCGACCTGATGGACATCTTCCAAGCCTGCGTGAACGGCACGCTGGACCAGATCGACATCAAGTGGAAGGACGGCGCGGCTTGCTGTCTCGTACTGGCTTCCGGCGGCTACCCGGTGAAGTACCAGAGCGGATACCCCATCTCCGGCCTGGAAGAGGCCGAAAAATCCGGCGCGACCGTGTTCCACGCCGGTACCAAGCAGACGGAGGACGGCACGATTCTCACTGCCGGAGGCCGCGTGTTAGGCGTCACCGCCTTGGGCGGCACGCTGGACGAGGCCATCTCCGCCGCCTACGCCGCCGCGAAACCGATCTCCTTCCAGGATATGCACTTCCGCACCGATATCGGCAAGGTGTAACGATACCGCGCCTGAAGAATGACAGCAAAAACCGGCCGCTCTTCAACGGCCGGTTTTTGTTCGTTTTTTAGGAAAATCAGCTACAGCAGCCGCAGGCGCGGACTTCCTGGTAACTAGTGCCCCTCGGCGCGACGCTGTTGGGCGGGAAGAACTCGCTGACCGGGAACTGTACCTTCCGGAACAGCTCACAGGGGTCCTCCTGCCCGCCGCAGTCGCCGCCGCTGCAAGTGCATTCCTTGTCGGGCATACAGTAGTCGTAGACCGGCATCAGCAGCTGCGTGTCCCGCTCCAGGCGGATGATGGAGAACTGCCCTAACGTGACATACAGACGGTGGGAATCGCCGCCGGCCATCAGATCCTCCCCGAACGCGGCGGCAACCGCATTGGGTATGTCAGCGCAGCCGCAGTCACTGGGCCGGCATTCGCACACGTCCAGCAGCTTGAGGTTGAGAATCAGCGGGTCCACCGACTCCACCACCGCAATCGGCGCGGCGGTCCGGGGCCGTCCCTGCGGGTCCAGGGCGCAGTCCGTACCGGAGGATGAGAAAATCTTCGCGCTCCCCTCGCTGCCGAACAGGATGACGCGCTTGTCAAAGACCGCCAGTCCGGTGACCTCTACCGGCCTGGCCGCTCCAATGAAGGCGTCGGCGGTAATGCGGTAAAAATACCGCACATCTACGGTATAAAATCCCCGGTTGAAGCTGACCGGCTCTACATCAATGTACGCATACAGCAATTCGGCGCTGCACGCTTTGACCGACATGGCGCGGTCAATCGCCTCCTGAGAACTGCGTGTCGGGTAGACGCGCAGATCCTCGATACAATCTTTATCCCGGCAGGAATCGAAGATCTTCCGGGTGTGTATACATACGGCCTCCCGGATACAGCGCTCTTCGCTCACGGGACCGGGTACGACCATTTCTGGCATAATGGCTCCCTCCTAAAACATTCGGATACGGGGACGGGGGTCCCGTCCATTGGTTTGTGGGTACATTCCATCTTATGACCCCCGGCTGGTTTGGTGCAAAGGAAGACTCTTGATTGTTGCCCTCTGGCATGGTATGATAGAAACGCGTAAGTCCCTCGCCAATCGGAACCCGCGGGATCGCGCGAGCGGATATGAATGATCCGACGATGCCGGACTCGTTCCCGCCGAACGCAAACAAGCGCAGTAACCAGGCCCTGCACGCCGCAGAAAGCGGCGCGTTTCCTTCTGTTTCATCTTGCCCTTTCGGGGATTTGCGGGTATAATAGGGAATGCGAGTGTGTTTGCGCGCTTTTTGGCGTATGGAGGTTATATATGGCCCAAATTGGATTTATTCAGGACGAACTGGACCTGAAATTGCTGGTCCTCTACATCATGGCCCGCACCGCTGGCCCTATCACGTTTTTGCAGCTCCTGGAACTGGCGCTCTGCGACGCGGGCGTGGATTACTTCTCACTGACCCAGGCGGTGGAGCATATGGTGGAGACCGGTCAGCTGTCCAGAGAAGGAGACCATTACACCATCACCGACAAAGGACGGCGCAACAGCGAGATCTGCCAAAGCAGTCTGCCCTACTCGGTCCGGATGCACTGCGACGAAAATCTGCTCCAGGTCAACGACGCGCTCCGCCGTCAGGCGCAGATCCAAAGCCGCGTCCATCTGCTGGAAGACGGGACCTGTTCGCTCTTCCTGCACTTCAGCGACGGCACGAGCCCGTTGTTGGAACTCACGCTTCTGGTGTCCGACCAGCCCCGCGCTGCCACAATGGCGCAGCGTTTCCAGGACGACCCTGTCAACTTCTACCGCTCCGTGATCGAACTGCTGCAACCGGAATGAGGTGTTTTGAAATGCGAAGAAACGACCGTCAGAAAGACCGGGACTTTTGCCTGAACGTCATCGACCGCTGTACCCACGGAGTCGTCGCGCTGGACTCCGGGGAGAAGACACCGTATTGTCTGCCTCTGTCCTTGGTCCGGGCCGGGGACGTTCTGTATTTCCACTGCGCCCTGGAGGGCCGGAAAACGGAACTGTTAGCAAAAAATCCCCGTGTCTGCGTCACCTTTGTGGGAAAGGATGCGCCCGCTTTCGTACCGCCGGGTATGTACACAACCTATTTCGAGTCGGTCATCGTCACCGGGACCGCCGAGATGGTATCAGACCCGCAGGAAAAACGTGACGCGCTGCGTCTTCTGTGTCAGAAGCTGCTCCCGGACCGCTTGGACGGTTTCGAGCAGGCTCTTGCCAAGAGTCTGCCTGTCACCGCCGTGTGGCGTATCCGCATGGACGACATCTGCGGGAAAGCAAAATAACAACGCCTGAGCGGCGAGGCCCTGCCCTTCGTCCCAGCCATTGGAGGAATTGAGACTATGCTTCATATACACAAATATATCCGGCGTTTTTCGGTAGGGCTGCTGTTCGTCTGCGGCCTGCTGAGCGGCTGCGCCGGAGGTCAGGAGAAGGACGTACAACCGGAAGTTTCGCGTTGGACGCCAGAGCAAATCGCATACGCGGTGCTGGATACGCAGACCGGCGCGTCTTCCATGACCGCGCTGCTGCCGGACGACCCGTTGTTCGACCTCTACCTGGAGGAGGAGTACGAGTTGGAAACGGACGCCGTGACCAACGGCGTGATCCTGTACGCCCAAGGAGCTTCCGGTCAGGAGATCGCGATCCTTCGGCTGTCGGAGGAGACCAGCCCGGAAACAGTGACCAGCTGTTTGGAAAGCTACCTGACCCGGCGGGCAGGTTCTTTTGCAGGGTACTTACCAGAAGAAGCCGCTTTGCTGGAGAACGCCGAGGTGGTGAGCCGCGGCGATTTGGCGG
>CANDKT010000107.1 GCA_947385365.1 uncultured Bacillota bacterium | reverse complement strand
GGCGGGCGGGAGGCCCGGGCGCTTGCCGACCGGCAGCTCGCTGCCGTCGCCGGTGCGTCCCGCGACCGGGTCCGTTGCAGCGGGGGACGCGCTGCAACCGGGGGGGGGGGCGGGCGGCGCAGTAGGCGCGGCGGGCGTCTGGTTATACCCGCCGGAGGGGTAGTTGGAGCGGTCGTAACCGCCGCTGTCGCCGTCCCGTTTGGAGTCGCCGAAGTAGACGTTATCGGCCACGACTTCCGCGCTGACGCGCTTGTTGCCGTCTTTATCCGTCCAGTTGCGCATCTGGAGCCGGCCTTCCACGACGGCCATACGGCCTCTGGTGAAGTAGCGGCTGACAAATTCGCCGGTGTGGCTCCAGGCGACCACATCGATCCAGTCTGTGATCCGCTCGCCGGTCGTTTTGTCTTTGAAGTCCCGATCCACGGCCAAGCGGAAAGAGGCGACCGGGGTTCCCGCCTGCGTATGCCGCAGTTCCGGGTCCCGCGCCAGGCGGCCCATAATGATAATACGATTCAGCATATTCGAACTCCTTACTCGTCTTTGCAGATGACCATAGAGCGCATCACGCCGTCGGTAATGCGGAAGATACGGCTCAGCTCCTGCGGGATCGCGGGGGCGGCGGTGAAGGTCATCAGAACGTAGTAGCCTTCCATCAGGTCGTTGATGGGGTAAGCCAGGCGGCGTTTGCCCCACTCGTCGACCTCGGAGACCGTACCGTTAGCCTCGACGACAGCTTTGAACCGGGCCGTCAAGGCGGCGATCTGTTCCTCGTTCAGGTCGGGGTTCAGAACATAGACTGCCTCGTAATTTGCGTTGACTTTAGCCATTTTTTGCACCTCCTTATGGACATATGGTCCCCGGACGGACGCCGGGAACAAGGATGACGCCTGCCGTAGGGCAAGCTCACTTATTATACCTGAATTTGAGAAAAAGTCAAGGGGAAAACGACATTTTTTCCACGCTCGTCTCATAAAGCCGCATACTTATTGAATAAGCCGTTGTTTCAGATCGGCAAGAAATTCCTCCGTGATCTTGCTGAGCTTGACACCAGCTGGAAAGATGTAGCCAAATTCCAATGTATCGCGGCAATCTTCGATAGGGATGGACACCACTTGATAGGAGGAGAGCTGCGCGGCAAAATCCTGGATTCCGATGGAGTAGAAGTCGGTTTTGGCAAGCAGGTGGAGCAGCGACGCTCGGGTCACGATGTAGACCATTTTGGGATTGATACTGAGGTTGAATTGTGAGCCTTTGGAAAATAACTCGTAGGTAAAATCTTCAAACTGTCCTTCATAACGAACAAAACCGTAATGAGACAGAGCTTCCAGCGATATCGGCTTGCCCTCGACCAAAAGAGGATGGTGTTGAGAAATCAGGATATGGGGAGACATACGGGCCAAAGAGTGATAAATCAACTGGTGTTCCTGAAAAAGTGCCATCATATTTTTCCGTTGACTCAGACCAAAGTGAAGCACACCCACATCCGCCCGGCGGTTGTACACATCGTCGATTACGTCGATTGGGTTTCCTTCCTGAAGACGGTGGGTATAAGCGGGCAGATCTTTATACTGGAGTACAATTTGGATGAAGCTCTCCATGATGTGGGAATATTTGGTCATAGAGACGGACAAAGAGAAGTCTTGCAGATCATTGGGCTTGGAGTGATGGAACATATCGCCCAGTTCCACTAGAACACGCTGAGCCCGCCGCTGAAATTCGATGCCTTCCGGCGTGAGCGTGACACCGTGATTGGAGCGGGTAAACAGAGGCACACCGGCATTCTGTTCCAGTTCTCGTATGATTTTCCCAAGATGAGGCTGAGAGATGTACAAGGCTTGAGCGGCCCGATTGATAGATCCCATTTGTGCCACGGTGATGAAATACTCCAGATGTTTTAAATTCATTTGACTACAACCCCCTCTCTAGCTTCTGTCATATTCTGAGCAAATTTTATCATATTTGTATAAACTGAACACATTTTCCGTTAGAGCTATTTGAGATATTGGCTATACGAAACAAGAACTATTCGACAAAAAATTCCTGTGCTATAATATGGCCAAAGATTGGGAGCAGGACCTCGCTGCAATGATTCAAAGTGAACAAAAGACCGGCCCCTCCCGGAAGAAGGAGCGTGCATACTATGGACGAAGTCCTGCTGAAGCAGGCACTGGAATTCGGACAACCCTACGCACAAAAGGGAAAGGTGGCCAGCTATATCCCGGAGCTTGGCAAGGTGGATGGACAGGAACTGGGCATTTGTGTCAAGACCATTGCTGGGGAAACACTACATTCCGGTTTTTGGAAGCAGCGGTTCACCATCCAAAGCATCTCCAAGGTCATCAATTTAGTTGTAGCACTGGAGTACCAAGGGTTTGAAGCCGTCTTCCGTAGGACGAAAATGGAACCTACAGGTTCCTCTTTCAACGCGATGTCCCATCTCTCTGACAGTGAAGCAATTCCATTTAACCCGTTTGTCAATGCGGGGGCGATTGCGATTGTGGGGCTTCTGGTTCCTTTGGGGCTGGAACAGATGTTATCTGCTGTTCAGGGTTTGTGCAGCGATAAGTACATTACGATCAATGAGGATGTGTTCCAGTCTGAATGGGCCAACTGTGCCCGCAATCGTTCCTTGGTATATCTTCTGCAAAGCAAGGGGCTGATTACCGAGGCGGTAGATGATACCCTGCGACTGTATACCCAATTGTGTTCTCTTAATGTAACAGCAGAAAGCTTGTCCAATTTAGGCCGGCTGCTGGCCAATGACGGCATTCAGCCGGAAACTGGAAACAGAATTTTAAAAGAGGAGGTGGTGCGTACAACCCTGACCATGATGCTGACCTGCGGTATGTACAACGGAAGCGGCGAGTTCGCTGTGCGGGTAGGTCTTCCCAGCAAAAGCGGCGTGGGAGGAGGTATCTTGTCGGTGGTTCCAGGTGAGATGGGCATTGGCGTGTATGGTCCCAGCCTGGACAGCAAAGGCAACAGCATGGCAGGGCAGCGGGTTTTGGAGTATATCTCTCGTACAGAAAAGCTTCATATCCTGGACCGGTACGCCCGCTGACTGGTCCCCACATCCAAAAATTCATGAAAAAGAGAGGGAAAAATTATGTATGAAGCCTTTGCGAGCTTGATCGGCACCATTAGCGGCTGGATGTACAGTTACATTTTGATTATTATGCTGCTGGGGGTTGGTCTCTACTTCACGTTCCGGAGTAAGCTGGTCCAGTTGCGGTTGCTGCCCGAGTCCATCCGGGTAATTGGCGAAAAGCCCAAGGACGGGAAAGCGGTTTCCGCGTTCCAAGCGTTGATGGTATCCACGGCCAGCCGGGTAGGCACCGGTAACATCGTGGGTGTGGCAAACGCGATTGCCATCGGCGGTTACGGTTCCGTATTTTGGATGTGGATCATCGCTCTGGTGGGCGGAGCTTCCGCTTTTGTAGAGAGTACCTTAGCGCAGATCTACAAAAAAAGAGACCCGGAAGGCGGTAGCTACGGCGGCCCCGCTTACTACATCGAAGCGGCTCTGCACAGCCGGGTCTTAGGCATTATCTTCGCCGCAGCCCTGATTGCTACCTACGCAGGCGGGTTCAATATGCTGGCCTCCTATAACCTGATTACCAGCTTTACCAGCTACAGCTTCTACAATGACTCCATTCCTTTGATTGGCGGCGCGGTCCTGGCCATTCTGGTGGGAATCTGTATCTTTGGCGGCGGCAAGCGTATCGTCAAAGTCACAGGTGTTATGGTCCCGGTCATGGGCGTGATTTATATCATCATGGCTGTGCTGGTCGTGATTATGAACATCGGTCAGGTTCCGGCGGTTCTGGGCCACATCTTCGCGGATGCGTTCAACTTTAAAGCGATCTTCGGCGGCTTTGCCGGTTCCGCCCTGATGCAAGGCATTAAGCGCGGCCTGTATTCCAACGAAGCCGGTGTTGGTTCCGCTCCGAACGCCGCGGCTGCGGCTGACGTGTCCCACCCTGTGAAGCAGGGCTTAGTTCAGATGCTGTCCGTGTTCATCGACACCATCCTGATTTGTACTGCCACCGCCCTCATGGCTCTTTGTACTGGTATCGTTCCCTCTGAGGAACTTTCTGGCGCTCCCTTTGTACAGCAGTCCCTGGCCAACACCTTTGGCGCAATCGGCCCCTACTTCATCACTTTCGCCCTGTTGCTTTTCGCGT
The DNA here is from genome assembly GCA_947385365.1 of uncultured Bacillota bacterium. Lineage (GTDB taxonomy): Bacteria > Bacillota > Clostridia > Oscillospirales > Oscillospiraceae > Lawsonibacter. The sequence continues at coordinate 4,966 of CANDKT010000107.1, read as the reverse complement.
TCACCACATTGCTGGGCAATCTGTTCTACTGTGAAGGCTGTATGAACTATATCGCTGGTCGTGCGGTGGGCAAAACCGGCAAAACAATCTTCAACGTGATTGCCGTTGTGTTGGTCTTCGTAGGTGCGCAGCTGTCCTTTGGTTTAGTTTGGGACTTGGCTGATGTACTTATGGGCATCATGGCTATCATTAACCTGCCTGTTATCGTTATGCTGGGCGGTACCGCAATGAAAGCCCTGGCAGATTACACAGACCAGCGCGCCGCAGGCAAGGACCCCGAATTTAAGGCGTCCTCGATCGGCTTGAAGGAAAAAACCGATTTTTGGAATTGAGCGTTAAACTGTACTAATAATCACAATTTCAAGCCTTTTTGTGTATCCGCCTCCAGGTGGGGGCGGAACACAGAAAGCTATTTCCAGCCAGAGAAGGAGAGCGGACAATCATTTAGCGGAAATGGTTTGAATGGCAAGGGGGTGATTATAGAAGAAATTGACAGTTTGTATGTCTCGATATTCGTGTCAAATTTATTTGTGTCAGGGGGGACAAAGAGAGAAGGATGGTCCGGTTTGTCTGGATAGGTTTAGTCGATTAAGAGAAAGGAAGTGCAAGTGTAATAATGAAGCATTACGGAAAGAGGTCTATTAGCCTGCTTCTGGTATTCGCTATGCTGGCCAGTCTGATGACCACCGGTGTTTCTGCTGCTCCCTCTGGTGGGCACACGGAGGACGAATACAAAGACTACGGCATTGTACCCGATACCTCCTATGAACTGTCGCTCACCGATGCCGAGCGTGCCACAATCCACGAGGAAGACGCAATCCATGTTACTTCCGGTGACTCTGGAAATGATCCTACCCCTAGTGTCACCGGTACTATGACTTTGACTGCGCCCAGTGACGTGGAAGTCATCCTGTATGATACCTTTAATGCGTATGAATTTAGCGACGCACACAAAGTCACGCCTACTGACACCGTTACAGATGCTGAAAGTGGAATTACCAGCTATGTCTTTGAAAACCTGCCCGTTGGAAACTACAACTATCTTTCCAGCGGTGAAGGCTACTACACCGTAGATAAGAACCTCTGGTTCTCTGAGGCGAAAGCAAAAGCTGAGGGCGGTTGGACAGTTGATGCCAATCCTGGCAAGATAGCCGGTGACGGCAGTTTCCAGCAGACTCCAGACAATGAGGGAGGCTTTGAAACCATCAGCCTACAGACCGACGAGGCTTGGCAAACTTTCTATGGCAAGACATGGGAAGATGAGAACGATGATCTGTTGGTAAGCCCCTATTTCACAAATCGCGACCAGAGCAAGCGCGACGGCCTGCATCAGCAAACCACCAACGAAGAGATGGTCGAGTGGATTCAGATGCTGGAACAGGAACAAAATCCGCATGGTTATATGCACATTTTCTGGTATGACGAAGAAGATGTTGCACCTAAGCACCACTTGTATAACGCCTATGAAGGCGCACCTGTTATCGTGTTCACGAAGTCCGATATGACCAGTGCCAAGACCTTAACAGATGCCGCCGCAATTCTTGCAAAGAACACAGATAAGGTCACCATTCAATATCAGGCACAGGTTCATCCCCCCGAGCCTGCCGCTACTGAAGGCGCTATGGTTATGGCCCGCCAGTTGGCCAATGACTTCGGCGACAAAGTGTTGAATAACGTGGATGTGGTTATGATTCCACGGATCAATTCCGATGGTTCTTATGAGTGGATCCGTACCAATGCCATAAATACGGACATGGATATGAACCGTGACTATCACATTTTGAGCTGCCCTGAGACTCGCATGGTAGTGAATACCTTCAATTTGTTCTATCCCGAAGTCGTCATCGACACCCACGAGATGTGGAATCCCGCTATTGGCGGCGGCGGTTGGGAAGACCAGGACGACCTTCAAATGACCGGCAATGGCGGCGGCGGTTTGAACCCGCAGGCTCTGGCTGACCTGGCCATTGAGGAACTGAAATCTGCGTTAGGGAATGCCAAGGATAATTATGGTATCCGCGGCACCGCTTATCAGCAGTATCCCTTTGACGTGTACACAACTATTGGGGCTGCGTACCCTGCGACCCGTGGTTCCATTGGGCACTTGATTGAGACTAAGGGTATCAATGCGGGCATGAGTATGTTTGACCGCCGCGTTATGTCTCAGTGGGCTGCTTCCAGTGGCATCATTGAATTTGCGGCAAATAATACGCAGAAAATCCTGACCACCGTAGCTGAGGCTCGTAAAGAAATTGTGGCTAAGGGTGCTACTTTTGAAAATGAAGACGTAGTCATCCTGAAACACCATGATGAGACGGACAAGGAACCCTTCTGGCCGGACTATCCTGTATATGACTGGGCCAGCGGTGAGAAAACTGGTGAAACAAGCTATACCTGGATTCGCCGGTCTGGTGTTGACAACTCCCGGCCCCGTCCCACTGCCTATGTGATTCCTGCCGATACCGCAAACATTGATGAGATCTTGAATGTGGTCGATGGGCACAAAATCAACTATTATAAGCTGGAGAATGGCTCTTCTGTCAGCTTGAAGCAGTACGTCTATCACAATGTTACTGGTAGAGGAATGACAGCTGAACAGTACACAGAGTGTGTCAACTCCGCTTTGACGGCTGAGAAGACGGTCACTTTCCCGAACGGCGCTTATGTGTTCCCCATGAACCAAAACGCTTCCACGCTGATGGGTCTGATGTTCGAGCCGGATGTCTTTGATAACCGGTCTTATAAGTCCGACTTCATCCGCATGGGCTTCATGACGGGTACTGAAGGTGAAGCTCTGCCGCTGTACCGCTATGAACACGACCTGGTCGACGGCAAAGTAGAAGTCAATCTTCCCACTGGCACGATGACCTTAACTGCTCCTGCCGATGTGGAAGTCATTCTGTATAACACCTTTAACTACAGAGACTTTAAGGACGAAACCAAAGTTGCTCCTAGCTCTACAACTACCAACGATGGCATTACAAGCTATGTGTTCAATAATCTGCCTGTTGGAAACTACAACTATTATTCCAGCGGTACAGGTTATTATACAGTAGAAAAGAATATTTGGTTCTCTGCGGAGAAAGCGGAAGCTGGCTATACTGTGGATGCCAATCCCGGCAAGATCGTTGACGGCGGCGCGTTCCAGCCGACTCCGGATAATGCCTCTTACTTCGGTACTATCCGCCTGCAGAGCGACGAGGTTTGGAAGAATGTCTTTGGCAAGACATGGAAAGATGCAGATGATAATCTGCTGACAAGCCCTTACTTCGCAAATCGCGACCAGAGCAAGCGTGACGGACTGCATCAGCAGACGACCAACAAAGAGATGGTCGAATGGATTCAAATGCTGGTGAAAGACCAGAACCCGAAGGGTTATATGCACCTGTTCTGGTACACCAAGGAGAACGTTGCGCCGAAGCACGACCTGTATAAAGATTATCCTGGCGCTCCTGTCCTTGTATTCACCAAGTCCGATTTGAGCGGCGCTAAGACTCTGGAAGAGGCCGCCGAGATCATCAATAAGAATACGGACAAGGTCACCATCCAGTATCAGGCGCAGGTCCATCCCCCTGAACCCGCTGCGACTGAAGGCGCTATGGTCATGGCCCGTCAGTTGGCCAACGGCTTTGGCGATGAAGTGTTGGATAAGGTGGATGTCATTATGATCCCCCGGTTCAACTCGGATGGTTCTTATGAGTGGATTCGTACCAATGCCACGAACACGGACATGGATATGAACCGCGACTATCACATCCTGAGCTGCCCCGAGACCCGCATGATCGTGAACACCTTCAATCTGTTCTATCCGGAAGTTGTGATCGACACCCATGAGCTGACAAATTCGGCGAATGGCAGAGACAGCGCAGACGACCTCCAAATGACTGGTAACGGCGGCGGCGGCCTGAACCCGCAGAAGCTGGCTGACCTGGCCATTGAGGAACTGCAAGCCGCGCTGAAGAATGCCAAGGATAACTATGGTATCCGTGGCACTGCGTATGAGCAGTATCCTTTTGATGTGTACACCACCATCGGCGCTGCTTATCCCGCGACTCGTGGTTCTATGGGCCATTTGATCGAGACAAAGGGTATCTACGCAGGCATGAGTATGTTCGAACGCCGCGTTATGTCTCAGTGGGGTGCATCCAGCGGTATCATCAAGTTCGCTGCTGAGAATGCCGGCCGCGTTTTGGACACTGTAGCCGAGGCCCGTGCGGAAATCATTTCCAAGGGCGCTACCTTTGAGAACGACGACCAAATCATTCTGCGTCACTTTGACGAGAAGGATAAGGAAGTCTACTGGAAGGATTATCCTGTCTTCGATATGGGCAGCGGCGTTCAGACTGGCACGACAGACTATACTTGGATTCGCCGTTCCGGCGTTCAGAACGCCCGGCCCCGTCCCACCGCTTATGTGATCCCTGCCGACACCGAAAATATTGATAAGATCCTGAATGTGGTTGAGGGACACGATATCAGCTATTACAAGCTGGAGAATGGTTCTTCTGTCAGCTTGAAGCAGTACATCTATCATGACGTTACCCAGGGAATGGAAGTTGATAAGTATACAGAATGCGTCAACTCCGCCCTGACGGCTGAGAAGACCGTCACCTTCGCGAACGGCGCTTATGTGTTCCCGATGAACCAGAACGCTTCCACTTTGATGGGTCTGATGTTTGAGCCGGACGTCTATGATAACCGGTATTATAAGTCCGACTTTATCCGCATGGGCTTTATGGCGGGTACTGAGGGTGAAACTCTGCCGCTGTACCGCTATGAACATGATTTGGTCGACGGCAAAGTGGAAACCAGTCGTGTGACTGGTACGATGACCCTGAATGTTCCTGAGGGTGTAACGATTGTTCTGTATAACACCTTCGATTGGCGGAACTTCGGTGAGGAGACGAAAGCTGCGCACACTTCCGTTTCTACGAGCAACGGCATTACCAGCTACGTCTTCGCAAAC
>CANDKT010000106.1 GCA_947385365.1 uncultured Bacillota bacterium | reverse complement strand
TGCCGCCCACGAGCGCCGCTTGTTGACGCAACTTGGGCAGGAACTGTCCCGCCTGCCCGGAACGGAAGTGTTTTTTTCCGACATTCCGGAGTATCAGCTGGGTGCATTGTCCTTTCGGATGGAAGGGAAGGACTGCGAGGACTTAGGCGAACAGCTTGGGGATAGAGGCTTTGCGCTCCGTGCGGGCCTGCACTGCGCGCCATTGGCTCATCAGACCGCCGGGACCCTGGAGAGCGGGACCGTGCGGGCCAGTGTCTCCGCCTTCAATACACCCCAGGAAATCGCGTGGTTTCTCCGAACCATGAAGCAGCTCTCCCACATCTGAACAGAGAGGCGGCCTTCTGGCCGCCTCCTTTTTGGTATGCCTGCACAAACAGACAAAGTTTCGAAGGAAAAATTCACGAAATTTTCATCTGGAAACGTCCCTTTCGTGTTGCCAAGCCAGTTGAAATATCGTATAATGTTATTTACGAATTGATTCGGCTCCGGAAAACAGGGAAGAGAGGTGGTCACTTTTGTTGGAAGAGATCCAGATGTATTTGCAGACAAAACTTCCAATGAGCATTCAGCTGTGGGATCTGTTGGATATTTCCATCCTTTCCCTCCTGATCTACAAGGGCCTTTGGATGCTGCGGAAGACCAGCTCCGGTCGACTTCTCCGAGGGATCATCATCCTGGTCATGGCCATGTGGCTGTCCTCTGTCACGCCTTTGACCGCGACCAGCTTCCTGCTGAACGAGTTCGTTCAGGTGGGGATCTTAGTGCTGGTGGTCCTTTTCCAGCCGGAGCTGCGGCGGATGCTGGAACGGGTGGGCAGTGGACGGCTTGGACTCGTGTTCGCCTCCAATCGGGCCACACCTATGGACCTGGAAGCCGCTATCACCGAAACGACGCTGGCCTACACCGATATGTCACGGGATAAGGTGGGCGCGCTGATGGTCTTTGAGCGGCAGAACCTGCTGGATGACGTGATCAAAACAGGCACCGCCTTGGACTGCGCCGTCAACAGCGAGCTGCTGAAAAATATTTTCTGGAACAAGGCCCCCATGCACGATGGCGCGGTCATCGTCCGCAACGGCAGGATCGTGGGGGCTGGCTGTATGCTGCCCCTGTCCGGGAACGTGAACCTCAGCCGGGAGCTGGGGATGCGTCATCGGGCCGGTATCGGTATGAGCGAGCATTCCGATGCCGTCGTCGTTATTGTTTCTGAGGAAAACGGCTCCATCTCCGCCGCCGTAGGCGGTATGCTCAAGCGCCACCTCGCTCCGGAGACGTTGGAACGGTTGCTGCGCAACGAGCTGCTCAACGACAGCGAGGAGGAGAAAAAAGAGAAGAAGGGAAGCAGCCTCCCCTTCCTGAGCCTGTTTCTGGATCGAGATAAGAAGGAGACTGCGAAATGATGGAACGCCTTCAGGAAAACAGATGGATCTATATCCTGATCTCCGTGTTGCTGGCCACGATGTTCTGGCTCTACGTCCGAGCGGAAGTCGACCCCTCGCAATCCACTACATTCAAGGACATCCCTGTGGTCCAGTCGGGCAGCAGCGTACTCACCCGTCAGGGACTGACCGTGAGCAGTATGTCTCAAACGACCGTGGATCTGCGCGTAGAGGCTCCAACCAGCGTATTGGATGACCTGCGCCGCAATTTCCGGGACATTTCCGTGACCGTGGACGTATCCCGCTGCGAGGAAGGGGAGAACCGGCTGCGTTTTACGCCGAATTGGCCTGTCAACGTCAATACAGAAAATGTGCGGCGGTTAGAACAACACCCGGATATGATTACGGTAACTGTGGATAAACTATATACCAAGTCCTTCAGCATTGGGTTCCAGCTGCGTGGCGCGGTGGCTTCCGGTTATCAGGCTGGCACCGCCGCCATCAACCCGGAAAGCGTGATTGTCAGCGGTTCGGTGGAACAGGTCAGCCAAATCTCCCGGATCGTGGCGATTCTGGAAAACGAGAATCTGAATGAACGCTTCGCTGGCGATTTGCCCTTGACCCTGCTGGATGCCAATGGCGAACCGCTGACCGATCTGGATGTGACGTTGGATACCGAAACCGCTTATGTGGTCCTGCCAGTCGTCGTTGTAAGGGAGATCCCCCTTACAGTCAGCGTGGTAGAAGGCGGTGGAGCTTCTGAACGAGACGCAAAGATTGAAATCTCACCCCGGACCATCATGGTCTCTGGTGCGGAAGAGGATATGCGGGAAATGACAGAGATCTCTTTGGGAAGCGTGGAATTGGCTAAGATCATTGACTCCACCGCTATCACACGCACCATCGGCCTGGACCCCAGTCTGGAAAACTTGAGCGGTATTTCTTCCGCCACCATTCAGATCTCCATCAACGGCTTGTCGACCCGGAGCCTGGAGGTAAGTAATATCAACCTGTCCTCCTCCGTCCCTGAAGGATATCAGGTTTCGCTGACCACCCAGGCCATGACCGTCACGCTTCGGGGCAGCGGGGAATCTCTGGAAGAGATCGACCCCAGCCAAGTGCGCATCGTAGCTGACGTGTCCGATATCACTTCAGTAGGCACTTACCCGGTCCCCGCACGGGTCTATCTGGATGCGGGCGAAGATGTAGGCATCGTAGGCGAGTATAATGTAATCGTCAATGTCAGCCGGTAGCGTTCAGCCCGGCCAGCACATCGAAGGAGAAATTTTTCATGGTTCAGAACGCGATTGTCAAGAAGATCGTTCGGGAAGGCGTTGCGGAAGTGTCCCTGCTGCGTCAGATGGAGTGCGGCCTACACTGCGACGGGGCCTGTTCCGGCTGCTCCGCCAAGCCGCCTCAGGAGATCCTGGCCCTGGCCTCCAACGATATCGGCGCAAAACCGGGGGATTTTGTGGAGGTCGAACCGGCCAACCGGCGCAATATCAGCACCTCCGTAGCGGTGTTCCTGCTGCCCTGTGTGGGGTTAGGAGCTGGGTACGTTCTGGGTACAAACGTGCTGCAAATGGGAGAGATTGCCGCACTGCTCCCGGCGGTTTTGGGATTGGCGTTCGGCTTTGTACCCGCTGTCCTTATGGACCGGGCCATCTCCGCCAGCAAAGCCCCGGAATTTTCCATCCTGAAACAACTGCGCTAAGGAACGCCTGTGTTTGGTTACGTTCGCCCGGTACGCGCTGAACTGAAATGCCGGGATTTTGACCTGTATCGGGCGACCTACTGCGGATTGTGCCGCTGCCTGCGCCGCCGCTACGGACTTCTGGCCCCTATGTTTCTCAACTATGACTTCACGTTTCTGGCTCTTCTGCTCTGGCCGCCGGAGACGGACTTTCCAACCTGTTACGGCAGATGCCAAGCCAACCCTTTGCGGAAGGAACCAATGTGTTTGGACAGTCCCGCTCTGGAACAGGCGGCGGACGAGAGCATCATCCTGGCCTGGTGGAAATTGAACGATAACGTTCAGGACAACGGCCTTTTGCGTGGATTCCCATACCGTGCCCTGCTCGCCGGGTTATACCCCGCCTACCGAAAAGCCGCCCGGCTCCGGCCCGCGTTTGACCGCACAGCACAGCAAAACCTTCAAGCGTTGGCACAGCTGGAAGCGGAAGGCTGTCCCTCGATGGACCGCGCCGCGGACGCTTTCGCCAAGCTGCTGCAAGCCGCTGCTCCCCAAGAGGGGACACGAAGCCGGGTACTGTCCCAACTGCTGTACCACCTTGGCCGCTGGATCTACCTGCTGGACGCCCGGGACGATCTCGCGGAGGACTTGTCTGTCGGCCGCTACAATGCGGTCGCGGCCCGGTTCGGCCCGGAAGGAGACGACGCGTGCCTTCGTCTGACTCTGGACCAATCCTTGCGGCTGATGGGTGCGGCCTTTCAGCTGGAGGACTTCGGGTGCCGGACAGCGGTACTGGAAAACATCCTGTACCTGGGCCTTCCGCTGGTCCAGCGGGCCGTTTTTGACGGAACCTGGTCTGAGATAAAAAAACAGAAGATATGGAGTAACCGCAGATGAAAGACCCTTACAGCACCTTGGGCGTCAGCCCAGACGCCAGCGACGACGAGATCAAAAAGGCTTACCGTAACCTGGCGCGGAAGTACCACCCGGATAACTACCAAAACAATCCTCTGGCAGACCTGGCCGAAGAAAAAATGAAGGAGATCAATGAAGCCTACGATACCATCACCAAACAGCGCGCCGGAGGCGGCGGGTATCAGCAGACTTTCAGCGGAGGCTACCCCAGCCAAAGCAGAACCTCTTCCAATCCTACTTACGCACGGGTGCGAAACCTCATCAACGCCGGAGATCTGGGCACCGCAGAACGTCTGCTCGATGAGGTCTACCAGCGGAACGGCGAGTGGTATTTTCTTACCGGAAGTATCGCCTATCAGAAAGGCTGGCTGGATGAAGCGGCGCAAAACTACGTCAAAGCCATCAATATGGACCCAAATAATATGGAGTACCGGCAGGCCTACGCCATGACGCAGCAGTCCGGCGGATACCGGCCTATGGGCTATAACAGTATGTCCACTATGGATTGCTGTACCACGATGCTGTGCCTCAACTGCCTGTGCGGGAGAGGGTGCTACTAATGGCCCCGTTCTCAAGCCGCTGCCTTGCGGCCAGCGGCGTTCTGGCTGCCAGTGCTTTAGGACCGCTGTGGCTGGCCTGTATCGCGCCGACCGGACAGCTCGGGCTGATTGCCGCAGCCGGTCTGTTCCCTATGGCCGCAAGCCTGTTCGCCGGTTCGACCGCAGGTTGTTTGTGTTGGGCCGCCGCCTCTCTGCTTGGGCTGATCCTTTTGCCCGATAAGGGCGTCGCTCTTCTGTTCGCCGTCTTTTTGGGCATTTACCCCGTCGCCAAGGGGAAAATCGAAGCCCTGCGTTGTTTGCCTAAGGAGTACGTATGGAAGCTGGCCTTTTTCAACGCCGCGCTGACCTTCTTCTGGTTTTGCTTCCGGCAGCTGCTTCTGCCTCAGTTGCCCCAACGTCTGTCCAAACAGACCGCGCTGCTCTACGGAACAGGCAACCTGGTCTTTCTTGCCTACGACTTCGGCCTGTCTCAGCTGTGCGCCCGCTTGAAACGCAGAGGGTAAGGCCAGAACGAAATGGATTCACATCATCAGATAGGAAGTGACCGAACTTGGTGAAAAGTATGACCGGCTATGGCCGGGCAGAGGAGACCATCCGCAGCTGTACCATCACAGTAGAACTGCGAGCGGTGAATAACCGCTATTTGGATTGCAACATCCGAATCCCCCGGCTGTACCTGTTCGCGGAAGAATCCATCAAAAGCCGCGTCCAGAACACGATCTCCCGGGGCAAGGTGGACGTGTTCGTTACCTTGGAACACTCCGGAGGAGAACCGATCCAGGTTTCGGTCAACCGTGTGGTCGCCGACGGTTACTACGCTGCGCTAAACCAGCTGGCGGAACTGTACGGCTTGGAAAACGATATCTCGATCACACTGCTCTCCCGCTTCCCGGAAGTGCTGCTGGCTGAAAAGGCGGAGGAGGACGTCGAACAGCGCGCCAAGGAAATCTGCTCCGTTCTGGACCGCGCTTTGGCCGACTTCGACCAAATGCGTACCAGAGAAGGTACACGGCTGAAAGAGGATATCCTCTCCCGCGCCGCCACAATCGAAGAAAAAGTGGCGATCATCGAGTCCCGTTCTCCGCAGACAGTAGCCGATTACCGTGCCAGACTGGAAGCCCGCATGAACGAGGTGCTGGCCAATACGCAGCTGGACCCGGCCCGTATCCTTACCGAGGCCGCCATCTTCGCCGACAAGACGGCTGTGGATGAGGAAACCGTTCGCCTGCGCAGTCACATCAGCCAACTGCGGGAAATGCTGAAGCAGGGCGGCGCGATTGGCCGGAAACTGGACTTCCTGATCCAGGAGTTCAACCGCGAGGCGAACACGATTGGTTCCAAATGCAGCGATATTGAAATCGCCCGCCATGTGGTAGACGTCAAAGCGGAGATCGAAAAGATCCGGGAACAGGTGCAGAATATCGAATAACCCCTTGTACGGGCAGAGGAGGCCGCGGTTTGAAACTCATCAACATCGGATTCGGCAGTATGGTGTCCGCTCATCGCCTCATCGCTGCGGTAGGCCCAGACTCCGCCCCCATCAAGCGTATCGTACAGGAAGCCCGGGAACGGGGCGTTCTGATCGACGCGACCTACGGCAGGCGAACGAAGACCGTTTTGATTATGGACAACGACTATGTGGTCCTGTCCGCGCTCCAGCCGGAGACGCTGGCCAGTCAGCTGGCTGGAGAAAAGGACAGCCCAGAGGAGGAGAGCCAATGATAACAAAAAAGGAAAAAGGCCAGATCATCGTCCTGTCCGGCCCGTCCGGCGTAGGCAAAAGCACGGTGATCGCGGAACTGCTCGGTCAGCAGCCCAACATCTCTTTTTCTGTGTCCTACACCACCCGCAGCCCCCGGACCGGAGAACAGGACGGCGTGAATTACCACTTCGTCTCCCGACAGGAGTTTGAACGTATGATCGCCAACGATGAGCTGCTGGAGTACGCCGAGTACGTCGACAACTACTACGGCACCTCCTTGAAAGCCATCCAAGAACGTCTGGACGCCGGGATCGACGTCCTGCTGGATATCGAGGTCCAGGGCGCCGCTAAGGTAAAACGCCGCTGCCCCGACGCGCTGTTCATCTTTATCATCCCGCCTTCCTTCGAGGAGCTTTCCCGCCGCCTCCACGCCCGGAATACCGACAGCGAGGACATCATCAGCGGCCGTCTGGAAAAAGCTCGCGTGGAATTTCGGGAGATCCCCAATTACGACTACCTGGTCATCAACGATAAGGTCTCCAACGCAGTGGATGAGATTCAGGCCATCCTTCTGTCTGCGGAGTGCCGCGTCACAAACCGAAGCAGAATTTTGGCCCAGTTTACCTGAATCCAGCGAAACCACACAATTTCCATTGATAAAAGGAGTCTTTGCTATGATGCTCTATCCCTCAATGAAGGACCTGCTGAGTAAAGTGCCCAGCCGCTACCAGTTGGTGAACGTGGTAGCCCACCGCGCCCGTCAGATCTCCAGCCAGGCGGAGGCGGCTAATGAGCCTTTGGACGAAAAGCCGGTCAGTATCGCCATCCGCGAGGTGGCCGACGGACTGCTGGATGCGGAAAACCTGTAATAAAAGCCCCATCCTTTTTCGCGCCTCCGCCCCCGTAATGGGCGCGGAGCAAAGGAACACAAAAGCGGATTGGGAGTCATAAAAAGGGACCAGCAAGCGAAGGGCAGATCCCTACGCTTGCTTTCCTTTCCATTGCAGGAGCAGGAGGTGAACCGGAACTATGAGCCGGATGGTGGCCAAAATAGCAGTGTCCAAAGCAATCTATTCCATTGATAAGCCCTACGATTACCTGATTCCTGCTGAACTAGAGGACAAACTGGTTCCAGGAATGCGGGTACTGGTCCCCTTCGGCCCAGGAAATCGAGGCGCTGAAGGTCTGATCCTGTCTATTCAAGAGGCACCCTCTTCCGGACCGTCTCTCAAGGTCATCCAATCCCAGCTGGACGCAACTCCAGTTTTGGAACACGACAACATCCAGCTCGCCATATGGATGCGGGAGCGGTACTTCTGCACCCTTTATGACTGCGTCAAAGCGATGCTTCCCACTGGACTGTATTTCTCTCTGCGGGACCGGGTCGTTCTGCGTGAAAATCAGAAGCCCGCCGATGCCGCCATTCCAAATACGCCAGCTGTCCGGCAACTGCTGGAGCTTCTCCTTGCCGCGGACGGCACAGCTGAAATGGAACAGATCCGTGAGACCTTCGGTACCCGGGACCCCAATCCCGCTATCCGAGCCTTGGTCGAAACAGGACTGGCTACACTGGAAACCAGTACGCATCGCGGCGTCGGCGACAAAACAGAGAAAATAGCCGTGCTGGCTATTCCCCCGGAGGACGCTATGGCAATCGTCACGCCCCGGCGCAAATCAGCGCCTATGCGCTACTCCGTTACAAAGCTCCTGTGCAGCCTAGGCGCGGCCAGCGTCAAGGAACTCTGCTACTACACCGGCGCAACTGCCTCCACGCTGAAATCACTGGAAAAAAGCGGTGTCCTTACCCTGGAAAAGCAGAAAGCTTTTCGCCGCCTCCCGGTCCTCAGCACAACGACCGCTCCGCCGCCTGTCCTCAACGAGGAACAGCAGGCGGCTTTTCTGGGACTGGACGCTCTCGCCCAATCAGGTGAAGCGGCAACCGCTCTGCTCTACGGCGTCACGGGAAGCGGGAAGACTCAAGTCTACATCCGCCTGATCCAGGAAACCCTCGCTCGCGGACGGACCGCTCTGGTCCTGGTGCCGGAAATCGTACTCACACCTCAGCTGCTCCGCATTTTCTCTTCCCACTTTCAAGACCAGATCGCCGTGTTACACAGCGCGCTGCGGGCAGGGGAGAGGTACGATGAGTGGAAGCGGATCAAAAATGGAGACGCCAAAGTCGTGATCGGCACACGCTCCGCGGTATTCGCACCCTTGGCTCAGCTGGGACTTCTCATTATAGACGAGGAGCAGGAGACCAGTTACAAATCAGAAAATATCCCGCGTTACCACGCCCGGGATGTGGCCAAATACCGCTGCCTCCAACATAAGGCACTGCTGCTTCTCGGCTCCGCCACCCCCGCCGTGGAAAGTATGTACCTGGCCAAACAGGGGGTCTACCACCTGTTTCAGCTGAAAAACCGCTACAATCAGCAGGACTTACCGCAAGTCATGGTGGCCGACCTGAAACAGGACCTGCGACAGGGCAACTACACCTTTCTCAGCGCTATGCTCTGCCAGGAGCTGGAAAAAAATATGCAGCGGGGCGAACAGTCTATCCTGTTCCTGAACCGCCGGGGAGCCAGCCGTATGGTCTCCTGCGGCGAATGCGGACAGGTGCCTGAATGCCCCCGATGCTCCGTGCGGTTGACCTACCACTCCGCCAACGGGCGGCTGATGTGTCACCGCTGCGGCCATTCCCAGCCCCTTCCGCCTGCCTGCCCCGCCTGCGGCGGTATCCTGAACTTCATCGGCGTGGGTACACAGAAAATTCAGGAAGAACTTCACGAAATGTACCCCAAAACGGAAGTCATCCGTATGGACGCCGACACCATCTCCGCCGCCCACCCCCACGAAGAACTGCTGGAGCGATTTCAAAAACGAAAGATCCCTATCCTTTTGGGAACGCAAATGGTCGCCAAAGGACTGGATTTCGAAAACGTTACAC
>CANDKT010000105.1 GCA_947385365.1 uncultured Bacillota bacterium | reverse complement strand
AGATAACCTGTTGTGACTGGAGTTCAGACGTGTGCTCTTCCGATCTGGAGCGGGGCGTAGACCTTGAGTTTGCCGGAGCGACCCGAAATATCACGATCAGAATGGAGGGGTTGGACTATGGTGCGGGAAATTAACGTGGCAGAGCTTCATGCGGCACGGTACAATCCCCGTATCGTCTTAGAGCCGGGGATGCCGGAATGGGAAAAGCTCAAGACAAGCATTGAGCAGTTCGGCAATGTGGAGCCAATCGTCTGGAATCGTAGAACAGGGAACGTTGTCGGCGGCCATCAGCGCCTCGCTGTATTAAAAAGCATGGGATACGAAAGCGTTCCGTGTTCTGTAGTAGATCTTGATGAAGAAGAGGAGAAGCTGTTGAACATTGCCCTCAACAAAATCAAGGGCGAATGGGACTACGATAAGTTGGAAGAAATTTTGAGCAGCTTTGATTATGAAGTCGCAACAGCCAGTGGATTCTCGGCAGAGGAGATTGCCATTATCCTTGCAAACAACGACGACATCGGGGACGACGCTGACTATGGTGATTGGGACGACGAAGAAAATGAGCCTATTGTTGGCGGAAGTTTTGTTGTGACGCTGGTGTTTGCCAATGCGGAGTTGGCAACGCAGTGGGCGGAGAATGAGGGCTATAAAGACAAAATTCGAGAAGGAAGTAATACAACGGTCATTCGTGTGGAGGAGTAAGACGTGGAAAACGAAAAGCTCAAACAGGACTACGCATCCCCTAGGTGGACAATGGAAATTCCGGATTGCTCCATGCCTATGACCTTTGACACCTATAGCAAATGCGCCTATAACTGCCTGTACTGCTTTTCATACTTCCAGAAAATACATACTCTTGACGGATACAAAACCGGAAAGCCCAGGTGCGTCAATCCGAAAAAGGTAATCAACCTTTTTGAGAGTGCCATGAAAAATGATAGGCGAGCCGTTACCAAAACAGAGTTGCAATTCTTCCCGTACATCCAGAACCGCCGGATAATGCAGTGGGGTGGACTTGCGGATGAGTTTGACGAGTGGGAGCGCAGGCACGGAGTTACGCTTGAATTGTTGCGGTATTTCGACCGCATTGACTATCCATTATCTTTCAGCACAAAGGCGGCGTGGTGGACTGAGGATGAACGGTACATGGAACTGTTCTCCCAACATACTCACAACTGGCATGTCAAAATCTCAATCATCACAGCCGACAGAGAAAAGGCCCGAAGAATTGAGCGGGGTGTACCATCTCCGGAGGAACGGATAGCGGCAATTAAGCGGCTGGCCGACAGGGGAATACACGTTACGCTCCGACTTCGGCCATTTATTCTTGGAGTATCCACGGACTTCAAGCGGCTTATCAGCATGGCGCATGAGGCAGGGGCAGACAGCGTGACGACAGAGTTTTTTTGCATGGAGGCCAGGGCGAATGATGACCTCAAGAAGCGATATGCCGAAATGAGCAAGGTCTGCGGTTTCGACATTCACAAATACTATATGGAGAACAGCAAGCAGCACGGATACAAGAGACTTAACCGGGGAATAAAAGCCCCGATTATCCGGGAGATGATGGAGTATGTTCACGGACTCGGAATGAGATTCCACGTCAGCGATGCTTTTTGTCGGGAGTGTAATGACGCTTGCAACTGTTGCGGAGTACCTCCAGAGTGGCAGGTGAGCCAGCAGGGGAATATCGGGCAGGCGATCATCATTGCGAGGGAACGTGGGGAAGTCCATTTCTCTGATATAATGGAAGACATTTCAAAATATTTCTCTTTCCCGTGGTGCGGTGCAACAGGCTATAACACAGGAACAAACAAGGCCCGCGCCCTAAATTACGACACCACAATGGCGCAATTTCTCCGGAACAACTGGAACGCTCCGAGTAAAGGCACTAGTCCAGCACGCGAATACGGAGGGATTCTGGTTCCATCAGGTCGAGATGAAAATGGTGACGTAGTTTATAAATACGCACTAAAAGGAGAGGGGGAAAATGGCGAAATGGAGCAAAGGTGATAAGCCGTGGGAGCGACAGCAAGGAGAGAGCGCACAGGCTTTTGAGGCTTTTTCTGTCTATTTAGAATTTGGTCCTAACCGCAGTATAAGGGAAGTAGGACGGAAGTTGGACAAAAGTAGGCAGCAAATCGGCAAGTGGAGCAGCCGATGGAGATGGCAAGATCGCATCCGAGCCTACGACAATGAGCTGCTTAGACAGAAGTTTGAGGCGGAGAAAAAGGTCGCAAGGGAAATGCGGGAACGGCAAATCAACTTAGCTGTTCTTCTGCAAAAAAAGGCTTTTGATGCCCTCAGGGCCTTGGACACATCCGAGCTTACCCCGCAGGAAATTTTACGCTTCATTTCAGAGGGCGCAAAACTCGAACGAGAAACGCGGACTGCTGATGTTGATGACCAGAGAACTGCTATTGTCGAGAGTGAGGATACTGGGGAGACTGGCGACGTACTAATCTATCTACCAGAGAACGGGCGTGATTAATACGGAAGATGTGCGAGTGCTACGGCCTCAGCCTGGGCCTCAAGAAATGTTCCTATCCTCTTCAGCGGACATTGTGATTTACGGCGGAGCTGCTGGCGGTGGAAAGACCTATGGGCTACTGTTGTCTGCCTTGCGGCACAAGAACGTTCCTGGCTTTGGCTGTACCATCTTTCGGAGAAACTACAATCAGATTTTTTCCGAGGGCGGTCTTTGGGATGAGGCACGGGATATGTACCAAGGTATCCGGGGAGCAAGTCAGAATCTTTCCCGGAGCCGGTGGGTTTTCCGTGATTGTCGGGGGCGGGTTACTTCAAAGATCACGTTTGCCCATATAGAGCGAGATGACAATCTGAGTAACTGGCAGGGCGCTCAGATATGCGAAATAGGCTTTGATGAATTGACCCATTTCAGCGAAAAGGCATTTTTCTATATGCTGTCCCGAAACCGCTCCAAGTGCGGCGTCAAACCCTTCATCCGGGCCACCTGTAACCCGGATGCCGACAGCTGGGTCGCGAAGTTTATTGAATGGTGGGTAGACCCGAATACTGGCTACCCTATTCCAGAGCGCAGCGGCAAGATCCGCTGGTTTGTTCGACAGGAGGAAATCATTCATTGGGCCGACAGCCGTGAGGAATTATGGGAGCGGTTCAGCCTCACCTCGGAGACAGAACGAAAGAAACCTAAGTCCGTTACCTTCATTGCTGCCTCCGTTTATGATAATAAAGCCCTGTTGGAAAAGGACCCTGGCTACCTGTCCAATTTGGAAGCGATGCCACTCATTGACCGCGAACGGCTCCTGCACGGCAACTGGAAGATCAAAGCCGCCGCCGGTTTGTACTTCAAGCGGACGCAGGTACAGAAGATGCTTCCGGTCGTACCGGACGACGTGGTAAAGATAGTCAGGGCGTGGGACCTCGCAGCAACTCCAGAAACGGAAAAAGGCGACCCCGCCTATACCGCCGGGGTGCTTATGGGTAAACGCGCAAATGGTCAGTATATCATCATCGACGTTATCAATGTCAGGCAGTCAGCTAGCGATGTCCGAGCCACGATACGGCATACCGCCGAGATAGATAATGCAAGATATGGCAATGTTCGAGTCAGGCTCCCGCAGGACCCTGGACAAGCTGGCAAGGACCAAGCGGAGAGCTTCATCCGGCTTCTGGCTGGATTCAGTGTTACAGCCGTTCCCGTGAGCGGAAGCAAGGAGGCGAGAGCTGAGCCTGTAGCTTCTCAATGGCAGGCCGGTAATATTGATGTGGTGATTGGAGACTGGAACGAAGGTTACTTCTCCCAGTTAGAGAGCTTTCCAGCGAGTAAGTTTAAGGACATGGTGGATGCCACAAGCGACGCCTTTGCTGAGCTGGAGCGGCATGGTGAATTTGGGTTCTCTTTTTGAGGTGCAAAATGAAAATATTTGATATCATCATGGGTCGCAGAAAAGTGAGAGACGCCTATGTGGGAGACGGCAGTTTTGTTTCGCGCTGGGCAAGACCTCCATCCAAGAACACTGCTGAATGGTTGGATATGTACTCAAAAAGCCCCAGACTGGCAGTTGTGGAGAAAATCGCTACAGACCTTGCCAGTCTCAGTGGGCATCTGCTACAGGTCAATCCAGACGGAACGGAAACAGAGCTGATGAAGCACCCGTTCCTCGATTTCATGACTCATCCGAACCCGCTATACGAAATGACCAGCTCAGCTATGTGGCGGCTTAACGAGATTTACCTGATGCTTATCGGCGAGAGTTTCTTCCTCATCGAGCGCGACGAACAGGACCATCCGGTCGAACTGTGGAACGTACCGCCGCACTGGGTGAAGATGACTCCGTATCTCGGTAGTCCCGGCTATTTGATTACATCACCAAGCGGCCTGACGATGACGGTTCCGGTAGAGGATATGTTCGTGATGAAACACCTGAATCCGCTTGACCCATTCATGCGTGGGCTGGGCGTTGCAGAAAGCATCGCGGACGAAATTGAAATTGACGAGTTCTCTGCTCAATTCCAGAAACGTTTCTTCTATAACGACGGAACACCCTCGTTGGTGTTCCTCATGCCAGACGCCTCCGAGAGTCAGCGGGACGCTTTTATGGCCCGTTGGAACAAGCGGCACCGGGGTGTGGAGAACAGCCATAAGGCAGCAGCACTCACGGGCAAGGTCGATATAAAGACGTTCGGGAGCGGCGACATCCGGGAGCTTGGCTTTGTGGAAAGCCGGATTGCTTTGCGTGACGCTGTTCTGGAACACTTCGGTGTCCCCCGTGAAATCATGGGCATCACCGAAAACAGCAACCGCTCAACCGCCGATGCTGCCCAGTATATCTACGCCAAGAACGTCCTGACTCCCCGCATCCAGGACCGTCAGGAGGCCATCAATCAGCAGCTCCTGCCGCTGTTCGGTGACAACCTCGTGTGGCGGTTCGACCCGGTTATACCCTACGATAAGGAGTTTGATAAAGCGCGTGCGCTGGACGGCTGGAATGCCGGACTCCTGACAAAGAATGAAGCGCGGGGGATGATGGACCTTCCGGAAGTGCAGGGCGGCAATGTATTCAAGGTCGGCATCAACGACCTGTTCATGGAACAGACCGCAGATCCGGTAGACCTGACACAGAGCCTGCTGGAAAGCCAGAGCGAGCAGAAAGCCCGGAAAGCTGAGCAGCGTGTGAGTGTCGAGGCGATGCTTCGGAGAGAGGACGCCGCCCTCCGTGAGAATGAACGCCGGTTTGAGGTGGCGATCACCCGGCATTTTGCCGGGCAGCGGTCCGCCATTGCAAAAGCTCTGGGCCTGACTGCGAAAGCGGAAACGGACGCACTCGCCGCGCTGGATGACTTACTGCTGCCGGATGGCACGTTTGACCCGGAGAAGTGGGCCGCGCTGACTGAGTTGGAGCAGCAGAAACTCTCTGAAGCTGTCGCGGCTGGATTGCTGAACTGGCGGGGTGAGGCGAAGAAGCTCACCGCGCTGTTCATGCCTCTGTGGACGCGGGCATTCGATGACGGCGCTGAGGTAGCTGTGAAAAGCCACGCTCTAGTTGACCTCGTTCGTCCTGAGTTCGTATCGCAGGCCAGGATAAACGGCGGCAAACGGGTCGTGGGCATCCAAGCTACCACCCAGAAACAGATTGCGGACATCATCGCTCGCGGCGTTGAAAACGGCTCCGGTCAAAATGCGCTGAAGAAAGAAATCCTCGTAGCGATGGGACCGGGGACGACCAAAGCCCGCGCTAAGCTGATTGCGAGGCAGGAAACTATGATGTCCCTTGCCACAGGTCAGTTCGATACCATGCAGGCCGCAGGAGCTACAACAAAGACATGGCATCATCGCGACCCTCAGATAGACCCGAGAGATGGTAAACACGGTAAGGTCAACCATGTTATTCTTGAAGGGGAGACGGTTCCTATCGACAAACCCTTCTCCAACGGTTTGATGTACCCCAGAGACCCCAACGATGGCCGCCCGGAGCAGGTTATCAACTGCCGGTGTTATCTGACATACGACGGTTTTTAAGAATACCCATATTCTGAGGAGAGGAGGTAGGCTGCATGGAAATTTTTCAAGCGAGGGCCGGGAGCAAAGAGCGGAAAGCAGACCAGACGGTGCGTGAGTTCAAGTCCTTTTCGTTTGAGCTGGAGAGCGCGGATGAAGAGACCGGTGAGTTCTCCGGTTACGCCTCAGTCTTCGGAAACGTGGATGACGGCGGCGACATCGTTGAGAAGGGCGCGTTCGCCAAAACCATTGTCGAGGACTTCGCCCGTATCAAAATCCTGTCTCAGCATAACCAGTGTGAGCTGCCCATAGGGAAGCCGCTTGAACTGCGCGAAGATGACAAGGGACTCTACATCCGAGGCAAAATCAGCAACACGCAGATGGGGCGGGACATCAGAACGCTCCTGAAAGACGGCGTACTCTGTGAGTTGTCGATTGGGTACGACGCTGTTGACTATGTGATTGACGAATCTACCCATATCCGGCATCTGAAACAGATCAAGCTGTGGGAAGTCTCTATTGTTACCTGGGCAATGAACGACCAGGCGACGATTGATGATGTGAAATCTCTTGCTGACGCGAAGTCTTTGGCAGAGGAATTGCGGGCTGAGGCCAAAAGCGGCAAGATGTCCCGCGCAAGGCTGAATGCCCTGAAACCATTCATCGCCGTTGTGAGGGAGCTGGTCGAGATACTCGGCCCCTTCCTGGAGGCGCAACCCGACCTGCAACCCGATCAGCAATCTGAGCAAGATCCAGAACCCGCGAAGCAGAAGAAAACCAAAATTGACGGGATAGTCTTCGAGATCGTCCCCGACACAAACAGGAGGAATTGAAAATGAAACTGACACCTGAACAGCTGGCCGCGCTCATTGCGCAGATCTTCGCCAACCTCATTGCGGCTGGCAAGGACCCCGCCAGTATCACCACCGAGGACATCACGGCTGAACTCAGCGCCGTTCTCAACGACGAAAGCACCGGCGAGGGTGCTGATGAGAGTGCTGGCGACGAGGGCACTGGTGAGGATGCCGATGAAGGCGAGGGCAAAGGCGAGGGCGAGGCCGACCCCACCATCACGCCCGAGTTCATCGCTATGGTGATGGAGGCTCTGAAAAACGGGGCGAAGTCCGGCGGCGAACCCAACGCCCAGAAGAGTTCCGACGCCCCAGCCGAGCAGAAGAAGTCCGGCGGTTCCGCGCCTCAGCAGAAGGCCCCCGCCGCCGCGCCTCAGCGCAAGTACGCCGGTATCTTCCTGAACACTCCGCCTGTGCGCACCAGCGCCCAGCAGGGCAGCGACTTCAAGACCCGCATCCAGTCTATGTCCGAGCGTGACCGGCGGAAGGCTGCCTTCGGCGCGTTCGGTCGTGCGGTGAAGTGCATCCACGCTTCCCACGGAGACCCTGAGCAGGCCGCGTTCACTGCGGAGCGCAAGTTCCAGGACGCTGAGATGTCCCGTGAGTTCAAGGCACTGTCCGCCACTTCCCCCGCTGACGGCGGCTATCTGGTGCCCGAGGTCTACGCCAGCGAGATTATTGAGCTGCTGTACCCCGCAACGGTCATCTATGAGCTGGGCGCCCGTCGGCTCGGCATGGCGAACGGCAACCTGAACCTGCCTAAAATCAAGACCGGTTCCCGCGCCATGTTCACCGGCGAGCAGCGGTCCATTCCCAAGACCGCGCCCAAGTTCGGCAATCTGAAGCTGTCCGCCAAGAAGCTGACCGCGCTCATCCCTATGAGCAACGACCTCCTGCGCTCTACGAACTTCGACAATGACGTCATCGTGGGCCAGGACGTGACCAAGCAGATGGCACTCGGTATCGACTGGGGCGCGCTCCTGGGTACCGGCGGCGAGTTCCAGCCCCTGGGCATCCTCCGCAACAAGGGCGTTCTGAATATCGACGTGACCACCCTGGACGCTGAGTACGCAAAGGATGGCGTGCTTACCGCCGCCTTCCCGAACTACATGGTGGCGTCCGTGCTGAAGAACAACGTCTTCGCCGACGGCCTGGGCTTCGTGTTCAATACCAGCGTGGAGCAGTTCTTCAAGTCCCTGCGTGACCAGGTGGGCGGCTTCATCTTCGCTGAGGAGATGAGCAAGAGCGGCACTCTGGTGGGCTATCCCTACCGTACCACCAACCTGCTGGAGACCACTGGCGGCAAGACCAGCATCATCTTCGGCAACTGGAACGACCTGGTGATCGGCGAACAGGGCGCTCTGGAAATCGAGACCAGCCGCGAGGGTTCCTGGACTGACGACGCGGGCAACATCATTTCGGCGTTTGAAAACGATCAGACGCTCATCCGGGCCATCAACCATGTGGACACCGGCCTGCGCCACGACGAGAGCTTTGCTGTGGCTGCGAAGGTCGCCGTCCCCGTCTAATCTGAATGGGAGGTAACAGACCATGAAGCGTGAGCTTTTCCAGAACATCACCGCGATCCCCTACGTCTCTGGTGATGCCATTGACCGGACGGGTTTCCTCTCCGCTGTCATCGGCGCTAATGTCGCTGCAAACGCTGCCCTGACTGTGAAGGTGGAACACAGCGACGACGGTGAGACCTTCGTGCCCGTCACCGATGCCCTGGTGTTCCCCGAGAAGCAGACCAAGGGCGGCGAGTACACCTTCAAGAACGAGCCCATCGAGGCTGCGGATGCTGAGGGCAGTGTGCCCGCAGGTGGCGTGGTCAACGTTGATGTTGACCTTGTGGGCCTGAAGCCCATCGTGAAGTTCACCGTCACCGGGAACGACACGACCGCCGGTGGCCTCGTCGTGGTGCTGGGGGACAGCGCCGCTCAGCCTGTGTAAGGAGGACCGTGATATGCCGAGGTTCTATAGCGACATCGTGAAGCCGTCTTCCAATAAGGCGGCTGCCCCCGGCAAGGAGAAGAAGGGTAAGCCCTCCGCTCCGCCCAAGAACGACGGGAAGAAGGATGAGGGCAGTGGGGAATGATCCCTGCCGCCCATCCCTGGAATAGGAGATCCGTATGCTTGCTGAAAATGCTCTGACAACGCTCGACCGAATGAAGCGGATGCTCGGGTTGACGAACAAAGACGCCGCTCTGGAAAAGCTGAAGCTGATGCTGGGCCTGCCTGCGGGCAGTGAGATACCGCCGGAGCAACTGGACCAGATGCTTACCCTGGCCGGAGCTGAGGACGAGCAGACTGACCTTATCATAGAGATGCTGATTAACAAGGCGTCCGCTTGGATCGAGCGCGTGACCGGGCGGCGCCTGGGCAAGCAGTCCTACCACCAGTGGTACGACGCGGACGG
>CANDKT010000104.1 GCA_947385365.1 uncultured Bacillota bacterium | reverse complement strand
CCGACGCTCTTCCGATCTGATGCTCCCCTTCGAGAACCTGGTGGCCGACTACGTCAAAGAAACCGGCAACCACGTCCTCTATCGGGTGACGCCGGTCTTTACCGGAGACAATCTAGTCGCGGACGGCGTGCTGATGGAGGGCCTGTCCGTCGAGGACCACGGCGAGGGGATCTCTTACTGCGTGTTCGCCTACAACGCCCAGCCCGGCGTCGCTATCGACTACGCCACCGGCAATAGCTGGGAGGACCCCTCCGTGGGAAACGGCGAACCAACGTCCAGCTTCGGCCAGCCCGATGCGCAAGAAGAACTGTACATCCTGAATACAAGCTCCAAAAAATACCACCTGCCTACCTGCGACAACGCCGCGAAAATAAGCGAGAAAAACCGTCAGGAGTTCCGCGGGAGTCAAACCGATCTGAACGCCCAGGGCTACACCCCCTGCGGGTCCTGCCTCGGAAAATGAAAACAATACGTCAGGGACGGCTCCCCAGAACCGTCCCTGACGTTTTTCAGCCCTTGACCAGCGCGTCCAGCAGTCCCGTACAGCCCGCCAGAATATCCCGCCAAGCCGCTTCAAAATCGCCGGTGTACCAAGGGTCCGCTACCTCGCCGGAACGCCCGGCGTACTCCAACAGCAAATGCAGCTTCCCTTCCGGGTCGCCGCCACAGATGCGCTCCATGTTCCGTATGTTCGCCCGGTCCATCCCTACAATCAAATCGTAGCTCCGGTAGTCCCCGCGAACCAGTTGACGCGCCGTCTTCCCCGCGCAGGAAATGCCATGCTCCGCTAACTTCCGACGGGCCGGCAGGTAGACCGGATTCCCGATCTCCTCCGTGCTGGTCGCCGCGGACGAGATCCGAAACTTGTCCCCTAACCCCGCCTCCTGAACCAGAGCTTTCATGATGAACTCCGCCATAGGACTGCGGCAGATGTTCCCGTGACACACAAATAGAATCTTTATCATATCTCTCATTTCCTTTAAGTCTGCAAACTCTCCCGCAGCACGCGGGCCTTCATGACGTACTCATTATAGCACAGCAAACAACGTCATAGCAAGTCCGCCGTTCACCAGCGTTCTTTCAAGCGTCCCCGTTACTTGGCCGGAGTCTGATTGTGAACGGAACCGCCTGCGTATGGGAATACCGGAGAGCGTAACTCAAATCGGAACGTCTCTCTGTCCACGATTCCGAGTGTGCTGTCACTGTCGTACAACTTCAGCAGAAACTCTGCCATCTGTCGGCTCGTGTGGAAAACGCCAAACGCTTTGTCATACTCGTAAGTATCCACGTTGTTGGCCTTCTTCCCAAACTCCGTCTGCGTTGCCGCAGGAGCCAAAACCTTTGCCCGCATTTTTGCTCCCGTTTCGATCAGCTCCCAGGCCAACCCCTCGGTAAACGTACTGACATAGAATTTTGTCGCGCAGTAGGTAACAGCTGTGGGAACAATGGTATAGCCACCGCAAGAGGACAGGTTGATAAGCTGTGTTCCGGGAACGTCCTTATAATCGCGGACGAACAGCGAGGACAATATGGTAGGAGCCTCAACATTCAGCCGGAGCATGGCGTCGATCTTCCTCAAGTCCTGTTGTGCCACACTGCCGTAGTTTCCAAAGCCCGCGTTGTTGATCCACGTTTCCAGTTGGAAGTCCTTCAGGCTGGTATAAAACTGATATGCGTTTTCCAGCACAGACAGGTCAACCGTTTTGATTATGACATCCAGCGTAGGGTACTGCTCCGCAATCTCGCGCTTTAAGGCTTCAAGGTTTTCTGTGCGGCGGGCGGCGACAATCAGGTCCTTGCCCCGGTTTGCAAAGGCTTTTGCGGTTTCCCAACCAATCCCGGAACTGGCCCCGGTAATGACCGTGTATTTTTTTGCGCGTCCCATTTGAAATCCCTCCATTCATCAAGTATAATAAGAGCATACAATGTAGAGTAAACTCTACGTCAAGAGGATGGGGGATTTTTTTGGACTACTCCATTGGTGAATTTTCAAAGGTCACAGGGTTAGGGATACATACCCTGCGCTACTACGAGCATGAGAACTTGATTATCCCGTTACGGAACGCCAGCAACCGCCGTCGTTATTCGGAAAAGGACATTGCCTGGATTGCCTTTATCAAAAGGCTGAAAGCAACCGGGATGCCGATTAAGGAAATCAAGAAATATGCGGCGCTGCGGGCGGAAGGGGACGCTACCCTTTCAGAACGTATGGAAATGCTGGTGCAGCACCGCCAATCGCTGAAAGACCAGATCAGGAAATTGCAGGAACATGAGACCAAACTGGACGAAAAGATTGCTTTTTATCGGCATGAGATTGAACGCCTCTGTTCGGACACGCCTTAAATTTGCGGCAGTCTTTCGATATTGCTGCCCAACGCCATAATAGGTGTATTGGAGCGTCTGGTGGAAGCGGGGGCCGCTGTGATTGTGATTGCCAACGCCGGCTATGTGAGCGACATGGGGCCTGACAGCAAAGAACAGAGCGGGCGTATCGTGGTCTGTGGGACGCCTGGAGGAATCCAAAAGTCCGGCGACAGCATCCCCAAGCGGTATCTATAAAAATCACAGATTTCACTTCTTTGCATATTTTCACGCCTTTGCGGCATAACTACAGGAAAAGGCCGTAAGGGAGGTTTTTTTATGGGAATTGACCCGCGGAAAGCGGCGATTATCGGGTGCGGCGCGGTCGGAGCGTCTATCGCCTTCCGATTTTTGCAGCAGGGACTGTTCAGCCGCCTGGTGCTGATCGACGCCAACCGCGCCCGGGCGGAAGGCGAGGCAATGGACCTCAGCGATGGGCTGCCTTACGCCGCGCCGATGTCCATCCAGGCGGGCGACTACAGCGATTTGGACGACTGCGCCTTGATCGTTCTGGCGGCGGGCGCGAATCAGCGTCCCGGTGAGAGCCGCTTGGACCTGATCGGGAAAAATGTCCAGATTCTTCGCAGTATCATGGAAAATCTCACGAAACGCTCCTTCCAGGGCGTCCTTCTGGTGGTGTCCAACCCGGTGGACGTGCTGACTTACGCGGCGTGGCGGCTGTCCGGCTGGGAACGGCGGCGTGTCATCGGGTCCGGCACGGTGCTGGACACCGGACGCCTGAAACAACTGCTGGGCCAATCACTCCAAGTGGACAGCCGGAACATCCACGCCTTCATCATCGGCGAACACGGCGACAGTGAACTGGCCGTCTGGAGCGGCGCGAACGTGTCCGGGTTGGATCTGGAACAGTTTTGCCGCATCCAGGGCCTGCGACTGGACGCCGCGGATCGGGAACGGCTCTATCATCAGGTCCGGGACAGCGCCGCCAAGATTATCCGCTGCAAGGGCGCGACTTGTTACGGCATCGCTATGGCCGTAGGCCGTATTGCGCAGTGCCTCGTTCGGGACGAACACGCGGTGCTTCCAATCTCCGCCGTGCTGGACGGTCAGTACGGCCTGTCCGGCTTGAGCCTGAGCGTTCCTTCCGTGGTAGGACGGAACGGTCTGGAACAGATCCTTGAGATCCCATTGGACGCGCCGGAGCATCAGGCCCTGCTGGACTCCGCCCGTCAGCTGGCGCAAGCCGTCGCCCAGTGCGGGCTGACGTCATAATCCCTCCGTCTGCCGCATAGGCTGTCTGCAGGAGGGATGGGCATGGGCGCTGGAAAACACGATGCCGTCAGCGGGACGGTCCTCTGGTCGCTGCTTCTGTCGGCGGCATTGTTTCTGATGCCTCTTGCGCTGGTGACGCCGATCCCTAAGGAGGAGCCGCCAGAAGAAACCGCCCTGCCGCCACAGCAGTCCGTGCAGACCAACGCCGCGCGGGATCGAGGCCGGGCGGTGCGCTTGAAGCGGACCGACGGGACGGTAGAAGAACTGACTATGGCCGATTATCTCTGGGGCGTGGTGGCGGCGGAGATGCCCGCGTCCTTCGAACCGGAAGCGTTGAAAGCGCAGGCGTGCGCCGCCCGGACCTACACGGCGGTGTTGCAGCGTTCTGGCAAGCACGAGGACGCCGATATCTGTGGCGACAGTACGTGCTGTCAAGCGTATATCCCCCGCAGTCAGGCGGAGGCTCGCTGGGGGCTGAACGCTCAGAGCTACGGCGAGAAGATCTCCGACGCAGTCAGTCAGACCGACGGCTTAGGCATACTCTACCAGGGCCAGCCGATCCAAGCGTTGTTCTTCTCCTCCGCGCCGGGCCGGACGGTGGACGCGGTCGCGGTGTGGGGGAACGACGTGGACTATCTGCACAGCGTGGAAAGCCCCGAGGGCGACGAGGTCCCCAATTACCACAGTCAGGCGGTGTTTTCCTTGGAAGAAGCCCGGCAGTTGATCTTAGCCGCCTACCCCGGCGCGGACCTGTCCGGTACGCCGGACGGCTGGTTTCAGGACATCGCGCGGGACGAGGGCGGCACGGTGACATCCCTGAAACTAGGCGGCGTGCCGCTCACCGGCGGGCAGACGAGAAGCTTGTTTTCTCTGCGCTCCGCCGCGTTCACCGTCCGCTGGGATGGGAGTAGCTTTACGTTTGACGTCACCGGCTACGGCCACGGCGTGGGGATGAGCCAGTACGGCGCGAACGCGATGGCACAGAACGGCAGCAGTTTTCAGGACATCCTGACCTGGTACTACTCCGGCGCGGAGATCGGCACGCTTTGGTAGCCGCCCCCGGAAGCGGTCCTAAAATCGAACATCCCGTGTTTCCAAGAGACGGCGTGACTCCGGTCACGCCGTCTTCTTCGCCTCTTCCAAGCGCGGTAACGCGCTTTGCCGTTGTCCTGAAAGGATTGCCTACATCAAACATTTCATGACATCCAGTGCGCATTTCATGACGAAAGCCTTGAACCGGCAATCTCCGCCCGGTAAACTGAACAGAGCAACGTATCCATGTTGCGTGAAACTTAAAGGAGGAGTGACTTATGCTGCCGATTTCTGGTGGGAACACCAGCGCGGTCCAGCCCTCGACGACGGCGGGGAAGACGCTGGAGGCGTCCAAGGTCCAGAAGACCGAGGAGGTTCCAAGCTGTCCGCGAAGGCCCGTGCTGGATGAATACGTCCCGGAGGAAGCGCAGGAGCCGTCCGGCCGCTATTGGCCCGGCAAGGGCGAGGACGGTCAGCCCAAGATCTATTTCGACGATCCGGAGCGGGCCGCGGACGCGCCTGAACAGCCGGAGGCGGTCCCGGACGCCAAAGAGCCGGATCCTGCTGCGCCGCGGTCGAAGGGTCCGGAGCGAAAAGAGGATGAGCTTTACGAGGGCAGCACCGACAAGGTGGACCGTGAGATCGAAACGTTGAAAAAGAAGAGAGCGGAGCTGAAACAGCGGCTCAATACCGAGACCGATTCGGTCCGGAGCAAGGAGCTGGAACGTCAGTTGGCCCAAGTGGAGCGGGAGTTGAAACAAAAGGACAACGACACATACCGGCGTCAGCACACCCAAATCAAAAAGCTCTCCTGATTCCTGAAACGTGGGAAACCGGCGTTCCGTTGGCCTGAAGGATGCAGTTTCATCTTCTGGGAGAGACTGCCAAAATCAAAGCGGTAGTCTCCCCCTCCGGGGGGAGGCTGCACCCTTTCTGTTTGATATGCTAAAATCCTCAAAAAGGGATTCGTGAGGCTGGCGTTTGCCTTGAAAATGTCCTCTTGACAGAACTGTCTGGGTAGGCTAAAATACCAGAGATGTCGGTTTTCCACCACATCTGCGCGGGAAACAGAAAACAAGAGCGTTTCCCTCTTCATACAGGCCCCGATAGCTCAGTTGGATAGAGCGACTGCCTCCTAAGCAGTAGGCCGCTGGTTCAAGTCCAGTTCGGGGTGCCAGGATGCCGGAATTTCATAAATTTCGGCATCTTTTTTATCAGCGGCTGACACGTGAAAAGGCAATTTGTGAAACAGGCGTGGTAAAAGGACTTAGAGGGATTGCATTTGGTTTCGTTGAGCGGAACACGTCCGAACCGATATGCTCGGGGAGACCATAAAAGACCTTTCAGGTGGAAGGCAGTGGTCGTTGGGACGAGAACCCCGGCTTTCGCCGTGGGGCGTATCAATGTCAAACCTGATTCCCCCTATTTGCTTTCCGATATTGAACCGGACTGCAACCCATCTGCTCCTTAAAGAACCGATTGAATGTCGCCAGACTTCCAAACCCAACAGAGGCCGCAATGTTTATCACATGATCGTCCGTTTCGGTCAAAAGTCGCTTTGCCTCTTTCAATTTCAGAGCGTCCATGTACGCCTTTGGCGTCATGCCGTAGGCGGTTTTGAAAACCTCAACAACTCGCCGCTGTGAAAGGCCAAGTTCTCGCAGGCCGTCGTTCCATGTGGACTGCTGCTCGTACAAATCGTCAAGGTGCTGTTTCACAAGTTCGGCAATCTTCTCCATAGGGCGGTAGGATAAGAGGTCGCTTCTGCATCTTTTGCACGGCCGAAATCCGGCCGCTTTTGCGTCAGCGGCGTTCTTGAAAAAGCGTACATTTTCCCTCAACGGCTTTTTGGATTGGCAGGAGGGACGGCAAAAAATGCCGGTGGACTTGACTGCATAGAAAAATAGGCCATCGTAATTTCCGTCGTTATTGACTACAGCTTCATACATTTCATCTTCCGTCATTGTGTATCCCTCCCTTGCGCTTTCTATTGTACCATTTCCATTTTGAAAAGCCTCCGTTCTTACAACGCAGTGCCTTTTTTGGGGATAAACAGTGGTTCCGTGTTGACCTTTTCCAATTTCAGTAATGCCAGCTTTCTCTGTACTCCGCCGCCGTAGCCCGTCAGACTGCCGCCGGTGCCAACCACTCTGTGGCAGGGGATGATGAGTGAAATCGGATTCCAGCCGACCGCTCCGCCAACAGCCTGTGCCGACATCTTTTGAAGCCCGTGTTTTCGGGCAATCTCCTTTGCAATCTCGCCGTAAGTCATAGTTTGCCCATAGGGAATATGTATGAGTATCTCCAGAACTTCGCGGCGGAAGGTCGAGCAGTCAAGGGCGAGCGCGGGCGTAAAATCGGGCTCTTTCCCCGCAAAATAGCAATCCAGCCATTTCACTGCCTCGGCGAAAATGGGAACGTCCCGTTCCTGACATTCGGGAGCCAATATGCTGCGGTCATACCTTTGTCCATCAAACCAAAGCCCGATGATCGCGTTTCCGTTTGACGCAAGCGTTATCGCACCTAAAGGAGATGTGTAATGTGTTATGTACTGCATAGTTGTCCTCCCCTCATATGTTTGTTTTTTCCTCTGCACGGTCGGGTCATGGAATTATGAGTTTTCACCTCGCATAGAGAATATCACATCGTGTTCCTGTTTTCTTCTCAAAAATGGACGTTCAATTTCACCATTGCGAGAAGAAAATTTCATTTATCTATCCCTGTCATGTGTTTTGAAAAGCAGTGGCTGACACGTGAAAAAGCAATTTGTGAGACAAGCGTGTCTTTTTTGTCACAAAATTACCGTGTCTTTTTTGCACAGATATTGACAAACCGCATAAGCTGTGTTATGATGAAAAAACTCTTTGCACTGCATTACATTCTGTATGGAATGCGAGATCAACAGTACAAACTGAGCAGGCGATGACGTTTGGTCATAGAGCCGGGCCGCTAAATGGCGGCAACAGATAGCACGCAATGCATCTGTGGGACAGTTGTATGTTCCATAGATGTGTTTTTTTACACATTTTTGGAACGATTCATCTCAACGGTGCCAATAATATAAGAGTAATCATCACTTCCACCATTCAGGCAGAACAGGAGGATTATCTTATGACAACCAACGAAGAAAACCGAACCGAAAGCATCCCATCCAAAGAGGACATCAATGAAACCAGCATGATACGGCGTATCTCACTGGTAGGAATTGTAGGAAATGTGGCTTTGTCTGCATTCAAGTTGTTCGCCGGAATAGTTGGCAACTCCGGCGCTATGGTATCCGATGCGGTTCACTCGCTATCGGATGTTTTCGCAACATTTATTGCGTTCCTTGGAGTCCGCTTGTCTAAAAAGGCAGCAGACAAAGAGCATCCTTACGGGCATGAGCGTTTTGAATGTGTTGCCTCGCTTCTGCTGGGTATCATTCTTCTGATTACTGGGCTTGGAATTGGTAAGACGGGGCTTGAAAAAATTTTTGCGGGCAGTTATGAGACCCTGGCCATTCCCAGCATGATTGCATTAGCCGCTGCAATCATTTCAATTATCTCCAAAGAGGCCATGTATTGGTACACCCGGCACTATGCCAAAGTATTGAACTCCCCGGCGTTTATGGCGGACGCATGGCACCATAGATCAGACGCTTTTTCTTCGATTGGCTCGCTGATTGGCATTGCGGGCGCTATGCTCGGATTTCCTGTCATGGACAGTATCGCAAGCGTTGTGATTTGCCTGTTTATCTTGAAGGTTTCCTACGACATTTTGAAAGACGCCATTACAAAAATGCTGGACACATCCTGCGGGGAAGACTATGAAAAAGCTCTGACAGACTATATCGCCGCACAGGAGGATGTGGTGCATGTGGATATGCTCCATTCCAGAATGTTTGGGAATAAGACCTACATCGAGTTGGAACTCCAGGTCGATGGTAATTTACCGCTCCGGGAAGCCCACGCCATTGCAGAACGCATTCATGACAATGTGGAAGCACATTTTTTAGATGTTAAGCATATTACCATCCACCTGAATCCCACAACACTTTGAAAAAGCAGCGGACGGCTCTGGCAAAGCTGTGAGAAATCGCTCAAAAGGCGCAGACCGCAAAAATGAGGTGGAGAAGCATTTTCAAACTTCTCCACCTCTTTTCTTGGCCGGTCTGAGACCGGAACGCTTTCCCCTGACGTCCGCGTCGGACTCAAACCGTCTGGAAATGGAAGGATGTCTCCGTATGCAGGTGCTTCCCGGCGCGCAGGATCGGAGACGGGAACGCGTAGCAGTTCAGGGCGTTGGGGAACAGCTGGGTCTCCAAACAGACCGCGCTGCGCGGACCCATCCTACTGCCGCCCTTTCCCCGGCGGGCGTCCAGGAAATTGGACGTGTACAGCTGCATTCCAGGCAGATCCGTCTCCACCGTCATCTGAATCCCGCTCCGGGCGCTGTACAGCACCGCGGCCGGGCCGCCGCTGAGTACGTAATTGTGGTCGTACCCGCCGACGTACTTCAACTGCGCGTCATCCGCCCCTAAATCTGCGCCGATTGCCTTCGGCGTGCGGAAGTCCAGCGGCGTGCCCTCGACCCGGAGCAGCTCGCCCGTCGGCAAGCACTCGGCGTCCGTCTCGCAGAAACGCTGGGCGAAGATCTGGAGCTGGTGATCCAGCACGTCCCCGCCGCCATTCAGATTGAAATAGCT
>CANDKT010000103.1 GCA_947385365.1 uncultured Bacillota bacterium | reverse complement strand
ATCAGGACGCCCCCGATATGTATTTCCGCTACTGCTCCAAGTGCAACGGCTATTACTGCTACTGCGCAAACCACATCAACAACCATACCCACATCCAGTGAAAAAAGAGTATTCTCCCCCGGAGGGGGAGAATACTCTTTTTAGGGCTATTTTTGTACTCCCCCCCGAAGGGGGAGAATACACTGGGAACGAATCAACAGAAACCCTTGACTTTTGCTCCCCTGTGAATTAAAATCTTCTTAGATTCGACAAAAACCTCCGCTTTTCCTGGTCATCCCTGTCAGGAGCAACAAGCACGGAGAAAGAGAGGAGTCCGCCATGAAGCTGCAATCACCTCAACATCCGCTCGACCCTACCGAACTGCTGCCGCTCAGCGCGCTGGAACTGAACGCTTACATACAGGAACTGGCCCAGGAGAACCCCTTGGTGGAACCGGAAGAATCCGAGGAACTGTACGTCTCCGCCCCGCCGGAACGCACCGCGGACGGCGATCTGCTCAGCCGCCTGCGCTGGCTGGAAGACAACGATCACCAGAACCGCTTCTACCAGTCCATCAGCGACGAGGATCTGGACCCGCTGGCCCGTGTGGGTACCGACGGCGGCTTGGAGGAAACCCTGCTCAGCTTCGTGACCCGACAGCTGGAACAGCGCCGCCTGGATGACGATACGGTCCGTTCAGTACGCTACCTGACGTCCTGCCTGGACGACGACGGCTACCTGCGCATCCCTTTGGGGGAACTTTCCAAAAGCTCCGGCATCCCCGTGGAACGCCTCTCTCAAGCGCTGAATGTGCTGCACACTTTGGAACCCGCCGGTGTGGGCGCGGAAAATTTGTCCCAATGCCTGGCGCTCCAACTCCACCGCATCGGCCAATCCGGCCCCGCCTTGGACATCGTTCTGCACCATCTGGACCTGCTGGCCCAACGGGACGATTCGGCCATCGCCGGTCAGCTGAACGTCTCCCTCGAAGAGGTCCGGGAGGCGGAACGCACCATTCGGGAACTGGAACCAAGACCCGGCGCCGTCTTCCAGCGCGCCGAACAGGTCCCCTACCTCCGCCCCGACGTGGCCGTGGAAGAGGAAAACGGTTCCTTTGCCATCCGTTCCCCGCGCAGAGTTTGGCCGCCCTTCCACATCAACTCCTATTACCAGCAGCTCCTTCAACAGTCCCAGGACCCTCAGGTCAAAGAGTACCTCTCCGCCAAGCTGTGCCAGGCTCAGGACGCTCTACAGGCCGTAACCCTGCGGGAAACGTTCCTGCTGCGCTGCGCTAAGGCCATCCTAGACCATCAGAAAGCCTTCTTCCATCATGGCCCGAACGCGTTGGTCCCGCTTCGCATG
Source organism: uncultured Bacillota bacterium (assembly GCA_947385365.1). Taxonomy (GTDB): domain Bacteria; phylum Bacillota; class Clostridia; order Oscillospirales; family Oscillospiraceae; genus Lawsonibacter. The sequence goes on along the minus strand of CANDKT010000103.1, from coordinate 7,973 downwards.
GAAGACGTGGCCCAAGAACTGGACCTGCCCGAATCCGTGTTCCGCCGCGCGTCGCGCGAAAAATATCTGCAATGCGCGTGGGGCACCTACCCGCTCACCTACTTCTTCTCCCGACCCGCCGCGGCGGAGTCCGGAAACGTTGGAACTGCGGCCAAACCTCGGGAAGAACCGCCTGTCTCATGCACGCCCCAGCGCAAGAAGTGATTTTTTGGAACGCAACGCGCGGATTCCCGCGCGTTGCGTTTATTTCTTGCCGCCTAAGCATACCGCAAACGCGGAACGCATAGACTGCTTGAACAGGGGGGATCGGTATGTTCGGACAGCTCCTAGTGGATCGGAGCGGCTGGGGGACCGTGCGGCGCGGAGAACTGTACGGTCTGCCGGTGCTGCGGGCGAAAGCCGGACTGGACAGCTGGATGGGAGAACTGCGCTTGCAACGGGCCGGACGCTCCCTCTGGAAGGCGGGCGCGTCCCGCACGCTGGTCCCCGCCGGATTCCGCCGCTGGGAGGCGCTGGAAGCCTGCGGCCTGCGCCCTATCGACCTCGGCCCGTTCCTGCGCGCCCAATCGGTCCCCTTAGCCCTGGAAGCCCTGGAACACCGCGGCCTGGACCCAAGTCGAACCACCGTCGCGTTACGCGGGACACGGGCCGGTCGGGATATGCTCCGGACCGCCGCGGCACTGTGTCCCCAAGTCCGCCGCCTGGTCATCGCCGCCCCCCAAGGCGGCGCGGAATTGGCTTCCTGGCTGCGTTGGGAGTTCGGTATCCCTATCCTCCCACCCGCAGAACAAGGCGAAGTCGCACTGCGCTTCTCCCCCGGCCCCGCCGGGTCGGAAGAACCCGCCCTGGAACTCTACGGCCCGTCGCCCGACCTGGCCGGGCTGACCTTGACCGCACCCGCTTTGGCTCAGGAGGACAGCCGCTCCCTTCCCCTGCTGGCCGCCCTGTGGGAAGGAGGCCGCTTGAGCCAGACGGAGCTAAAAATCACTTGACATCCCATGAAAAACCTTCTATAATAATTGACACTGCACTGGTCTGCCCCTGTTTCCGCTGCCTTCGGCAGAAGCGGGCAGACCTGCGGTTTTCTTGCACATCCGTCATCCCGCGGCTCGGGTACTGCCCGACACGCTTTTGAAAGGTATGAATACAGTTATGGCAAAAGAATATAAGCTGAGCCCCCAGAGATTGAAAGAATTGCAGGACGAGTTGGTCTACCTGAAAACCGTCCGGGAACGAGAGGTCGCCGACCTCATCAAAGAAGCCCGCTCCTTCGGCGACCTGTCCGAGAACAGCGAGTACGACGAGGCAAAAAATGAACAGGGCAAACTCTACGCCAGCATCGCCCGGCTGGAGGATATCCTGGCCAACTACGTGCTGATCGAAGAGGACGACGCCGATGGCGATTACATCCGCTTGGGTTCCATCGTCACCGTCCTGGATAAGGAGTTCGACGAGGAAGTCACCTACAAAATCGTCGGCTCCCAGGAGGCCGACCCTATGAACGGCACGATCTCAGAGGATTCCCCCTTCGGCCGCGCCGTGCTGGGTAAAAACGCCGGAGACGATATCATCGTAGACGCCCCCGCCGGTCCCGTGGAGTATAAAATCCTGTACTATAGATAATTAGGAGTGGTCCCATATGGCCGATCAGAATAAGCAGTCCCCTCAAGAACAGCCGAACCTCTCTCAGCTGCTCCAGATCCGCCGCGATAAACTGAAAGAACTCCAGGACAGCGGGAACGATCCCTTCCAGCTCACCCGCTACGTGACGGACAACGATTCCGCCAACATCAAAGCTAACTTCGACGCCCTCGAAGGTCAGACCGTGTCCATCGCAGGCCGCCTTATGTCCAAACGCGGCATGGGTAAGGTCTCCTTCTGCGATTTGCAGGACAAGTCCGGCCGTATCCAGCTCTACGCCCGGAAGGACGAAATGGACGAGGCAGAGTATGCCCGCTTCAAGAAATACGATATCGGCGACATCGTAGGCGTCCGGGGCGTCGTCTTCCGCACGCAGCGGGGCGAGATGTCCGTTCGAGTCGTCAGCGCCGTCCTGTTGAGCAAATCCCTCCTTCCCCTGCCCGAAAAATTCCACGGGTTGACCAACACCGAACTGCGCTACCGCCAACGCTACGTGGACCTGATCGTCAATCCGGAGGTCAAACGCAACTTCGTCATCCGCTCCCAGTTTATCAAACACGTGCGGGACTTCATGGACGGACGGGGCTTCATGGAAGTGGAAACCCCTGTTCTGAACACCATCTCCGGCGGCGCGACCGCCCGGCCTTTCATCACCCATCACAACACCTTAGATATTGATATGTATATGCGCATCGCCACGGAGCTTCCGCTCAAACGGCTGATTGTGGGCGGCATGGACCGGGTGTATGAAATCGGCCGCATCTTCCGCAACGAGGGCATGGACCCCAAACATAACCCGGAGTTCACGACTATCGAACTGTACCAGGCTTACGCCGACTTCAACGACATGATGGACCTGTTCGAGGACCTGCTGTCCTCCGCCGCACAGAAAATCTTGGGTACCTACCAGGTTCAGTGGCAGGGCGAGGATATCGACTTGACGCCCGGCTGGCCTCGTATGCCTATGCACGAGGCGGTCAAGCAGTATTGCGGCATCGACTTCATGGCAATCTCTTCCGACGAAGAGGCGGTGGCCGCCGCTCAGAGCATCGGCGTGGAACTGCCCGAGACGGCGGACAAAACTTGGGGCAACGCGCTGTATGAGTGCTTCGACCAGCGGGTGGAATCCCAACTGATTCAACCCACCTTCATCACCATGCACCCGGTGGACGTGTCCCCCTTGGCCAAGCGTTCCCCGAAAGATCCCCGGCTCACGGAACGGTTCGAGCTGTTCATCTGTCACAGCGAGATGGGCAACGCCTTCTCCGAGCTGAACGACCCCATCGACCAACGCCAGCGGTTCCAAAAACAGGTCGAACTGCGCGATAAAGGCGACGACGAGGCCGGCATGATGGATGAAGACTTCCTCACCGCTCTGGAGTACGGTATGCCTCCTACAGGCGGGTTAGGCATCGGCATTGACCGCTGCGTCATGCTGCTCACCGGCGCGGACTCCATCCGGGAAGTCATCCTGTTCCCCACTATGAAGCCGCTTTGACGGCCATTTTACGAGAAAAAGGAGAGGTCTGCGGACCTCTCCCCTTTTTGCTCCGCTCCGTCTCCCAAGTCACCGCTCAACATACCCGCCTATCCCGTAGATAGCAGAACATTGGAGGCGACCCTTATGCCAAAAGAAAAAGCATCTGTTTGGGGAATGCTCCGCCGCGACGAACCGGGGCCAATCGCCCGCCTTCTGCACAACTTATCCGGCAGAGGCGAAGGAGACTGGGGCGAAGCCTGTATTGCTGCGCTGCTCCGAAACCGGGTGAAGGGCGCTTCGATTTTCCGGAATGCGTACATCCCGACCAAAGGCGGGACCACAGAACTTGACCTCGTGCTGGTCGAACCCAGAGGCGTCTTCGTGTTTGAAAGCAAGGCGTATGGGGGCACGATATCCGGTACGCCGGAACAGTTGAACTGGACGCAGATCCTAGGCAATACGGAAAACGCCTTCTACAACCCCATCCGCCAGAATAAAAACCACTGCCTCCACCTCGCTCGGGCACTCCGCGTCTCAAACAGCACGGTCTTTTCCTTCGTGGTGTTCGAGAACCGGACGGACCTGACCGAGGTATCCCTGCGGACAGGAAAAGATTTCGTTCTGTGCAACCGGAGAGACTTGGCGTGGTTTCTTGCGAAAGTCCTAGCCTCCCGGCGGCCTGTCTTCACGTCAAACCAGCTGGCGCAAATTTGCGCGCGGCTCTCAGAGTGGAGCGCGGCGGACGCGGCGGTCAAGGCGCGTCATATCCAGCAGGTGCAGGATATCCGAACCGGCAGCCGCTGCCCAGTATGCGGCAGGCCCTTGACGAAGCAGAAGGATAAACATGGGACCTTCCTCGGGTGCAGCGGCTACCCGGACTGCACATACACCAGAGAATTATGACCGCTTCTACTTTTGGGACTCTCCCCCTTCGGGGGAGAGTCCGCTTTTATACAACGGACCAGGACTTCCAGCCAACAGCCCGGTTGAAGTTCGCGGGCAAATGTGGTACACTAAGCATAAGAAACCCCAATCGAAAAATTTTTTCCTTCCCCATGCAATAAAACTTCCCGCCCGCGCATTCCATAGATGACAGGAGAAATGGCCTATGCTGTTCCAACCAGCATTGCTGACAATCGAATCCGGCGGACCGGCGGAGCGGAAAGCGTTGGACTCGCTTCTGTCCGGCATAGCCGCCGGAGACCGGGAGGCGCTGGGCCAACTGTATCACCATACCCGGGCTGCGGTGTACGGCTTGGCGCTCACCTACGTCAAAAACGCCTGCGACGCGCAAGATATCACACAGGATACGTTCGTCCGTATCTGGGAGAACGCGCCGCAGTACCGCCCCGGTTCGCCAATGGGCTGGATCTTGACCATCTGCCGTAACTTGGCACTGATGAAACTGCGTCAGCGGGAACGTCAGGCGGAACTGAGCGAGGAGGAATGGGACGCCATTCCTGCGGAATGCGCCGGACTCCCACCGGAGGACCGGTACTTGCTCCAACACGCGCTGGCCGCGCTGAGCGACCCCGAACGGCAAGTCGTGCTGCTCCACGCCGCCGCTGGACTCAAGCACCGCGAAATCGCTGGACTGCTCCATATCCCACTGGCCACCGTCCTGTCAAAATATCACCGGGCGCTGAAAAAACTTAGGTCTCAGCTGGAAGGAGATGGACGCCATGACAGATAAAGAACTGGAACGCCGCCTGCGCGACGCGCTGGAACACGCTGCTCCCAATCATCTGGAAGGGGTCCTCTCCCGCTGTGAGGCGCGGAAAGGAAACGTGATCCCTATGACAAAGACGGCTAAAACCCGGACCTTGGGCGGCTTGATCGCCGCCTGTCTGGCGCTCGCCCTGGTGGGCGGAGGCGGCGGCGTGTTCTACCAGCAGACCTGCGCGGTCGCCAGCGTGGTGTCCCTGGACGTCAACCCCAGTATCGAACTGAAAATCAACCGCGGCGAGAAAGTCCTGTCCTGCACAGCCCTCAACGAGGACGCGCAGCAGGTCCTGTCTGAAATGGGCGGCGGCAGCGACTTGAAAGGCGCGAAACTGGACGTGGCCGTGAACGCTATCGTAGGCGCACTGGTGCGCCACGGCTACTTCAGCGATATCTCTTCCGCTATCCTCATCTCAGTGGAGGACAAGGACCAGAATCGAGCCATGCGGCTCCAGGAGGAACTGACCGGCGTAGTCGGCGGGCTTCTCCAAAACCAGCCCTCCGCTGTCGACGTCCTCAGCCAGACCTTAGACGCTGGCACAGAGCTGGACCGGCAAGCTCAGGCCAACAGCATTTCTACCGGCAAGGCCGCTCTGGTCAATCAGGCCATCGCCCTGAACAGCGGATTGGAATTTGAGAAGCTGGCGCTCCTGTCCGTGGAGGAACTGAAAGACTTGATCGAAACCGGCGCGCCGGGAATGCCCATCGGACGCGAAGCGGCTTGTCTGGCCGCGGAACAGTACGCCGGAACGTTGGAGGTCGATTCCGTGACCAGCGCGGTGGATTCCGAGCTGGACGACTCCCCCGCCTGCTACGAGGTGGAACTGCACCATCCGACCTTGGGACTCTTCAAGTATAAGGTGGACGCCTACTCCGGCGCGGTCCTCAGCGGACTCCCCAATATTCTCCAAACAGGTACGCAAACCCCTGGCAGTATGGGCAGCGGTTCGACGCCCACCACGCCGGTTACGCCGGTCGTTCCGGAGACGCCCACAATACCGGTCACTCCGGAGACTCCGACGACGCCAACCACACCAGTCACCCCAGAAACCCCGACGACGCCAACCACACCAGTCGCCCCGGAAACCCCGACGACGCCAACCACACCAGTCGCCCCAGAAACCCCGACGACACCCGCGGACATCGGCCTGGAGGCCGCTAAGACCGTAGCTCTGAACCACGCGGGACTGAACGCTTCCCAGATCACCAACCTGAAAACAGATTGGGATTGGGACGACGGGTGCTTGGAGTATGAGATCGAGTTCTGGTGCGGCGAGGTGGAGTACGAGTACGTCATCGACGGCGCGGACGGCACGATCCTGAAACAGGAACAGGAAGACCACACGCCTGTTTCCTCCGACACGGACAGCGCCGCCTACATCGGAGAAGAAGCCGCCCGACAGTACGCCCTCTCCCACGCGAACTGCCGCATGAGCGACACCTCCTACTGCAACAGCTGGCTGAGCTACGATGACGGCCGCGCGGAGTGCTACAAGGTGGAGTTCATGTGCGGCGATACCTGCTACCGGTACGAGATCGGCCTATGTGACGGCGCAGTCCTGGAACACTGCCACGAGACCTACCACCACAGTGAACACCATCACGGCGGACATCACGGCGCGTCCAGAACCGCCTCCGCCAGTACCACCAGTACGGCCAGCACTTCCGCCAGCCCCGCGGACATCGGCGAAGCAGCGGCGAAAGCAGCGGCGTTAGGCCACGCCAGCGTCTCAGAAGCGGACACCCGGAAGATGAAAGTGGAACAGGATTGGGACGACGGACGGCTGGAGTACGAGGTGGAGTTCGAGGTCGGCGACACGGAGTACGAATACAAAATTGATGGCGTCACCGGCGCGATTCTGGATTACGAAATCGACGACTGAACAAAAAACCGCGCCGCCCATAAGGGCGGCGCGGTCGGTTTACTCGGGGATCAGCGCAGGTTGAAGAACGCCTTCATGCCGGGGTACTGCGCCACGTCGCCCAGTTCCTCCTCGATGCGGAGCAGCTGGTTGTACTTCGCTACGCGGTCCGTGCGGCTGGGCGCGCCGGTCTTGATCTGACCCGCATTCAACGCCACGGCGATGTCCGCGATGGTGGCGTCCTCGGTCTCGCCGGAGCGGTGGGAGACAATCGCGGTGTAGCCCGCGCGGTTCGCCATCTGAATGGCGTCCAGGGTCTCGGTCAAGGTGCCGATCTGGTTCACCTTAATCAGAATCGCGTTGGCGACCTTCTTCTCAATACCAGTGGACAGCCGCTCCACATTGGTGACGAACAGGTCGTCGCCTACCAACTGCACGCGGTCGCCGATGGCCTTGGTCAGCATAGCCCAACCTTCCCAGTCGGTCTCCGCCATGCCGTCTTCCAGGGAGATGATGGGGTAGGTGTCGGCGAACTTCTTCCACATATTCACCAACTGCTGCTGGGTGAGCTTCTTGCCGGACTTGGGCTGGATATAGCTCTTGGACTCCTCGTCCCACCACTCGGAAGACGCGGCGTCGATGGCGATACGGAAGTCCTCGCCGGGCTTGTAGCCGGCCTTTTCGATGGCTTCCACGATGACTTTCAGAGCGTCCTCGTCCTTCTTGAGGTTGGGGGCGTAACCGCCCTCGTCGCCCACGCCAGCGGCGGGGGTGCCGTTCTCTTTCAGGACGGTCTTGAGGGTGTGGAAGACCTCGGCGCAGCGGCGCAGAGCCTCGCGGAAGGAGGGCGCGGAGACGGGCATAATCATGAACTCCTGGATCTCCACGTTATTGGTAGCGTGCGCGCCGCCGTTGAGGATGTTCATCATGGGGACGGGGAGCTGTTTGGCGTTCACGCCGCCGATATAGTTGTACAGGCTGACGCCCAGAGCAGCAGCAGCGGCTTTGGCGCAGGCCAGGGACGCGCCTAGGATAGCGTTCGCGCCCAGGCGGTCCTTATTTTTGGTGCCGTCCAGCTCGATGAGCAGCTTGTCGATAGCGGTCTGGTCCAAGGCGTTGACGCCGCGCAGGGCCTCGGCGATCTCGGTGTTCACGCTCTCCACGGCCTTGAGGACGCCCTTGCCCAGGTAGCGGCTCTTATCGCCGTCGCGCAGCTCGCACGCCTCGTAGATACCGGTGGAAGCGCCGGAAGGTACCGCGGCACGGCC
>CANDKT010000102.1 GCA_947385365.1 uncultured Bacillota bacterium | reverse complement strand
TCTGGCGCACGCCTTTTCTGGCCCGCAGCTCCTCCACAAAATCCTGTTCCCGCCCATCAGACACCTTCGCGGTCTGAAACGCGGTTTTGACCAGCTGATAAATGCCAGGAAAATCCCGCTTCTCCGCTAAGCGGATCGTATCCGGTATGTCAGGCGGAAGTTCTTCCGGCGAGGCCGGACGCACGAAACGTAAAAAATCCTCCCGCACCGCGCCCAATCGCTTGTAAGCCTCCCGGCCCTGACGCAACGTCATACCATGATTCTCATCGCTGGGTTCGTCCTCACCGGGCGAAAATACATCATTCTCCCAAAAACACACCGGGCAGATATCCGCCACGGCGTTTTTCCGGGGATAGCGGGCCGTCAGGTTCCCACAGCAGGGACAAGGGTAATTCATGCTAACGCTCCTCTCAGACGATCTGCCGCACAGCGAGCCAATAGAGGACGGCAATCAAAACGGTCAGCGCAGCCCAGAAGAACCGCGTGTAGGACAGGTAAAAATCGGCCGGCTCCGCCGCTTCCGGGTTCTTGACGTGTCCGAGCAGGCCCAGCCGGAACATCCACTCCGGACAGCAGATTGCCAGAATATTCACCGCCGCCAGCAGCGTCACCAGCAGATACGCCCCGAAACTACCTCGATGGCTCAGCTCCGGACCCCGGACCAGCCACAGCAGAAGGTTCAAACTCGGTTCGTGGCTCTCCTCAAGATCCAGCTCCCGCCCGTCCAGCGTGTATACTTTTGTGTCCCCGCCCACCGAGATAGACATGTTTCCGCCGGGGAACAGATGCTCGCCGTTCTCCGTAACCAAAACTAAGTTCTCCTTCTTCGTTCCGTAGCCGATACCGCGAAATAATATTTCGTCCTCCCGGCGTATCTCGAAACCTGGACCGCTGTCGGACATCCCGTCGGGAATCGCGCTGGAATCCTCCACGACCGTGTACGGTCCGTAGCGAAATTCACCCCAGCGGTACTCCACCACGCCGTCAGACCGGACCGTAAACTCCGCCGGTTCCCCATCTAACCGCCCAGTGTAGCGTACCACTCCGTCTTCCTCCGAGACGTAAAGCAAACTGTCCCCGTAAACGATACCCTTCCGCATTCCGGACGCTACGGACGCAATGCCGAAGCCTAAAATCATCGCCGTCAGCACCGCCAACAGCCCCGTTTGATATAGGGACATCCTGTTCCGCTTCCCATTCCAAGACATAAGCTCCTCCTTTTCAAATCAAACCGTCAAATCGGCGGTCGTTCCTCCCACTAGCGCAATCAACGCCGCCGGTTCCAGCTCCACCTGAACGCCTACTTTCCCTGCCGACACCAGAATGGTGTCTAAAATCTCCGCCGTCTCGTGAAATACCGTAGGGTATTGCTTCTTCATCCCGACCGGCGAACAGCCGCCGTGGATGTAGCCCGTCAGCGGAAGCAGTTCCTTTTGATGGATCATCGCGACGGATTTTTCACCCACCGCCTTCGCCGCTTTTTTCAGGTCCAGGCTCTCCTCCACGGGGATGTCGAACACATACAGCCCCCCGGAAGCCCCGCGGGCGACCAGCGTCTTAAATACCGTCTCCGGGTCCTGTCCCAGCTGACGGGCCACAGACGCCCCGTCTATCCCGGCCCCCGCGTCATACGCGTGGGAAACGTAAGGGATCTTTTTCTGTTCCAGGACCCGCATGACGTTGGTCTTTTCCGGCTGTTTGGACATAAAATCACCTCAAAATGTAGATGGACAGCAGAACGCAACCCAGTCCTAATAGGACCATAGGCGTCATCGGTTCGCCAAAGGCGGCTACGCCAACCAACGCCGCCGTCACCGGTTCCACGCTGGCTAGGATAGCGGCTTTGCCGCTGTCCACCTCAGCCAATCCCTTTGTGTAGAGCAGGTACGGCAGTACCGTCGACACCAATACCAGCCCTACACCCAGCAAACACAGGAGCGGGGATGTCAATGCCTGTATCGTCTCCCTTACCGGACACACCGCCAAGGCTCCGGCTCCGGCGAACAGAAACGTGTACAGCGTCACTGTAAACGGCGGGTAGTGGGCCAGAGCGTACCGCCCGAAAATCGAATACAATGCGTAGAAAAACCCGCTTCCGATTCCAAGCAGGAATCCGCTCAAGGTCATCTCCGTCCCGCCGTTCCAGACGCCGCTGACAAAAGAACACCCCAGAAAGGTAATCACCAGCGCCGCCGCTTTGTTTTTGGTAATTTTGTCCCGCCAAAGTACGGCTGACAAGACTACCACAAAAGTGGGAGAGGTGTAGAGCAAAATAGCCGCCACGGCTAGGGAGGCGTGTTGCTGGCAGGTAAAGTAACACAGCGTGAACAGCAGAACGCTAATCACTCCTGTGCCAAAGAACAAAGGCAAATGCCGCGGCTGGACCCGAAACACGGAACGGTCAAAGAGCAGAAACACCAGCCCTAATACCAAAAATCCCCCTACATTCCGAAGCAGCACGATAGAAGCCGGAGCCAATCCTTCCGCCGCCAAATGCCGGTTGAACAGACCAATCAACCCCCATAATATGCCCGCCAGCAGAATGTATCCATACGATATGTATTGTTTCATCGTTTTTTGCCTACTTGCCGCGCAGTTCGATGATCTGGTCACGGAGCGCGGCGGCAAGTTCAAATTCCAGCATTTTGGCGGCCTCGCGCATCTCCTTCTCCAGTTTGGCAATCCGCTCCGCCTTTTGCTGTTTCGTCAGACCTTGTACCTCGCCCCGGCGTTCCACAGTATCTGCGCCGTCTTGCGCGTCCAGGTCCAGAAGATTGCGGACCGATTTGATAATCGTCTTGGGTACAATCCCGTGGGCCTGGTTGAAAGCGGCCTGTTTCTCCCGACGGCGTGCGGTCTCGTCGATAGCCCGCTGCATGGAGGGCGTCACCGTGTCGGCGTACATGACTACCATACCCTCCGCGTTCCGGGCGGCCCGGCCAATCGTCTGAATCAGGGACGTCTCCGAACGCAGGAACCCCTCCTTGTCCGCGTCCAGGATGGCCACCAGAGAGACCTCCGGCAAATCCAAACCTTCCCGCAACAGGTTGATGCCCACCAGAACATGGAACACCCCTAAACGCAAGTCCCGAATGATCTCCATTCGTTCCATTGCGTCGATGTCGTGGTGCATATAGCGGACCTTGATGCCCGCGCCTTGCAGGTAAGTGGTCAGGTCCTCCGCCATCCGCTTGGTCAGGGTCGTCACAAGGACACGCTCATTCCGAGCCGTGCGGGTGTTGATCTCGCCGATGAGGTCGTCGATCTGCCCTTCCACCGGGCGGACCTCGACCACAGGGTCCAGCAGACCGGTAGGCCGAATGACCTGTTCCACGACCTGCCCGGAACGGGTACGTTCATACTCCCCTGGGGTGGCGGAGACGTAGATCACCTGATGGATACGTTTCGCGAACTCCTCGAATTTCAGGGGCCGGTTGTCAAACGCGCTGGGCAGCCGGAAACCGTAGTCCACTAACGTCGTTTTCCTGGCCCGGTCGCCGTTGTACATCGCCCGGACCTGCGGCAGCGTGACGTGGCTCTCGTCCACAAACAGCACAAAATCCTTCGGAAAATAGTCCAACAGCGTGTTCGGCGGCGAACCCACCGGCCGTCCCCCGATAATACGGGAGTAGTTCTCAATACCGGAGCAGTACCCCAACTCCTGTATCATCTCGATGTCATACATCGTGCGTTGTTTGATACGCTGCGCCTCTATGAGTTTGCCTTCCTCCTCGAAAAACGCGACCCGCGCTTCCATCTCCCGGTAGATTTCCTGGACTGCCGCGTCCATTTTTTCCTTGGGCGTGACGTAGTGGTTCGCCGGCCAGACCGGGATGTTCTGAAGCCGCCGGATGGGCGCGCCCGTTACCACATTGATTTCAGAAATGCGGTCGATCTCGTCGCCGAAGAACTCCACCCGGAGCGCGGTGTCCTTCCAGTAGGCGGGCCAGACCTCCACGGTATCTCCCCGGACCCGGAACATATTGCGTTCGAAGGCGATGTCGTTGCGCTCGTAGCGGATGGATACCAGACGTTTCAGCAACTCGTCCCGTTCCAGCGCGGCCCCCACGCGGAGAGAGATCATCATCTTGCCGTAGTCGTCCGGTTCCCCCAGCCCGTAAATGCAGGACACGGAAGACACTACAATCACGTCCCGCCGCTCCAGCAGAGAGGCGGTAGCGGACAGCCGCAGCCGGTCGATCTCCTCATTGATTGCGGAATCCTTCTCGATAAAGGTATCTGTATGGGGAATGTAAGCCTCCGGCTGGTAGTAGTCGTAGTAGGATACGAAGTACTCCACCGCGTTGTTAGGGAAAAACTCCCGGAACTCAGCGCACAATTGAGCCGCCAAGGTCTTGTTGTGCGCCAGAACCAGAGCAGGCCGCTGGACTTGTTCGATGACCTTCGCCATCGTGAAGGTCTTTCCCGAACCGGTCACACCCAACAGGGTCTGTTCCTCCAGACCCAGCTCGATTCCCTCGGCCAACGCCTGGATCGCTTCAGGCTGATCGCCGCTGGGGGTATATTGGGACACGACTTCAAATTTCGGCATATGCTGCACCTCCGCACGGATCTTGACTCAGCTTCTCCCATTATAGCGGAACGAGTGTTCCATTTCAAGTACCTGGCGAAAAAATTAAAAGATCTTCCCTCCCGCACCCGGCGAAAAAAGGCGGGGATAACCCCCGCCTTACCGGTATTGAATCAGGTTGTAAACCGGCCTGCCTTCCTGCCACTCCGTCTGCTTCAGGGAGACCACGTCTCCGTCCACAAAGATCAAGTGGTCCACCACATCCAGACCCAAGGGCGCTAACGCGTTCCGGATGATATCAGTGGTCTGCCAGTCCTCGGCAGAGGGGAACGCCAGGTTGCTGATATGGTTATGGGCCAAATAAAGGGCGGCCGCCCGTAAGCCCACCGCCTCGTCTACAATGCGGCGGATGCTGATGTCGGCGGCATGGATGCTGCCTTCGGACACTTTCCGCACGCCTAACGCCTTATGTTTGACATCCATAGCCAGGATATAGACCATCTCGTTCCGCGCGCCGTAGAACCGGCTGGCTAACAGTTTCGCGGCGTCCTCCGGCCCGCGGACGATGGGGTCCAACGCTTCCCGCTGCTCCTGATAGCGTTGCCCCAAGGCATTGATGAGCTTGAGCAGTACCGCGGTGTTCTTGCCGACTTTGGGCGTTTTGAGCAGCTCGTCCACGGAAGCGTCCAGCACGCCTGCCAGCGAGTCGAAACGGTCCACCAGGTCGTGAGCCAGATCGTTCACGTCTTTCTGGGGGATGGCGTAGAAGAGCAGCAGCTCCAAAATCCGATGGTCCGGCCAGCCTTCCAAGCCGCGGATCAAAAATTCCTCCTTCATCCGCTGCCGGTGTCCGCTGTGGTCTGCCACAGAACTCGTCTCCTTTCCGCGGCCCGATCCAATCCGCTCTATTTCTGTTCCCGGCGGTACGCCGCCCAAGCCGCGTCCAGCACCGGCTCAAATTGAAGGTACTCGTTCCAGTCGCTGACGTACTCCATTGGGATACCGCCGTTTGCCAGCACCCAGTCCACGTAGTCCTTCCAGAACGCCTCGCCGCAGTAGTACTTCTGCACGAAGGGTACAAGCTCCGGCTGAACGTCCTCGTCCCAGAACTTCCCGTCGCAGCACTGAAGGAAAAAATCTACGCCTGTCAGCTCCCCGTGCCGGACCTGCTCCAACTCCCGGGCAACGTATTGCCGGTGAATATCTCCCTCCAGGTTCCGCCGGATCACCCATGTGAGGAACACCCCGATATGGTTGCAGCCCATCCGGGACGCGGCCAGTTTATCCGCCGCCGTAGGCGTACAGCTGGACTTCTTTTCGATTTCCATGTAGGCGCGCAACGCGTCCTCATAGTACGTATCCAATCGCTCAAACGTCATGATGTTCTCCGCTTATCTGGCCCCGTACTCGGCCAGATAGCCTTCCATGTTTCGTTTCATGGCATCGTCAATATAGACTTTCCCATCCACCGGGTTGTTGTGCAGAAAAGCGATCACTTCCCGCACCGTGACGATGGGGAACACCTGGATGCCGTAGTCCTGATGCAGTTCGTCCAGTGTGGAGCAGTCCCGTGTTCCGCGTTCCATCCGGTCCACAGAGACGAACAACGCTTTCATCTCTACTTGGGCCACGTGTTTAAATAACTCAATCGATTCCCGCACAGCGGTCCCGGCAGTCACAACGTCTTCGATGATCGCCACCCGATCCCCGTCTTGAGGTTTGCAGCCTACCATAAAGCCGCCTTCGCCGTGATCCTTAGACTCCTTGCGGTTGAAGCAGTAGGGCAGATCCCGGCCATAACTGCGGTACAGAGACGCCGCGGCGGATACCACCAAAGGAATCCCCTTATAGGCCGGACCGAACAGGCAGTCGATCCCTTGAGGCATGTTCTCCTGGATGCAGGCGGCGTAGTAATCGCCTAACCGCGCGGCTTGCGCACCGGTCTTATAGTTCCCAGTATTGACAAAATACGGCGTTTTTCGACCGCTTTTGGTCACAAAATCCCCGAAAGTCAGCACACCAGAACGTACCATGAACGCAATGAAATCCTCTTTGTAGGTCACTGTACTCTCCGTTCCTTTCGTCTGTGTACTCCTAGTTTAAACACTTACGCGCCGCTTGTCAATAGAAACTCTGGAAAATGCACACACCTTTTCTGAAATTGTACCTTTCTTAACGGTCAACCCTGCCGCCACATACCGGGCAAGACCTGCGAAGGTAAAAAGCGGTACACAGCTCCTGCGCTACGTGAAGGGATACTTCAGGTGTTTTCCGGAACCATGCGAACGGCTTCGATGCTTCGACCGGTACTCAGTGCGATGAGCTTATCGTCAAAACCCGCTTGCCGCATCCGACGCACAGTTGAAAGAAACTCTTCTTCACGGCCTTTTTCGTGACCCTCCGCACGGCCTTCCGCACGGCCTTCCGCCAAGCCGTCCAAGTAGCCTACCCGACGTTCATCCATCATTTTCTGCGCATAGGTCATATACGACACCTCCAATTCTCTGTCACTGCGCACTTCCTGCATCCGGTCCCGGGTCATCTGTCCCAGGGGCGTCTCATACAGCTTCTCCATATCGTTTGTGCGAACCAGATCCAAAAACTCCAAAATAGGCTTGCTGGCGTTAGCTTCCGTGTAGTGGCTGTTGAGAAAATACACGTGGGAGCCATCCTCGTAGAGAACATCGGTATCTTTCAGGAAGGAAACTCGTTCCCCGACGGCTTTGCCGATGTGGAAGCAATCGAAATCGCAGACGAAAATGATGTAGCTTTCGGAGAGGCTGGCGTAATCCGCGCCTTTCGGCAATTCGCTGCGGTCGATGCCGCTCTGGTAGAACCGGACCCGTCGGGGCAGGTCGTCCCGCCGGTCCGCCTGGATCTCCACGTTGAAGACAGTGCCTGTATCGTCTTTCAAGTACACGTCCAGCCGTATCCCGTGGTATGTGTAACTGTCCGCAAGGTCCTTCTGCCGGTCGAGAAATTCAATCCGCTGGATGGACACATTCAGTAACGCTTCCAGGAACAGCTTGCAGATTTCCTCTTTGCGCATGACCTGACCGAACATGAAATCGTTCCGTAGCGGCAGCTGGCTAAGCGGAGTGATCGTATATTGTTTGGGCATAGGGCAACGCTCCGTTTCATTCTGTACTAAGGATAGTATAGCACAGAAAAACCACTTGGTCAATTTAGGGAATAAGGAAAAACAGAGCTTACACCTGAACAGGTAAACTGCACAAACCAGAACGAATATTTTTCCATATTTCCCCAAGAATGGATTCCAGAAAGGGTAAAATCGGCTTTTGATAACGGCAGTGGAGGAATATTTTAGGCGTTTTCCGGAACCATACGAACGGCTTCGATGCTTCGACCGGTACTCAGCGCGATGAGCTTATCGTCGCAACCTGCTTGCCGCATCCGACGCACAGTTGAAAGAAACTCTTCTTCACGGCCTTTTTCGTGACCCTCCGCACGGCCTTCCGCACGGCCTTCCGCCAAGCCGTCCAAGTAGCCTACCCGACGTTCATCCATCATTTTCTGCGCATAGGTCATATACGACACCTCCAATTCTCTGTCACTGCGCACTTCCTGCATCCGGTCCCGGGTCATCTGTCCCAGGGGCGTCTCATACAGCTTCTCCATATCGTTTGTGCGAACCAGATCCAAAAACTCCAAAATAGGCTTGCTGGCGTTAGCTTCCGTGTAGTGGCTGTTGAGAAAATACACGTGGGAGCCATCCTCGTAGAGAACATCGGTATCTTTCAGGAAGGAAACTCGTTCCCCGACGGCTTTGCCGATGTGGAAGCAATCGAAATCGCAGACGAAAATGATGTAGCTTTCGGAGAGGCTGGCGTAATCCGCGCCTTTCGGCAATTCGCTGCGGTCGATGCCGCTCTGGTAGAACCGGACCCGTCGGGGCAGGTCGTCCCGCCGGTCCGCCTGGATCTCCACGTTGAAGACAGTGCCTGTATCGTCTTTCAAGTACACGTCCAGCCGTATCCCGTGGTATGTGTAACTGTCCGCAAGGTCCTTCTGCCGGTCGAGAAATTCAATCCGCTGGATGGACACATTCAGTAACGCTTCCAGGAACAGCTTGCAGATTTCCTCTTTGCGCATGACCTGACCGAACATGAAATCGTTCCGTAGCGGCAGCTGGCTAAGCGGAGTGATCGTATATTGTTTGGGCATAGGGCAACGCTCCGTTTCGTTCTGTACTAAGGATAGTATAGCACAGAAAAGCCACTTGGTCAATTTAAGGGGTAAGGAAAAAAGAACCTATGAAACGGGCGTGTCCTTAAAAGGTCCGCGCCCGTCTCATAGAGAGCATTTTTGTCAGGAATTTGTCTTGAAGCCGTCCCTTAACCCAACGGAGCGATTAAACACCAGCGCGCCGGGTTTGGAATCCTTGCTGTCGGTGCAGAAGTAGCCCATGCGCAGGAACTGGAAGCGGTCGTTGGGCTGGGCGGAAGCCAGGGAAGCTTCCAGCTTGCAGCCGTTCAGCACTTCCAGGGAAGCGGGGTTCAGGCAGTCCAGGAAATTCTTGTCGCTGCCGTCCGGGTCGGGGTCAGAGAACAGGTTGTCATACAGCCGCACCTGAGCTTCCACCGCGGTGGCGGCGTCCACCCAATGAATGGTGGCGCCTTTGACCTTCCGGCCGTCCGCAGGGTTGCCGCCTTGGCTATCGGGGTCGTATTCCGCGGCGATTTCCGTGATGTTGCCCGCCTCGTCCGTCTCGTAGCCCACGCACTTGATGAGGTAAGATCGGAAGAGCGTCGTGTAGGGAAAGAGTGTCTTGGGATGTGTAGTT
>CANDKT010000101.1 GCA_947385365.1 uncultured Bacillota bacterium | reverse complement strand
TTGGCTTTCCAAGAGGATGAATCGGTCCTGGACCGCCTGCTGGAAGTGAAGCAGAAGAGCAAAGATCAACTGTGCCGTCTGCTGTGGTCCGCGCAGGGCGTCGAGCTGGACCCGCATTCCGTGTTTGATATCCAGGTCAAGCGTCTGCACGAGTACAAGCGCCAGCAGATGAACGCCCTCTACGTCATCTACAAGTACTTGGAAATCAAAGCGGGCCGTCTCCCGGAGCGTCCGGTCACGGTCATCTTCGGCGCGAAAGCCGCCCCGGCTTATGTGATGGCAAAGCACATCATCCACCTGATCCTGTGCCTCCAGCAGCTGATCGAGAACGACCCGCAAGTCCGGCCCTGGCTGCGTCTGGCTATGGTGGAGAACTACAACGTCACTTGGGCGGAAGCGCTCATCCCTGCCTGCGACGTCTCCGAGCAGATCTCCCTGGCTTCCAAGGAGGCCAGCGGAACCGGCAATATGAAGTTCATGGCCAACGGTGCGGTCACGTTAGGCACGCTGGACGGGGCCAATGTGGAGATCGCTCAGCTGGTGGGCGAGGGGAACATCTACACGTTCGGCGCGCACAGCGATACGGTCATTGGCCTGTACAAAGGCGGCCGTCCGGATGGCCGGGCCTATGACCCGCTGGAATACTATCACCGTCCGGAAGTGGAGCGGCTGGTGGACTTTTTGGTCTCGCCGGAGCTGCTGGCCATTGGCGACCCCGCCAGCTTAGCCGCTCTGTGGCAGGATATGAAGCGTAAGGATTGGTTCATGGCACTGCTGGACGTGGAGGAGTATATCACGGCGAAGGAACGGGTTTTGCGCGACTACGGCGACCGGAGCGCTTGGGCGAAGAAGATGCTGGTCAACATCGCAAAGTCGGGCTATTTCTCCTCGGACCGCACCATCGCGCAGTACAATCAGGATATCTGGCATTTGAAGTAACTTTCCCAAAGACAAAGATGGCGGGATTCTGTTCCGGCCCGTTTTGGACGGGTGTGGGGTGGGGTCCCGCCTGCCGTTTGTCAGGCAAAAACGACCACTTATCCCAAAAAGATTGTGTGTCGGGCGGTTATGGGGTAGAATGAGAGAAATTCAGATGATTGGAGGGCATGCCATGAGAAACGAAGGGAACAAGCGCAGAGAACTGGCGGTCAAAGTGGTGCGGGCGGCAATCGTTATCGTGTTGACCGTAGGGGTTGCAGGTTTTGCCTGGCTGCTCTGCTGGCTGGAATTGTCCTTAGGCACCGCCGCGCCGCTCTATGTCAGCCGCGCTTTTTTTGTGGTGGGGCTGGCCGGAGTTGTCGCGTTGGCGTTGGTCCTGTGCGGCCTGTTGCCCCGGCGGGGGAGACAGGCGGTAGGCGTTGTTTTTCTGATTGTCTGCCTAGGCGGCGCGGTCTATGTGGGGCATGGCGTCTGGCGGGACAGCATTCCCACCGTAGACGACCGGGATTTGATACTCCGGGAGTACGAGCCGAACGTCCCGGACACCAAGGCGGTACGTTTGGAGGAGGAAGCCAGTCTCCAATTGTCCGGGTATCTGCTGCCTTCCATAGACGGAGCGACCGCGTTGTATCCGGTCTATGCGGCGTTTGTCCAGGCGGTCTACCCGGAAGGGGCGTACCCGATACGCAACGACCACGGGGAGATTGGTCTGGTGGCTTGCACCAACACGGTAGGCGCGTACCAGCGTCTGATCGACCGGGACGTGGACGTGATTTTTGTTGCGGCGCCGTCTCAGGCGCAGCGGGAGGAGGCGGAAGCGGCAGGGATTGAGCTGCACCTGACCCCGATTGGGCGGGAAGCCTTTGTGTTTTTCGTCAACAGCAAGAACCCGGTGGAGGGCCTGACGGTGGAGCAGGTCCGAAGCATTTACTCCGGGGAGATCACCCGTTGGAGTCAGGTAGGCGGACCAAATTGGAAGATCCGTCCGTTCCAGCGGGCGGAGAACAGCGGCAGTCAGTCTGCGCTCCAACGTTTGATGGGCGAGGTGCCGCTGATGGAGCCGGAGAAGGAGGACCGTATCGGCGGCATGGGTGAAATCATCCAGCAGACAGCCAGCTACCGCAACTATAAAAACGCCTTGGGCTACTCGTTCCGCTACTACTCCACCCAAATGGCGGCAAATGACCAAATCAGGCTTCTATCGTTGGACGGCGTGTTTCCAACGCGGGAGACCATCCGGGACGGCAGTTACCCTATTTCCTCGGAATTTTACGCGGTCACGGCGTCGCCCACCGGACAGCCTGCGCCGGAGGAACGCGATCAGAAGTTAGCGGATTTTTTGGAGTGGATACGTTCGGAGCAGGGCCAACGTATCGTGGAAGAGACGGGTTATGTAGCGTTGGGACCTGGGCTTGCCGCTTAGGCGGCGATAGGGTCAGGCGGAACGGAAGGAGGCTTCTCTCGTGAAAAATCGAAACCATATCGCTCTGTTGGCAGGCTTTTTCGTCTCCTGCGCATTGTACGTTCTCCTGTTTTTCTGGGACGCGCCTCTGGACCTGAGCGAACTGCGAGCTGTCTTGTGGCTTTCCATCTCTGCGGTCCCCGCTTTCTGCCTCCAACTGTGGCTGTGCCGGCTGGAAAAGGTTCGCTGGACCCGCTGGCTTCCTGTTGGCGTTCTGTGCCTTGTGGCGCTGGTTGGAGCGGCGTACCTTTCTGGACTCGTAGGCAGTGGCTGGGACGCTTTGGGAGGCGCGTTCCTCCTATGCTGGTGCATTGCCCCGGCGGCGGGGTGTGCCCTGGGCTGGTTAGCTTACGGCGGGAAACTCCCCCGCAGACTGGGCGCGGCGGGGCTGGCCGCTTTGCTGACGGTCTATGTGGGACTCAAGATCATGGGCGGTCCCCGACCGTTTTTCCTGCGGTTCGAGTTGATGGACCTGCCCGTCCTGGTTGTTCTGGCTGTTGGGGCATGGCTGCTGCTTCGGAAAGAGCGTCGCGGAAAAAACGAGGAAACATAATGGCGCGCAACGGCAAGGCCATACACGTGATGTGGTCTGTAAGACTCGATGCTCCGCACAAAGGGGAGAAAAAAGCTACTCTCAAAAACGGGAGCGGCTTTCTTTTTGTGAAGAATGGAGCGGAATTTCTTCTGGAATGGGGCTGGACAGAAAGGGAAAGTTGGATTATGATAGATACTTGTAGAAAAATCGTCTTTTGAGGCGCGCCGCTGGAGCAGGACGGCGCGGGGAGGTCCATTCATGAAGCATTCCTTTTTCGGCGGGGTCTACCCCGCCGGTCATAAAGAAAATACGCGCCGTAAGCCCATCGCGCGGCTGGAACAGCCGCCGGGACAGGTCGTGATTCCGCTGCTCATGAGCCATACGGGCGATGCGGTTTCTCTGGTGCGCCAAGGGGAACGCGTATGCGTCGGCCAGCCGCTCTCACGGGGCGTGGAGGAAGGCGCGTCCGTCCATGCCAGCGTCTCCGGCGTGGTGGAGGCGGTGGAGGAACGGGCGCATCCTTGGGGGCGGCGGCTTCTGTCCGTGGTGATACGGAACGACGGCAAAAACACGCCGTGGCCTCAGTGGCCCGCGCCGTTGGACTTGGAGAAGGTGACGGCGGAGCAGTTGATCGAGCGTACCGGCATCGTAGGCATGGGCGGCGGCGCGTACCCTACGGCCTTGAAGCTCCGGCAGGCGGCGGGGAAGATCGACACGCTCATCGTCAACGCCGCCGAGTGCGAGCCATACGTCACCGCGGACCACCGTCTGCTGCTGGAACGCAGCGGTCACGTGCTGCAAGGGGCGCAGGTGATCGCCCGGTGTCTGGGAGCCAGCCGGGCGGTGGTGGTCACGGAAGGGGACAAGCTCAACGCTGTGGAGGCGGTGGAACGCCGGATGCGCCGCCGCAACGCGAAGGTGGAGCTGTGTACGGCAGGCACACGGTACCCTCTGGGCGCGGAGAAGCAGATCGTTCAGACCGTCACGGGCCGGGAGGTCTTCGGTTCGAAGCTCCCGTTGGACGTAGGCTGTCTGGTGCTGAACGTAGCCACGGTCTTCGCGGTCCAGGAGGCGTTGGCCCGAGGCCGGGCGTTGACCCATAGGGTGGTCACGGTGGCCGGAGGCGCGGTGGCGCGGCCTCGGAACCTGTGGGTACCGGTCGGGACCCCGCTGCGCTGTCTGTTGGAGTCGGCGGGGGGCTTGCGGGAACAGGCGGAACTGATCCTGTTGGGCGGGCCTATGATGGGGACGCCCGTGAGCGATTTAGAAGCTCCGGTCATCAAAAGCACCAACGCGCTGATCTGCCTGAACAGCTGGGAACTGCGCCGCCCCCGTCCGGAGTCCATCTGTATCCGCTGCGGCAAGTGTGTGTCGGCTTGTCCGATGCACCTGGCTCCGTCGTTTATTCACCGTGCGCTCCAGCGGGAGGAGTGGGACAAATTGCCCGCGCTCCATCCGGAGGACTGCATGGAATGCGGCTGTTGTTCCTACATATGCCCGGCCCGTATCCCGCTACTTGAGCAGGTCCGGCAGGCAAGGCAGAGCGTTGAGAGAGGAGGGGCGCAGTGATGGGACCGGTACGTTCGCTTCGTTTACCGCCTCAGGTAGGCCAGCCGGGCACCACCGCCGCGATGATGGCGGATGTGATGATCGCCTTGCTGCCCGCGTTAGGCATGGCGGTGTTCCTCTTTGGCATACGGGTCCTGGCGTTGACGGCGATTTCCATTGCCGCGTGCGTCCTGTCGGAGACGCTCTATTGCCGTCTGAGCCGTCAGCCGCTTGCCATAGGCGACTTGTCCGCCTGCGTCACCGGGATGCTGCTGGCGATGAGCTTACCGGCTTCCGCGCCCTACTGGTCGCCGGTGCTGGGCGGAGCCTTCGCGATTCTCGTGGTCAAGCAGTTTTACGGAGGAATGGGGCGGAATTTCATGAACCCCGCGCTGGGTGGACGGATGCTGTTGGCGACGTTCCCGATGCTGATGACCACCTGGCCGCAGCCGCTCCGCCGTCTGCCGCTATGGGGCGCGGACGCGGTGTCGGCGGCGACGCCGATGTCCTACCTGCACGAGGGCCAGCTGCCCCCGCAGAGTTTGTTTCAGCTGTTGCTGGGCCAGCAGGGCGGCTGTATCGGGGAGGTATCCTCTCTGATGTTGCTGATGGGTGGGCTGTACCTCATGCTTCGGCGGGTCATCTCGCCGAGGATTCCTCTGGCTTATTTAGGGACCGCGGCGGTGTTGGCCTTGCTGTTTCCCCACGGGGACGCCGGGGCGTGGATGTGGGTGAGCGCGCAGCTGCTCAGCGGCGGGGTGCTGATGGGCGCGTTTTTCCTGGCGACGGACCCGGTGACGTCTCCCGTCACCCCTTGGGGACAGGTCCTCTTTGGAATCGGCTGCGGCGGGCTGACGATGCTGCTGCGCTATCACAGCTCCTACCCGGAGGGGGTAGGCTGGGCTATTTTGACGATGAACTGTTGTGTCTGGCTGCTGGATCGGGTTGGGATGCCCCGGCGGTTCGGCACGGGGCGGTTCGCGACGTTTCAAAGCTGGCTGGCGCAGGCGCGGGCGTATCTCGCGCCGGTCCGCTTCGTCCGTCCGGAGCTGCACGTATTCCGGAACGGCAAGATGCCCGGAGAGGAGCATTTGGATCAGCTTCGCGCGGCGGGGAAAAATCTGGCCTACTTAGGCGCGGTGATCCTGGTCACAGGGGCGGTGATCTCAGGCGTTTCCTACCTGACCGGCCCGGAGGCGATCCGGGCGGAGGAGGAGCGTCAACAGGAACGGTTGCTGCAAGTGATGCCCAGCGCGGCGTTCCGGTCGGAGACCCCGTACCGCGCCTCCGGAGCGTTGTCCATCACGGCGGGTTACAGCAGCGACAGCGTTCTGATGGGCTATTGCGTGGAGGTTCAGGCGCAAGGCTTCGGGGGTGTGATTACCTTGGAAGTGGGGGTGGACCTCAACGGTCAAGTCACCGGTGTAGCGGTGGTGAACCACAACGAGACCGCGAATGTAGGCGTCCACGCCATGACGGAAACGGCGTTGAGCCGTTATATCGGGCGGTCCGGCACGCTGCGGACCTCGGGGGACAACGCGGTGGACGCGGTGAGCGGAGCGACTGCCACGTCCCGCGCGATCACGGCGGGAGTCAACCGGGCGTTGGCTATCGTGGCCAATCTGGATACGGAAGGAGTGGTGGACTATGTGGACGGGGATGTGTGAGCGCAGGTCCGCGGGTCCTTTCGGGAAGGAGACGTTATGGGTGCGTTAGATATGGCAGGCGTAGCGTTGGCCGCGCTGCTGTCGGAAAATTTTGTGCTGGTCAGCTGCCTGGGCATAGGGGCTCGGCCACGGGCCTACGAGGAGCCGAAGGAGGCGTTGCGGACCGGTTACTGCCTGACGGCAGTGATGGTGTTGGCGGCGTTGCTGTCCTGGCTCTGCGACTACTTTATTCTGACCCAGTTCGGCTGGGAGGAGTTTCGGGTCCTGTTTTTGACGCTGCTCGTCCTGACGCTGACGGCGGGGCTGCGGCGGTTTTTACGCGTGTGTCTGCCGGAACTGTCCCGGCGGGTCGACGGCCACTTGGAGTCGGTACCCGCCAACTGCGCAGCGTTCGGGGCGGTGCTGCTGGCATCGCAGAGGAGCTACGGCTTAGGCGAAGCGTTGGTGTTCGCGCTGTTCGGCGGTATTGGAGCTACGGTAGTGATGGTGTGCTTTGCCAGCCTGCGCAAGGAGGTGGGCTTTGACAGCTGCCCCAAGTGCTTCCGCGGCACGCCTATTCTGTTTATCACAGGCGGCCTGATGGCCCTTGCGCTGGTAGGCTTCTACGGCCTGTACCTGGGCTGAGTGCGACAAACCGGAGAAAAAGTTTCTTTAAACTGGGATAAAATGAAAACTCCCCTGGATGGAAGCGGTTTTCCGTCCGGGGGAGTTTTGGGATGTATAGGGAAGAGGTCAGAAGATCAGGTCGCGGTCGATCTCGGCCAGGGAGTGGACGCCGCACATCGTCATGGTGTCGCTCAGCTCAGCTTTGAGCTTGCTGGTGAGGACCTGAACGCCTTCCGCGCCGCCGCCGTAGACGGCGGTGACGTAGGGCCGGGCTAAAATGCAGGCGTCCGCGCCGAGAGCTAACGCTTTACACACGTCGGTCCCGGAGCGGATACCGCCGTCCACGAAGATGGTCATCTGACCTTTGACGGCTTGGGCGATGGCGGGCAGGACCTCGGCGGTAGCGGGGACGCCGTCCTGCACGCGTCCGCCGTGGTTGGAGACCACGATACCGGCGGCGCCGGTTTCCAGAGCTTTGCGTGCGCCTTTGACGGTCATGATGCCCTTGAGGAGGAAGGGGACGCCGGCGTATTCGATGACTTCGCGCAGTTCGGCGACGGTCTTGGAACCGGCAGGGGGATTCAGGCCCTTGAGGAAGGGCAGACCGGCGGCGTCGATGTCCATCGCGAACATCCGTGCGCCGGAGGCTTTCGCCTGGTCCAGTTTGGCGAAGATGGTGTCGCGGTCCCAAGGCTTCACGGTAGGGATACCGCGTCCGCCGTTGTCGCCGATAGCCTTGGCGGCGGCGGTGAAGACGGCGGGGTCGGTGCCGTCGCCGGTGAAGGCGGCGATGCCGGCCTGGACGCAGGCGGGGACGAGGATATCGTTGTATTCCAAGTCGGTGAACTTGTCGCCGTAGTGGAGCTTCACCGCGCCCACGGGACCGGCGAAGACGGGCAGGGCGTAAGTTTGACCGAACAGGGTGAAGCTGGTGTCGGCGGGGCGGTTCTGGCAGATGGTGTCCATATTGAGCCGGACGTTCTGCCAGGCTTCGTAGTTGCGCCGGGCGACGGTCCCGGAGCCTTTCGCGCCGGGGCCGGGCATAGTGTTTCCGCAGGCGCGGCCGTCGCAGACGGGGCAGGCTTTGCAGTAAGGTCCGATGCAGGACCGGGCGGTTTGAAGGATCTCCTGATAGGTCATGGGAACCACTCCTCTGTTTTTTCTCATCATACCGGAAACGGCGGGGTTCGTCAAGCCTCGCTGCACAAGCTGGTCCCGGCCTGGGCCAGCTCCTGGGCGATGTTCAGGACGTGGTCGCCGATGCGCTCGAAGTCGGTGAGCAGTTCGGCGTAGAGGATGCAGGCTTCCTCGCTGCACGAGCCGGATTTCATCCGTTTGAGCTGCGCGCGGCGGAACTGGCTGGTCATGTCGTCGATGCGCTGTTCCAGCTGGGCGACTTGGACCAAACGTTCCTGCACGCCGGTCCGGGGCCGGAGCAAGGCGGCGATGGCGGTCAGGGAGGCGTCGCGCATGGCGGAGATCTCCTCCTGGGCGGCCTGGGAGAAGTGGATATCCTTCTGGTCCAGCAGGCGGGTGTAACCGGCTAAGTTATCGGCGTGGTCGCTGATGCGTTCGATGTTCCCAGTGATGGAGAAGAACCCGCTGACGATGGCGGAACCCTGTTCATTCGTTTCCGCGGTGATGAGCTGGGAGATATGGTGGGAGATCTCGCGGTTCAGGAAGTCCACGTACTCTTCCCGGCGTTCCACATCGGGCAAGCGTTCCGGGTCGCGGCTCAGCACGGCGCGGAAACTTTCGGCGACGTTGTCCCGGGCCATGAGGAGCATACGGTACAGTTCCCGGCGCAGTTGGTCCTCGGCGATGGCGGACAGGCCCAAACCGCCCTCTTTTCCGCTGGCGGGCACCGGCGTCAGGTAGAGGAGCGACATCTGTTCCGCAGGTTCGGCGGATTCCGGTCCGTCCGGCAGGATGCGGACAGCCAGTCGAGCCAGAAGGGTCCCGAGGGGCAGCAGAAACAGGGTAGTGGTCACGTTAAAAAGCATATGCATGGAGGCGATTTGCGCCTGGGGCTGGCCGGGGAGGAGGGATTCGATCCATCTGGTCAGGGGGAAAGACATACAGAGCAGCGTGAAGATAGCGGTGCCGATGACGTTGAACATCAGGTGGATGAGGGTGGCCCGTTTTGCGTTCCGGCCCGCTCCGGCGGAGGCCATGACGGCGGTGATGCAGGTGCCGATGTTCTGCCCGAACAGCACGTAGGCTGCGCTGCCCAGGCTGACCGCGCCGTTGCCTGCCAGCGTCTGGAGTACGCCCACGGAGGCGGAGGAGGACTGGATGACGGCGGTAAACAGGGCTCCGGCGGCGATGCCCAGCAGGGGGTTGGAGAAGGAGGACATGAGCCGCAGAAAGCCGGGGTTGTCCCGCAGGGGAGCCATTGCGGCGCTCATCATGTCCATAGCGAGGAAGAGGAGGCCGAGTCCGGCCAAGATCTGGCCGAAGTGCTGCATTTTGGGTCGTTTGACGAAGACCATCAGCACCACGCCGGTGAAGGCCAGCACGGGGGCTAACGCCCCCATAAGATCGGAAGAGCGTCGTGTAGGGAAAGAGTGTCTTGGGGTGTGTAGTTG
>CANDKT010000100.1 GCA_947385365.1 uncultured Bacillota bacterium | reverse complement strand
GATAGCGGTTCCAGACAAACCGACAGCAGCCAAAAGTTCTTTGTATCTGCTGTATCTGCGCCGTATTCGGGTAAATGCGGAATTTATAGCTGTATTCCATCGCAAGAACTCACCTCGCTGCCTAAAGGCAGGGGTTTTACGCCACATTTGATAATAGGTGTGCGGCCTCTTGTAGTTGTGTGACCCCGCCCGATGTGCCAGCATCAGGCGTGGCGTGGATTGAAATTATTGGGGTGCCGCCTCCCCGACGTCGAAGAGCTTGTCCAGGTAGGCGGCCAGATCGTCCCGCCGAAAGCGCCAGGACTGGCCGACTTTGACGCCAGGGAGAACGCCGTTCCGCGCCATCTTGGCGACCGTCTCGGGGTAGACCCGCAGCAACAGCCCGGCTTCGGCGCAGTCGCACACCACGGGCAGCTCGGATATGTCGTGGATCTGACGCAGAGGCTTGTTGATCCGCTTGGGCCGCATATTACCCCTCCTCTCCCAGCGTCACCGGCCGCTCCGGTACGATGGTGCTGATCGCGTGCTTGTAGGTCAGCTGCTGACCGTCCCGACCATCGAGTACCACGATGTACTGATCGTGACCGATGATTTTCCCCCGGGCCTGATAGCCGTTGGTGGTGATCAGCGTCACGGTCTGCCGCTCCCGCCGGAGCCGCTCCAGATATTTATCTTGGATTTGTTGCTTCATGTTCATCTCTTTCTCCTCTCGCCGCCCGCTCCGGGCGGCCTTTTTACGCTTTCGGGCGGGCTTATTGTTCGGCAAAAAGGGTCATCTACTCTGATTTGCGTCGCCATGATCCAGCAGGTTCTTGACGGCCCCTTTTGAGATATACCAGCGTTTTCCGATTTTGACTGCCCTGAGTTTCCCGCTCCGAGTCCAGTTGTAGATGGTTCGGATATTGACCCCGAAAACCTCTGCCGCTTCGTAGGCAGTGTAGTGATCCAGCATGATGCGTTCCTCCCTTGTTGACATTTACTGTAAATTACTGTAAAATCATGGTACAGGTCCCCGCCAGGACTGAGTACACATGGAGGAAGGAATGATGGATTGTGCTTGATATTGATAGCCTGTATGAACTTGTCAATCAATTTCGGCTTCGCTCAAACCCATCCAGTGCAAATTATTCTGAGCCATGTACTGTAAGTGATGTCAGGCGAGTTGTCGAAAATACCGCCAATGTTCTCAATGCCATCATTGCAGAACTGGAACAGAATCAGTAACCGTTCCCGAAACCGTCAGTTGCCGCTGGCGGTTTCTTCTTTTTTGATGATGTCCGCAATTAAGTCGGTCAGCTTGCAGACCTCATCCTCGATCAAGCTCCGCTGATATGCCGGAATGCTGGTAAAGTCAACCCGGATTTCGACATTGCTGTTGAATGCCATCAGTTTGCTGTCGGTGCTGACGATATACCTGATTGAAGCGTATTCTTGCACCCTATTGTCCCGACACGCTTCACCACTCGCCGCATCGCATACGGCTTTCTCCATTTTCTCTTTGCTCATCCTGTTCATCTCCCTTCGCCGCCCCGCTGGGCGGCCTTTTTTACGCGCTGTCCCGCTCCATGTCCTGCGATATGAGGTACAACACGTCATACTCGGGAAGGACAGTTTTGAGTTTTTGGAACTCTCCGATTGTAAATTCGGTAAATCCCATGAGCTTGTTGTAAAGGGTCTTTTCCGAAATTCCGAGAAGGCAAGAGTATTCTTTAAGGGACACGCCCCTACTCTCAAGGACTCTTTTTAATTTAAGTGCCATTCATAATCACCTCCAATCAAAACTTACGGTATGCCGTAACGTAATTGTATAATACCACGGTGAGCCGTATATGTCAAGCATTTTTTTACGGCGCACCGAATTTTTTTTCTTGACTCTTTAATGCCGTTATGTTAAACTCTAAATCAATAAAGGGGGTGAACATTTTGGATTTTTTGGACAAATTAGATTTCATGATGAATAAACTTGGAATCAACAAACGCAAGCTATCTAACTTATCTGGCGTTCCCTATACAACAATTGACACGTTCTACAAAAAGGGGTATGAAAACACAAAGTTATCAACAATAAAAAAAATAGCAGAAGCCTTAGATGTCTCAATGGATTATTTGGTTGTCGATTCAATAACAGATGAAGACTATGGGAAAACGAATGGATTTTATGTGAGTGTTGAGGAACAAGCGCACATAAAAAAATACCGTGCCCTCGACAAACACGGTAAAGAAATGGTGGATATCGTGCTAGCGAAAGAGGCCGAGCGGATAGAGGCCGAGCAGCAGGCCGGAGCCGCCGTACCAGACTCTAGCAAGGATACCCAAACCCCTACCATAGTGCCGGAAATCACAGCAGAGCTGGCGAAACTAGCGCGTCAAAATCAAGAGTTGGCCGCAGAGATTGCGGCCATGAAAGAAGAAGACGCCGCAATGGAAGCGGCGTCAGAATTGTCAGTGTGGTCATCGGCATTAGATGGCAGCCTTAGCCAGGCGGAGCGGCGTAAAAAATAAGCCCCGCCGATAGGCGGAGCGAGTCGCTCCCCGCGAGGGGAGTGTGGATTGAAATCTGATTTTGCACTTATCTCGTCGAGGCTCATTCCGTCACTCCCCGCACGGGGGTGTAGATTGAAATTGTATTGACATCGTTTGGACGATGTATTACAATAACCTTGAAAGGATGTGTATGGAATGGCACAAACAACCATCAGTATCCGCATGGACGAAAATTTGAAGCGAGACTTTGACAAAATCTGCGACGACCTTGGCATGACTATGACTACGGCTATCACCATGCTGGCAAAAAAGATGACCCGTGAGCAGAGGCTTCCCTTTGAGGCGTCGATAGACCCCTTCTTTTCCGAGAGCAACATGACCTATCTGCGGCAGGGCATTGCGGCTTTGAACGCCGGGCAGGGCATTCACAAAACGATGTCTGAACTAGAGCGGATGGAAAATGAGTGATCTTTTGTTTCGAGAGGAGGCATGGGCCGATTTTCTCTATTGGCAATCCACGGACAAAAAGATGTTGAAACGAATCAACGCGCTTCTGCGAGATATTGGACGTGATCCCTTCCGTGGGACCGGTAAACCGGAGCCACTGAAAGGAGATCTGAGCGGCTTCTGGAGCCGCCGTATTGATGACACTCACCGGCTGGTCTACCGGGTAAAAGGAGACACTATTGAGGTTCTTTCCTGCAAGGGCCATTATGAAAAGCCCCGCCAATAGGCGGAGCCGGTCACTCCCCGCACGGGGGGCGTGGATTGAAATAATAACAGATGAAGACTATGGGAAAACGAATGGAGTCGCCCCCCGTCACGGGGGGCGTGGATAGAAAACAAAAAACCGCCCCAAATTGGGGCGGAAGGGGGTGGAAGAAAATGGCGCGGCTAAAGAAGCGGGCGGATGGCCGGTATGTTTGCCAGATCTACCTGGGCCGGGACGAGACCGGAAAGAAGCAGTATAAAAGTATTTACGGAAAGACTCCTGTTGAACTGAAAGAAAAAGAAACTGCGGTGCGGCTCCAGCTGGGTCGTGGGCTGGATGTAATATCACAGCGGGACAGTTTTGTTCAATGGGCGGACGATTTTCTCCGTATCAAAAATGCGGCGAAAATCACCGACCGGCAAAAAGAGAACTACCGGCACACTGTAACGGTTTGGAAGGAGGAGCTGCAAGGATATGAGATCGGCCAAGTCCGTGCGGATGATGTGGAGCGTGTGCTGGTGGGGTTCCAGGAGGCGGGGTTCGCGGCGCGGACCGTGTCTTTCTACCGCTCCACGATACGCCAGATCATGCAGCGAGCGGTAGGGCGAGTGATCGCCGTCAACCCAGTCGACTTAGTGTACCTGACAGAGCCAGGACAACAGGCAGAACGTCGGCGGGCACTGACGTCGGAGGAGCAGCAGTGGATCTGGGACACGCCGCACCGGGGCCAAGCTGTGGCGGTGATTATGATGCTGTCAGGTTTGCGGCGTGGAGAGCTGGCCGCGCTGACGTGGCCGGATGTGGATTTGCGTGCCAGGACCATCACGGTCAACAAGACGATGGAGTACCCCCCGAACCAGCCGCCCAAACTCAGGCAGCTGACCAAGTCCGCAGCGGGTATGCGGACGGTAGACATCCCCCAGCGGCTTGCGGAGTATATGGCCGCAATGCCTCGGGATAACCTCTTGGTAATCCATACCGTTCAGGGCAAGGTCATGACTGCAACCGCCTGGGAAGCGCTGTGGAAGTCCTATATGCGACAGCTCAACATCAAGTATGGAGAGCGGACCTTGGCTGACCTGGAGCGCATGAAAAAACCAGGCCAGCGCAAATTTGACATGACCATTCCGCCAATCACCCTGCATTGGCTCCGGCACACCTTCTGCACATTACTATATCTCGCGGGTGTGGATGTGGTTCAAGCGTCCGCGCAAATGGGACACGCTGATGTAAGTACTACACTGCGGATTTACACGCACTTGGATGCCATTCACAAACGCAAGTCAGTGGATAAATTAGATCAGTATCTCTCAGGGAAGCAGGTGGAAAATGGGTAACGTACAAGTCAAATACAAGTCAAAAACAGCGGAACACATTGCTATAACTAGCGTTACGGTAGCTTCCCAAGCTGAACACGGGGGTTCGATTCCCCTCACCTGCTCCACTGGGAAAACTCCCGTAACCGTTGAAATTTCAAGGGTTACGGGAGTTTTTCTGTTCAATCGCCCGCCGGGAAAATACCGCTCAAAACCCAAGAAATGCGGCTTAAAATCAAGACCAGACAAATCAGATTCAATCCACGCCTCCCGTGTGGGGAGCGACTAAAATGTGCGGTAGAAAATGTCCTCCAGCGCAATGTCCAGATCGTCATACAAGCTGCACTTGAAGTGCGTCACCACCGCCGCCCGTTCCGCTTCGGTCATCTTCGCCAGCTCCCAGTCGGGATAAAGGGCGTAAATATCGTGAAGGACAAATTCGGTTCCGTTCGTATGGTAGACCTCTACCGACTTATCCGCTGGGTTCACGATCCAATATTCCTGCACACCGCATTTTGCGTAGACTTCCTTCTTGTGTGTCTTGTCATTCTTCGCCGTGCTGGGCGACAGAACCTCCACCACCAGGTCCGGTGCGCCGTGGATGCCGTCGTGCTTGATTTTGTCCGGGTCGCAGACTACCATCATGTCCGGGACAAAGTGATCCTCGTCCGTGAGGTACACGGTGGAACCGTCAGCAATAGGAATACATTTTTTGCCGCGCAGGTAATGCGCGAATATATAGTAGATGTTGCCGGAAGTAAACGTGTGATTGACGGAGGCAGGGGCCATCATAACCACCTTGCCCCTGATCCGCTCCTCCCGCCGCTCCTCCTGATATGCCAGATTATCGCTCATACACAAGACTCCTTTCTTCTATCCACGCCACCGTGCAGGGGATGACTTGCCCCGTCTATTGTAGGTGGGGCCGCAAGCATTTCACCTTTGGCTTCTCCCGCTCAAGTAATGCCGAAAAATACTGAGGATACCGTCTGCAATATATGTGTGGCCAGCCGATGCTGGAGCCATCGCCACTACTTTCCCGTCTAGCAGTTCCTCCCGCCACGCCTCTTGGTAAGCCAGGTTATTGTACATGGTTCGCTCCTTTCTGGCCCTCCGCAATAAATTTCTTGTAGGGTTTTCTGTCCTTTGCGCTCAAACAAATTGCACATCTTTTCCAGTCGCGTCAAGATTTCCAACGATTCCAATGCTGTTCGGCAAATCATAGGCGATTTCTGGGGTGTAAGCGACCCCGTCAATGATAATTCGTGTAAAGCCTTCTGGGACTTCGGGGTTTTCCCCCAAAATGGGTTTATCGAAAATCAGCACAGTGTATTTTGAGACAGACCAGCTCTCCATTACTTTTATTCGTCCACCACCTCAAAGACATGGGGCGGGAAGAGGTAAGATTCATCCAGTTCAGTCATAATGCGATACCAACCTTTTTCGATGGATAGGACCTCGTGAATTGTGCCGGTAGGCAATGCCACATAATCAGGACCTATATATTTCACTGTCAACTTAACCGCCTCCATTTGGAACGTTTTGGTTCCGGGAAGGTGTTCTTTTTCTCGCGAGAAAAAGAACCAAAAAGAGCGTTACGATTGGATGTTGGGCTCCGCCCAAACCCGCCAGGGCTCCGCCCTGGACCCGCCAGGAGGCTAGGCCCCCTGGACCCCTGGACTTATGGGGCGTTGGCGCAGACGGGAAACGGTTCACATCAACGGCGCGAAGACGCGCAAAATACTGCGGTAGAGCTGCAAGAGGACATTGAGGTGCTTGAAGGAGCGCAGGGAAACGGGTTGGCAGAGCTGGAGCGTCTGCAAAAAATCCTTTCGGATATCCTGGATGCAGGGCGCTTCGCAGAGCCAGACGCCGTTTTCGAAGTGGAGGAAGAGGCTCCGGTAGTCGAGGTTGACGGTGCCGACGGTAGCGAAACGGTCATCCACGACGAAATTTTTGGCGTGGATAAAGCCGGGGGAGTACTCATATATTTTAACGCCCGCGTCCAAGAGGGGCGGGTAGTGGGCGCGGGTGACTTCGAAGACGTAACGTTTATCGGGGATATGGGGGGTAATGATGCGCACGTCCAGGCCGGATTTCGCGGCGCGGCACAGGGCGTTATTGGTCGCCACGTCGATGATGAGGTAGGGCGTGGTGATATAGATATAGTTGCGGGCTTTGGCGATCATGTTGAGGTAGACGGACTGCGCGACCAGCTCGTAGTCCAAAGGCGTGTCGGTGTAGGGCTGGACGTAGCCGGTCCAAGGCCGCACCGGGGACGCAGGCGGCCGGAAGCGTTCAAACGCCTCGTTCCAGCCGCAGCAGTAGTCCCACATGGTCAGGAACATGACGGTCATGGACCACACCGCGTTCCCTTCCAGGAAGATCACGCTGTCCTTCCAACGCCCGAAGCGTTCCCGGACGTTGACGTACTCGTCGGCCAGGTTGATGCCGCCGGTGAACCCGGCTCTGCCGTCGACGATCATCATCTTCCGGTGGTCCCGATTGTTCAGCCGCAGCGTCATCACCGGTACGAAGCGGTTAAAGACGCGGCATTGGATTCCCTTTTGCGCCAACTGCTGGTCGTAGTCCCGGGGCAGGGTGAACATACACCCAAAATCGTCGTAGATCAGCCGAATCTCCACGCCTTGCGCAGCTTTTTCCTCCAGCACGGCCAGGATACTGTCCCAGAACACGCCGGGTTGGATGATGAAGTACTCCAGGAAGATGTAGCGTTCCGCTTTTTTCAGTTCCTCCAGCATACGGGGGAAGGCCAGGTCGCCTAAGCTGAAGTACTCTGTTTCGGTGTTGGTGTACGCTGGACAGGCCGCGCAGCGTTCCAGGTACCGCGCCTGACTAGCGGCGTCGCCGCCCAGGGGCAGCAGATCGTCCGCCTTGAAGTCCTCCTGTAAGGCTTCGGCGGACTTTTCCAGTATCCAGCGCATTCGTTTCTGACTGCTCTCCGGGATGCGCCCGCCGCCCGTCAACAGGTAGAGTACGCTCCCGAACACCGGGAAGGGCAGAATCACGATCAGCCAGACGATTTTGTAACCCGGTTCCATCCGGCTGTTGATGATAGCCAGAGCCGCCGCCACGCTGGTTAGGATGCAGCACCAGTAGAAGATCTCGGTGTACTCCGAGAACAGGAACACCATGAAAAACAGCGCGGCCAGCTGCGCACACAGGGACAGCGCGACAAAAACAGAGCGGTGGAACAGAAAATAAAGCAGTTTTTTCATCGGTCACTCCAAGGGACACACACAACAGGACGGTTCGGTTCCCGGCTCCATAGAGATCAGGCCGTAGCTGTAGCGGCTGCTGCCGGGGTTGAGCATCCAGAGCCCGTCTTCCAAGCGTTGGCACACCGCGGTATGCGTGTGGCCGAACAGCAGGATATCGGCTCCGCAGGCCCGCGCGTCCGCGATAGCGGCGTCGTAGTTCCGCTTGACGCCCCAGACGTGGCCGTGGGACAGCAGGATCTGACGTCCGGCCAGTGTAATCAATCGTTTCAGCGGTTCGTCCGTCCAGCCGTCGCAGTTGCCGGGGACCATACAGACGGGCAGTTTCGGATACATCCGTGACAGGCTCTGGGCGTCGTAGAGCATATCGCCCAAGTGGATGATCTGGTCCGGGTTATGGGCGGCTACCGCCTGGCACATCCCGGACAGCGACCGGTGGGAGTCGGAGAAAACTAGGATCTTCAAATTCTGTCACCTTACCATTCTATCCGCATATACTGGTTTGAAACCATTTTGGGGGGTGATGTCGAGTGAAAAAAGGAGCGTCTTTTCCTGACGCCGCCGCGGAGCTGATGAAAAAGCGGGGCGCCATCGAGCAGGTCGCGCAATC
Source organism: uncultured Bacillota bacterium (assembly GCA_947385365.1). Taxonomy (GTDB): domain Bacteria; phylum Bacillota; class Clostridia; order Oscillospirales; family Oscillospiraceae; genus Lawsonibacter. The sequence continues at coordinate 1,056 of CANDKT010000100.1, read as the reverse complement.
CAGCGACGCCCAACAGCTATTCGCGTTGCTCCAGGAGCGCGGAGGCGTGCAGGAAGCCGCCAAGGCTGCCGCGGAGGGCGACCCCAGTCAGCTGATGACCATCATGCAGCAGCTCATGCGTACCCAGCAAGGCGCGCAGCTGGTCGATCGTATCGGCCAGCAGGCCAAGCAAGCCGGGCTCAACTGAGCGGAGCGCAGGCCCGCGCCGACAGGCCGGAGGAGGTGAGCGCGTCGGATGGGGGAGTTTGAGGATAAATTGAACGCGATTCTGGGCAATCCGGAAGCGATGGGGCAGATTCTATCGCTGGCGCGTTCTCTGGGCGGGCCGGGGGAAGGCGCGGAGGGTTCGGACGCTTCCGGGGCGGCGGAGTCGAAAACGGAGTCTTCGGAACCTGTTGCGCCGGATTTCTCGCAGCTTTTAGGCGGTCTGGACCCGTCCATCGTCCAGCTTGGGGCGCGGCTGCTCCGGGAGAGTCAGGGGCACGACGACCGGAACGCGGCGTTATTGGCAGCGCTCCGGCCTTTCCTCCGGGAGGAGCGCCGGGCGAAATTAGACCAGGCGCTCCAAATCGCCCGTATGATACGGCTGATCCGTATCGCTCTGGAGGCTATGGGCGAAAAGGGGGGCGAGGAGGGTGTATAACCGCTACATCCCCGAAGAGACCGCGTACATACCCGCCGGACCGCAGAACGTCGTGTCCGAAACGCGGAGCGTACCACCGCAAGCCCAACCTGCTCCGCCGCCGCCCCGCAGTGGGCCGGGGAAACTGCTGGGAGACTGGGAAAAAGGTCTGGCAGGTTTGAAAAAAAAGGGCGGCGTGTCCGCGCTGCTGAAGAATCTCAAACTAGGTGATTTCGACTCCGGCGATATTCTGCTTTTGCTTATCATCCTATTTCTGCTGGCGGAGGGCGATGACCTAGAGTTGGTCATTGCATTAGGCTTAGTGCTGATTATGGGGCTGAATGACAAAAAGAAGGAGGAGGAGTCTTAGTTGATTGCTCACTTTCCGCCGCATCGGGGTCCAGGGGGCTGGCCCCCTGGCGCGGGTCCAGGGG
>CANDKT010000099.1 GCA_947385365.1 uncultured Bacillota bacterium | reverse complement strand
ACCAAAGCCATGAAATCCGCCGCCGGAGCCATCCGGCTGGATCTGGCCCAGTACCGGGAGATGGAAGTCTTCACGCAGTTCTCCAGCGACCTGGACGAGGCGACCCAGCGTCAGCTGGCCTACGGCCAAGGCTTGATGCGGCTGATGTGCCAGCCTCAGTACCACCCTTGGAAACAGCATGAACAGGTCATCCTGCTGACCACCGCCCTGGCCCATATGCTGCAAAACGTCCCCCTGCACCAAATCCACGCGTTCCGCGCCGGGCTGCTGGAGTACGTCTCCGACCACGCGCCGACCCTGTGTACCCAGATCGACACCTCCGGGCGGCTGGAACCGGAGGCCCGGAACGAGATCCTGAATCTGACCCGCGCCTACCTCAGGCAGTGGGAAAATGGCGGTGACTGATATGCCGAACGCCAAGGAGATCAAAAGCCGCATCAAAAGCGTCAAGGATACCCGTAAGATCACCAACGCGATGTACCTGATCGCCTCCACCAAACTCCAGCGGGCCAAAGGCGACCTGGACCGTACCCGCCCCTTCTTCGAGGTGGTCCGCGACGGCATCAAGCGTATCTTCCGCACGGCGGCGGACCTGGAAAGCCCTTACTTCTACCCGCCCGGCGTCGACGGGCCGCTGGACGGGACTTACGGCTGCCTGGTCATCACCGCCGATAAGGGCCTGGCGGGCGCGTACAACAAAAACGTCCTCAAAGAGACCGAGAAGCTCCTGGAACAGCACCCGGATACCCGTCTGTTCGTGGTGGGCGATTACGGCCGCCACTTCTTCCAGCAACGCGGCTTCACCTTTGAACCCGACTTCCTCTACACCGCCCAGAGCCCTACCCTGGACCGCGCCCGCTCCATCAGCAGCAAGCTGCTGGACCTCTACGACTCCGGCGCGCTGTCCGAAATCTACCTCATCTACACCGATATGAAAAGCAGCTTGTCCTATGAAGCCCGCTCCGCCCGCCTGCTGCCCTTCCACCGGGCCTCCTTCTCCACCGCCCCCGGCGAGTCCGGCCAGCCCGATCAGGAACCGCGCTTCGAGTTCGTCCCCTCCATCGAAGCCGTGCTGGACCGCGAAATCTACAGCTATACCGCCGGTTTCATCTACAGCGCCCTGATCGACAGCTTCTGCGCCGAACAGAACGCCCGCATGATGGCTATGGACGCGGCCAACCGCAACGCGGAAAAATTGCTGTCCGAACTGTCCCTGCAATACAACCGGGTCCGTCAGGCGGCGATCACGCAGGAGATCACTGAAATCTCCTCCGGCGCGCGGGCCCAGCCAAGGAAGGAAGTGGGTCAGGTATGAATACTGGCAGAATCGTCCGCGTCTCCGGCCCGGTGGTGGACGTGCGGTTCGACGGCGCGCACCTGCCCCGGCTCAAAGAGGCCCTCATCGTCGAGCCGGAAGGCGGCCGGCGGGTCATGGAAGCCGCGCAGCATGTCGGCGGCGGCGTGGTGCGCTGCATCATGCTCTCCGGCAGCGAGGGCCTGGCCCGCGGAATGGCAGTGACCGCCCCCGGCGGTCCGATCCAAGTCCCGGTCGGGACGGGCACCTTGGGCCGTATGTTCAACGTCCTGGGCGAGCCCATCGACGGCGGTCAGGCCCTGCCCGAAAATACCCCCAAACGGAGCATCTACCAAAAACCGCCCGCTTTCGAAGAACAACGCCCCGTGACCGATATCCTGGAGACCGGTATCAAGGTCATCGACCTGCTGGATCCCTACCCCAAAGGCGGTAAAATCGGCCTGTTCGGCGGCGCGGGCGTGGGGAAGACCGTCCTGATTCAGGAGCTGATCCACAACGTCGCAATGGAACACGGCGGTTACTCCATCTTCACCGGCGTAGGAGAGCGCAGCCGCGAGGGCAACGACCTGTGGCGGGAAATGCAGGAGAGCGGCGTGGCGTCCAAAGCCGCCCTCGTCTTCGGGCAGATGAACGAGTCCCCCGGCGTCCGTATGCGCGTCGCGCTGTCCGGCCTGACGATGGCCGAACACTTCCGGGACGCGGAACATCAGGACGTGCTGCTGTTCATCGACAACATCTTCCGCTTCGTCCAGGCGGGCAGCGAGGTCTCCACCCTGCTGGGCCGGATGCCCTCCGCCGTGGGCTACCAGCCTACTCTGGCCAACGAAATGGGCGACCTTCAGGAACGCATCACTTCCACCCGCAGCGGCTCCGTCACATCGGTCCAGGCGGTCTACGTCCCCGCCGACGACCTCACCGACCCCGCCACCGCCACCACCTTCACCCATCTGGACGCCACCACCGTCCTCAGCCGCAAGATCGCGGAACAGGGCATCTACCCCGCCGTGGACCCCTTGGAATCCGCTTCCCGCATCCTGGAACCGGACGTGGTCGGGCAGGAACACTACCAGATCGCCCGGCAGGTGCAGGAGACCTTGCAAAAATACCGGGAGCTTCAGGATATCATCGCCATACTCGGCATGGAAGAGCTGAGCGACGAGGACCGCCTGACCGTCCTGCGCGCCCGGAAACTGCAACGCTTCCTGGCGCAGCCCATCCACGTGGCGGAGAAGTTCACCAATATCCCCGGCGTCTACGTCCCGCTGAAACAGACCCTGCAAGGCTTCAAGGCCATCGTGGAAGGCGAAATGGATCAGTACCCGGAAATGGCCTTCTACAACGTGGGTACGCTGGACGACGTGGTGGAAAAAGCCCGCCGTATCGAGGCAGGTGAGGCTTGATGAACACCTTTCATCTCCAGATCCTGGCTTCGGACAAGACCTTCTACACCGGCGAATGCCTCTCCCTCTCCCTTCCAATCCAGGACGGACAGTACGGCATCCTGCCGGGACACTGCAATATGATCGCCGCGGTCGTGCCCGGAACGCTGACGTTCCATCCGCCGGGCCTGTCCGTGCGGCACGCCGCAATCTCTAACGGTCTGCTCAAGGTGGAAGACCACGACGTCCTGATCTTAGCCAACACCATCGAACGCCCCGAGGAGATCGACGCCAACCGCGCCCGCCGCGCCGCTGAGGCCGCCCGTGAGGCCCTGCACCAGAAAATGGGCTGGGCGGAGTACCACATCGCGCAGGCGAACTTAGCCCGTGAAATCAACCGCCTGCGCGTCAAGCAGGAATTTGGGACCGGTCTTTAGAACCGCCCCGCCGAACCAGCAGTCCCCGCCGCAGAAATGGCAGGGACTGCTGTTCGTTTTGCGCCAAAAGACGGGAACATCTGTATTGCACCGGGGACGCTCCTGTGTTACAATGACAAAAAACGACAAGGAGGGCGTCCTGTTATGAGCAGCGAAACAGTAGAAAAAAGTCAGACGGCGGTTTGGCAGCAGAAATGGTTCCCGTGGGTGATCGCCGCGCTCCTGGCGGCGGCAGCCGGTCTGCTGATCTGGCTGGCGCTGTCCCAGCAGCAGCAAAAACGAGACCTGGAATCCGAAATGGAGCTGTTACGGGAGACCGTCACGACCCTGCGGGAGGAAGCGGCGCAAAAAGAGGAAGAGGAACGCTTGATTCACGAAGCCGTGCCCGTCATCACCAACAGCCTCATCAGCGAACGGCTCACCGCGCTTCAGGAGCTTGTCACCTCAGAGTACTTCTACACGAACTCCGGCAAGTACACCAACCAAAATCAGATCAAAATCATCGGCAAGGACATCAACATCCCCTTCACAAGCAAGGGCTTTATCGTCGCCTACGACGGGCGAATCACGGCGGGCATCGACCTGAGCGAGGTCCGCATCGACGTCAACGAGACCGCACGCACCATCACCGTCACGCTGCCGAAGAGCGAAATCAAGTTCCACGAGACCATTCCGGATTCCCTGGAAGTCCTTGACGAGCGGACGAATGTGTTCAACCCGATCACCATCGAGGACTACAACGATTTTTCCGAGGACCAGAAAGCGAAAATGGAGGAGAAAGCCATCGAACGAGGCATCCTCTCCAACGCCGACGCGGAAGCAAAACGGGTGATCGAGTCGTTCCTCTCGCTGATCCCCGGTATGGATACATATCAGCTCACCGTCCGGTGAGGGAGGTTTCCGTCTTTTGACGCCGCGCCGGAAAAATTCGGCGCTTTTACGCTTGCCACATGGAGAAAAACGCGCTATAATAAAACCCGCTGAATGGACCGGATAAGGCAAACCCGCTTACGCGGTTGCGAATCCCGGCCTATGGAGGTAGCAACTTATGGTGAAGGCAATCGTGGGCGCCAACTGGGGCGACGAGGGAAAAGGGAAAATCACCGATATGCTGGCGGAAACATCCGACGTCGTCATCCGTTTCCAGGGCGGCGCGAACGCCGGACATACCATCATCAATGATTTTGGCCGCTTCGCGCTGCATATCCTCCCCTCCGGCATCTTCTACCCCCACATCACCAACATCATCGGCAACGGCGTCGCGTTGGACGTGGCCAAGCTGTGCCAGGAACTGAAGTCCATCACAGACCAAGGCGTCCCCGCTCCGAACCTGATCGTCTCCGAACGGGCGCAGGTCTTAATGCCCTACCACGTCCTTCAGGACGGCTACGAAGAGGAACGCCTGGGCGGAAAAGCCTTCGGCTCCACGAAGAGCGGCATCGCGCCGTTCTACTCCGACAAGTACGCCAAAATGGGAATCCAAGTGTGCGACCTGTTCGACGAACCCCGCCTGCGGGAACGTCTGAACGCCGCGGTCGCGGTGAAGAACGTCCTCTTCGAACACCTCTACCACAAACCTCCGCTGGACCCCGACACGCTCTTCGGGCAGCTGCTGGAGCTGAGAGAACAGATCCGGCCCTACGTCGGCGACGCGGTCGGATTCCTGCACCGCGCCTTGGCGGAAGGGAAATCCGTCCTGCTGGAAGGTCAGCTGGGTTCCATGAAAGACCCTGACCTGGGCATCTTCCCCATGACCACCTCTTCCCATACCTTAGCCGGGTTCGGCTGCGTAGGCGCAGCGGTGCCGCCCGCCGCGCTCCGAGACGTCGTCTGCGTCACAAAAGCCTACTCCTCCTGCGTCGGCTCCAGCACCGAACCCTTCGTCAGCGAGGTCTCCGGCGAACCCGGCGAGGAACTGCGCCGCCGCGGCGGCGATCAAGGCGAGTTCGGCGCGACGACCGGCCGCCCCCGCCGTGTGGGCTGGTTCGACGCGGTCGCCACTCAGTACGGCTGTATGGTTCAGGGCGCAACACAAGTCGCTCTGACCTGCCTGGACGTGCTGGGCTACCTGGACGAGATCCCCGTCTGCACCGGCTACGAGATCGACGGTCAAGTTACCGATATCTTCCCCACGACCCCGCGCCTCTGCCGGGCCAAGCCCGTCTTCACCACCCTGCCCGGCTGGAAACAGGACGTGCGCGGCTGCACCGATTACGACGCGCTCCCCGAAAACGCGAAAGCCTACGTGGACTTCCTGGAAGCGCGGATCGGCGCGCCAATCACTCTGGTGTCCACCGGCCCGAAACGTCACGAGATCACCCACCGTACCCCGAAACTTTGAACCAAACACCACGCCGGACGCCACGATACGGCGTCCGGCGTGTCCGCGAGTCCCAGACTTCATAAAGGAGATCCCAATGAAAAAAATTCTCGCTGTCCTCTTGTCCCTCGCCCTGTCCCTGTCCTTGACCGCCCCCTCGTTCGCCCTGACCGTGGAACAGGCGCGGGACTTGCTTCAGGAATGCTACGTGGACCCCCTGCCGCAGGAGGCCCTGAACGCGGAGTCCTTGGACGCTCTGCTGGACGCCCTGGGCGACCCCTACACCTACTACATGTCAGCGGAGGAGTACCAGGAGTTTATGGACTCCGTCAACGGCGAGTCGCTGATCGGCATCGGCGTCAGCGTTCAGCAAGCGTTCGAGAACGGGTTCCTGATCTCTTCCGTGCTGCCCAACTCCCCCGCTCTGGCCGCCGGACTGGAAGCCGGAGACCGTTTGGTCGCGGTGGACGGCGTCGAACTCACCGCGGGTACGGATGTACGCGCCGTCATCTCCGGCCCGGAAGGTTCCGACGTCACCGTCACCGTCCTCCGTCAGGCGGACGGCTCCCGGAAAGACTACACCATGACCCGCCGGCAAGTCCAAACGCCGATCGTCACTTACGACACCGTGGATAACACCGGCTACATCAACTGCACCAGCTTCGGCGACAGCACCATCGACACCATCGAAGAGGCCCTGCGCGCCTTGAACGACCGCGTCGACCTCTGGATCATGGACCTGCGCACCAATCCCGGCGGCACCAGCGGCGCGGCGGTCGGCTCCGCCGGACTGTTCGCCGGTCCCGCCAATATGGTCTACTTCCGCGGTGCCAACGGAGCTTACGACATGCTCTTCACCCGCCCCAACTGCCCGGACCTCACCGATAAACCCCTTATTATCCTCACCAGCGCCTACTCCGCCAGCGGTTCAGAACTGTTCTCCGCCGCCGCGCGGGACCACGGGTTCGGCATCGCGGTCGGGCAGCGCACCTACGGCAAGGGTATCGCCCAGACCGTCCTGGACCACTCCAACTGCCCGGACCTCTTCGACGGCGACTGCCTGAAATTGACCACCCACCGCTTCTACTCCCCCGACGGCGCGACGAACCATATCATCGGCATCCTGCCTACGCTCCTGCTGTCCGTGCGGAACACCCCCGCCGCGGTCCAGCTGCTCTCCTCCGCCAAGCCCGCCAAAGCGGAAGGCTTCCTGAAACTGACCTTGACGGACTTCGACTTCTACCTGGACCTGTCCCAAGCCCAAACGGAGTCCTACACCGCCGCCTTCACCGAACTGCTGGAAGCTCTGCCTCCCGCCGCGGTCCTCTGCCAAGGCTCCGGCACGGACACCTGGACCGAAATCGAACCCGCCGCGCTGGCCGCTTCGCTCCGCCTGAACTACACCCAGCGCACCTTCTCCGACATCGCCGGCAGCCCCTTCGCACGCGAGATCGAAACGCTGGCAGTCTACCGGCTGCTCAGCGGCTACGAGGACGGCTCCTTCCACCCGGATCAGCCCATCACCCGAGCGGAATTTAGCGCGATGCTGGCGTCCGCCCTCGGCCTGCCCGCCAACCCCAGCGCCCTCACCTTCTCCGACACCGACGCCGGTCAGTGGTACGCCGGCGCTGTGTCCGCTCTGGCCTCCCGCGGCTTCCTCCGCGGCTACGAGGACGGCGCCTTCCGCCCCGACGCCACCATTACTTACCAGGAAATGGTCACGGTCCTGTCCAGCGTGGCCGCCTGGTGCAGTATGGAGGGCTACGACCTGAATCAAAAGACCGTTTCCATCACAGAATACGCCGCGTGCTACCAGTACGCCCCTTGGGCGCAGACCCCTGCCCGGAACCTGGCCGTCATGGACGCCTTAGTGGGCGGGCTGGAACCCAACGATCTGGGCACCCGTCAGGTCGCCGCCGGTATGCTGTGCAATCTGATGGAACACATCCACCTGCTTTGGTACTAAAAACGTTTGGAAAGGACTGGAATCAACCATGACCAAAATCGACATCATCTCCGGCTTCCTGGGGGCCGGGAAAACCACCCTCATCAAAAAACTTCTGGACGAGGCGTTCCAGGGCGAGAAGATCGTCCTGATCGAAAACGAGTTCGGCGAGATCGGCATCGACGGCGGGTTCCTGAAAGACGCCGGAGTCGAGATCACGGAGATGAACTCCGGCTGTATCTGCTGCTCCCTGGTGGGCGACTTCGGAACCGCCCTGAAGCAGGTCCTGGCCGACTACGCCCCCGACCGCATCATCATTGAACCGTCCGGCGTAGGAAAACTGTCCGACGTCGTCGCCGCAGTGGAGCGCGTCCAGGGCGAGACCCCTGACCTGCACCTGAACAGCTTCGTGACCGTGGTGGACGCAGTGAAGTGCCGCATCTATATGAAAAACTTCGGGGAGTTCTTCAACAACCAGGTGGAACACGCCTGTGCGATTTTGCTCTCCCGCACCCAGAAACTGGACGCGGCGAAACTGGACGGCGCGGTCCATATGCTCCGGGAGAAAAACCCGAAAGCCGCCATTTTGACCACACCGTGGGACCAGCTCACCGGCGCGCAGATCCTCGCCGCGATGGAGGGCGGACACTCCTTGGCCGAAACGCTCATGGAGGAGATCGAACACGAGCATCACGAGCATGAGCATGAGCATCACCACCACGACCACGAGCATCATCACGAGCATGACCACGGTCACGAGGAACACGAACATCACCACCATGACCACGGCCCAGATTGCGACTGCGGCTGCCACGACCACCATCACCACGACCACGACGCCGATGAAGTGTTCCTCTCCTGGGGCCGCGAGACCCCCCGGAAGTACAGCCGGGAAGAACTGCAAGACATCCTCTCCGAGCTGGCCATGACCCAGGACTACGGCTATATCCTCCGCGCAAAAGGCATGGTCCCCTGCGCGGACAGCCAGACTTGGCTGCACTTCGACCTGACCCCGGAGGAGTTCGAGATCCGCGAGGGCGCGGCCGATTACACCGGCCGTTTGTGCGTCATCGGCTCCGAGCTGAAAGAAGAGCAGCTGGAAAAATTGTTCCTGCTGGTCTGAGCGGCGTCAAGAGGTGACTGACTATGCCTGATTCCCGAATCCCCCTCTACCTCATCACCGGCTTTCTGGACGGCGGGAAAACCACGCTGCTGCTGGACACGCTGAATATGGACTACTTCAACGACGGACAGCGTACCGTGCTGCTCCTGTGCGAGGAGGGCGAGGTCGAATACGACCCCGCGTTCCTCTCCCAGCGCAACTGCCGCCTGATCCCCATCGAATCGCAGGAACAGCTCAACACCGCCTTCTTGCAGGAGATCGACCGCCGTTACCAGCCGGAACGCGTGCTTCTGGAGTTCAACGGCATGTGGCCGATCAATCTGCTCCGCAACCTGAAACTGCCCAAAACCTGGGGCCTGTATCAGGCCATCGACGTCGTCGACGGCTCCACCTTCCAGATGTACCTGGATAATATGCAGTCTATGGTCATCGACATGGTCACAGAAGCGGATATGGTGCTGTTCAACCGCTGCACCGAGGATATGCCTCTGTCCGGCTGGAAACGCTCCATCCGCGCCGTCAACCGTATGTGCGAGATCGTGTTCGAGGACGACCAAGGCGAGCAGTTGGAAGTGGAGGATATCCTCCCCTACTCCCTGGACGAACCCCACATCGACCTGCAAGACGAAGATTACGGCATCTGGTACCTGGATATTCAGGAACACCCGGAACGCTACGCCGGTAAGACCATCACCTTCAAAGCACAGGCAATGACCGGTTCCCGTCTGCCCAAAGGTTCCTTCGTCCCCGGCCGCAACGCGATGACTTGCTGCGCGGAGGATATCCGTTTCTTCGGCTTCCTGTGTAAGTACGACCGGGCACGTTCCCTTCGTAAGGGCGAGTGGATCACCGTCTCCGCCGAGATTCGTTGGGAATACGCCGACGTCTACGAGGACCAAGGCGTCGTCCTCTACGCCCAGAGCGTCGAGAAAGCGTCCCGCCCGCAGGACCCCCTAGTCTACTTCCGCTAACAAAAAAAGAACGCGCTCCGATGGAAGCTACTGTTTCCATCGGAGCGTTTCTTATCTCGGAAAGGTGTTCTCTTTCTTGAAAGAAAGAGAACCAGAAAGAACTTAGGAACGAATGGCGGGGCTAGCCCCGCACCCCATTGGGGCTCTGCCCCAAACCCCGCCAGG
>CANDKT010000098.1 GCA_947385365.1 uncultured Bacillota bacterium | reverse complement strand
GCCGTTCTTCCGACCGCTACCAAGACGCTATGAGTTTTCTCTGGCTGACGCTCGCATCTTGGATTGCTCTTCTGCAGCTGTGGATCTTCTCTTTGATCCATTTTTTTATTTCTGATTTTTACGCTTTTTCCCTTGCTCTCCATTGTTTCCCTTAAGTTACCAGCTATGGGGCGCGGAGCCCCTGGCGGGTTTGGGCGGAGCCCAACATAAAATCATAAAAGTTCTTTTTGGTTCTTTTTCTTTCAAGAAAAAGAACGCTTTCCCTAAACCACTCCGCCCCGAATCGAAGCACTGCTTGCAGAAAGGGGGGGTGCGGGGGCTTGCCCCCGCCAGCTCTTTTTGGTTCTTTTTCTCTTGAGAAAAAGAACGCCTTCCCGTCAAGCGGTACTTCGACTCGGAGCGAGGCGGTTCCGGGAAGGTGTTCTCTTTCTTGAAAGAAAGAGAACCAGAAAGAACTTAGGAACGAATGGCGGGGCTAGCCCCGCACCCCATTGGGGCTCCGCCCCAAACCCCGCCAGGGCTCTGCCCTGGACCTGCCAGGGGGCCAGCCCCCTGGACCCCGATGCGGCGGAAAGTGGTCAATTAACAAGAGACCAACCCCCTGGACCCCGGTGTGACGAGACCTCCTCGTATGTGTTTCATGTGAAACATCCCGCGTGAACGAGACGCTGATTTGCCGTCCGCGCAGAAATTTCGGAAAAAACTTGGAAAACGGTTGAAAAGCGCGGGAACGGTTGATATAATACCATTGTGCTATGTCGGCAGTGCGGCAGCTGTTGGGGGCACGATATCGACCGCTTGCAGGAGGCGCCTTATGGCAAGAATCATTGCTGTTGTCAATCAAAAGGGTGGCGTGGGGAAGACTACGACCACCGTCAATCTCACCGCCGCTCTGGCCGCGTTGGGGAAGCGGGTGCTGCTGTGCGACTTCGACGCCCAGGCGAACGCGACTTCCGGCATGGGCGTGGACAAGAACACCGCGTCCCCGAATATCTACGACGTGCTGATTAACGGCGCGGAGGTGGATAAAGCCGTCGTCTCCACCAAATACGGCGACGTGCTGCCCTCCAATAAGGCGTTGGCTGGCGCGGGGATCGAGATGATCGGCATCGACGGCCGGGAACGGCTGCTGGGACAAGCTCTGGAGCAGTTGGCCGGCTGCTACGACTACATCTTCATCGACTGCCCGCCCTCTCTGGAACTGCTCACGGTCAACGCGCTGTGCGCGGCGGGGTCTTTGTTGGTGCCGGTCCAGTGCGAGTACTACGCGTTGGAGGGACTCAGCGACCTGCTGTCCACGGTGCGCCTGGTGAAGCGCGGCCTGAACCCGAAGCTCGCGATGGAAGGCGTGCTGCTGACCATGTTCGACAGCCGGACGAACCTCTCACTTCAGGTGGCGCAGGAGGTCAAACGCCACTTCCCCGGTCAGGTGTACGCCACCGTCATCCCCCGGAACGTGCGCCTGTCCGAAGCCCCCAGCCACGGCAAACCCATCTCCGTCTACGACCCCTACTCCCGCGGCGCGGAGGCTTACGCCTCCCTGGCCAAAGAAATGGAGGCCATCCACCAGAGCCGCGGCTGAACGTTTCACGTGAAACGTTCCCCGCATGGCTCTGCGCCAGATCCTTCCGATCCCTTCCGGGTCCCCCGGAACACATCATCATCAGAGGTGTCAGAATGGCAAAACGATCAAAAGAATTGGGATTGGGCCGGGGCCTGAACGCTCTGCTGGGCGATCCGGACCTCCGGCCTCAAGGCGAAGGCTCCATGCTGATTCCGATCTCCCAGGTGGAACCGGGCCTGAACCAGCCCCGGAAACGTTTCGACGAGGACAGCCTGGCGGATCTGGCCGCCTCCATCCGCCTCCACGGCATCATTCAACCGCTCACGGTCCGGCGGCTGTCCTCCGGCTACTACCAGATCGTCGCCGGAGAACGCCGCTGGCGCGCCGCGAAACTGGCCGGACTCAGCGAGGTCCCCTCCGTTGTCATCGAGGCCGACGACCGTAAGGTCATGGAACTCGGCCTGATCGAAAACCTCCAGCGCGAGGACCTCACCCCCACCGAAGAAGCCAGAGGCTACCAGGCCCTCATGCAGGAGTACGGCATGACCCAGGAACAGGTCGCCCAACGTCTGGGCAAATCCCGCCCCGCCGTGGCCAACACGCTCCGTCTGCTGGCCCTCCCCGAGGACATCTTAGCCTTGGTGGAGTCCGGCCAGCTCTCCGCCGGACACGGCCGCGCTATCCTTGCCGCGCCCTCCCCCGAACTCCAGCGGCAGGCCGCTCAACAGACCATCGACGGCCAGCTCTCCGTCCGCCAGACCGAGGCGCTGGTCAAAGCCCTCCAGCGCGAGAAACCGGAGAAAAATAAGGCCGTCAACGAGACCTTGGCCCTCTACCTGGGCGAGCTGGAAAAAGACCTCACCGGACGGCTGGGCCGGAAGGTCAAAATCGCCTCCAAAGGCGAGAAAGGCCGCATCGAATTGGAATACTACGACAGTCAGGACCTGGAAGCACTGCTCTCCCTGCTCCAGAGCCTGCACGGAAAGGAGGACCTGCCGTGAGCGACGATACGCAGTCCGTCCAACCGCCCCGTCAGGAGTCCGGACGCGTCCCCTCACGGGGCCAGCAGAGACGCCGTCAGCGTTCCGTCTTCCAGTATATCGCGATCCTGTTCGCCGCGGCGTTCCTGCTGCTGCTGTACACCTTCGCAATGGAACGCCGCCAGAACGAGATCCTCCAACAGGAGAATCAGGAGCATCAGCAACAGTCCGTCTCCGCCGTCCAGACCCTGGAGGGGCTGATGGAGGAGAACGCTCAGATGAAAGAGCAGCTCCAGCAGCTGGAAGACCAGCTTGCCGAGGCGCAGCGCGCCTGCGCGTCGGAACAGGCGGACAAGCTGGCCGCGCAGCAGTCCCTCCAGGACCAGACCCGCGTCCAGGAAGCGATGGACTGGTTCTGGCAGATCGACGAGGCGTTCGTTTTGAAGAAGTACACGCTGTGCCGCACCCTCATCGGCCAGCTGGAAGCGTCCGGTTTGGTCGGGAGCCTCCCGGAAAACAGCGTCACCGAGAACGGCCGCTTTTCCCCCAAGGACCGCTTCCAAGAAATACGGGACAAGGTGCTTTAAAGCACTCCCCTCCCCCGCCGCAGGCGGGACGAGGGTTCCATTTATCAACCATACAAGGAGAAGATCTTCTATGCTCGATATCCGATTCGTCCGGGAGAATCCCGAAGCCGTTCGGGAAAACATCCGGAAAAAATTCCAGGAAGAGAAACTGCCTCTGGTGGACCAGGTGCTGGAGCTGGACGCCCAGAACCGCGCCGCGATGTCCGAGGCCAACGAACTGCGGGCCAGCCGCAACGCGTTGGCCAAAAAAGTGGGCATGCTCATGGGCCAGGCCAAGAAGGACCCCGCCAAAGCCGCCGAAGCCGAGGAAGCAAAGGCTCAGGTGAAGGCCAACGCCGGCCGTCTGGCGGAACTGGAGGCCTTGGAAACCCAGCTGGCGGAACAAATCCGTAAAATCATGCTGGTCATCCCCAACATCATCGACCCGTCCGTCCCGATCGGCCCGGACGACTCCGCCAACGTGGAAGTGGAGCGTTTCGGCGACCCCGCCGTCCCCGATTTTGAGATCCCCTACCACACCGAGATTATGGACCGCTTCCAGGGCGTGGATATGGACGCCGCCGGACGCGTGTCCGGCAACGGGTTCTACTACCTGATGGGCGACGTGGCCCGGCTGCACGAGGCGGTCCTGGCTTACGCCCGGGACTTCATGATAGACAAAGGCTTCACCTTCTGCATTCCCCCCTTCATGATCCACGGCAACGTGGTGGAGGGCGTCATGAGCCAGACCGATATGGAAGCGATGATGTACAAGATCGAGGGCGAAGACCTCTACCTGATCGGCACCAGCGAACACTCCATGATCGGCAAGTTCATCGACCAGATCATCCCGGAAAACGCCCTGCCTCAGACGCTGACCTCCTACTCCCCCTGCTTCCGTAAGGAGAAGGGCGCGCACGGCATCGAAGAACGGGGCGTCTACCGCATCCACCAGTTCGAGAAACAGGAAATGATCGTGGTCTGTAAACCGGAAGATTCCATGACCTGGTACGAGAAAATGTGGCGGTACTCCGTGGAACTGTTCCGGTCGCTGGACATACCCGTCCGTCAGCTGGAGTGCTGCTCCGGCGACCTGGCCGACCTGAAAGTCAAGTCCTGCGACATCGAAGCCTGGTCCCCCCGGCAGAAGAAATACTTTGAGGTCTGCTCCTGCTCCAACCTGGGCGACGCGCAGGCCCGCCGTCTGAAAATGCGGGTGAAGGGCGAGAAAGGAACCTACCTCCCCCACACCTTGAACAATACCGTCGTCGCCCCTCCCCGTATGCTGATCGCCTTCCTGGAGAACAACCTCCAGGCGGACGGCAGCGTGAAGATCCCCGCCGTCCTGCGGCCCTATATGGGTGGGCTGGAAGTTATGGTTCCCAGTAAGTAAACGGCAACCCGAGATGTACTCCCATAGAAACCGCCTGTGTAAAGAGCATCTCGCCACTCAACTGAGACTCAGTGTTCCGGTACTCCACGTAGCGGAGAAAGCGTTCCCGCACCGGGCCGGTCAGCTCTGACAGAATCGCTGTCTCCTCTTCCTCCATTTTCTCTACCGCCCGGGTGTAACGTTCAATGTCTGTTCGGTTCCCCAGCCAGAGGACCAGGTTCCGGTCGGAAAGCGCCCGCTCATAGAGCAGGTCAAAGGGTGGTAACATATAAATCCTCCTCTGAAATAATTTATCTCTCCCCCTTCGGGGGAAGACAAGAAGATTATATCACTTCATTTTTGATGTGTCAATAAAGGAGCTGTTATTTTGGGGCTTTTCAGCGAAAGACTGCG
The DNA here is from genome assembly GCA_947385365.1 of uncultured Bacillota bacterium. Taxonomy (GTDB): domain Bacteria; phylum Bacillota; class Clostridia; order Oscillospirales; family Oscillospiraceae; genus Lawsonibacter. Next base: position 4,831 of record CANDKT010000098.1, on the reverse strand, counting down.
TATGTGCCGTTTAGAAAAAAATATCTCTCAAGAAGACCTCGCGCATGAATTACAGCTCCGCTATTCCACTTACTGCCGTTACGAGCGCGGCGGTACGGAACCGGCGATCTCCGACGCGGCGCGGATGGCGGATTACTTCGGGGTCTCCCTGGACTACCTGGCCGGGCGTACCGAACGGAAAGAATTTTTGCCATAAGGAGGCAGCATGAAAAAATTCCTGGACGAGTTCAAAGCCTTCGCCATGCGGGGCAACGTCATCGACTTAGCGGTGGGCGTCATCATCGGCGGTGCGTTCAGCGCGATTACCACCTCCCTCATCAACGACATCATCATGCCCATCCTGGGCATCTTCACCAGCAGCATCTCCTTCGCGGACCTGTCCTTCACCATCAACGGCGCGGTCATCACCTACGGCAACTTCATTCAAGCCATCCTGAACTTCCTCATCATGGCCTTCGTCGTCTTCTGCATGGTCAAGGCCATCAACAAGCTCCACCGCAAACAGGAGGAACCCGCCGCGCCTCCCGCGCCGCCGGAGCCTTCCAACGAGGAAAAACTGCTCGCCGAGATCCGCGACCTCCTGAAGGAGAAGCAGAATGGCTGAGGACAAGCGACCCGCGTCCCCGGAGGACTCCGAACCCCGGAGCTACACCCCCGCTTCCCCCGTCAAACGCACGTTGGCGTGGATCGGCGTGGTCTATATGCTCATCCTGCTGGCATTGACCACCTACATCTTCTACACCGGCACAGCTCTCGGCAACCTCGGTCCCCTGCTCACCGTGCCGGGGCTGATCGGACTGGGAGCGGTCGCCTTAGTGTCCTGGCGGACCACCGGACGGCCCGGTAAATGGCCCGCGTTCACACTCGCCGCGCTCTGCTGGCTGATCGCCGCCGCGACGCTCCCCATCGGCATCGCCGGGCTGCTGTCCAACTTCGGGGGGTAGTCTATGGAACACATCACGGAACTCCTCCGTCAGGGCTTCGCCGCCTACGGCCTGGCGGAGCAAATCGACCCCTTCGCCGTCCAAAACCTGAACAGCTACTGCCAGCTTCTCCTGGAAAAGAATCAGGTCATGAACCTCACCGCCATCCGCGAACCGCAAGCCGTCGCGCAACTGCACTTCCTGGACTGCGCCGCGCTGCTGAAGTTCTGCGATTTCCGGGACAAAACGCTCATCGACGTGGGTACAGGGGCCGGGTTCCCCGGCATGGTGCTGAAAATGCTGGTCCCCTCCCTGGACGTGACCCTGCTGGACAGCCTCAACAAACGCCTGGACTGGCTGTGCGAGACCTGCGGCTTCCTCAGCCTTCGAAATATCCGCACGCTCCACGCACGGGCGGAGGAACAAGGGACGGTGAAAGGCTACCGGGACCGCTTCGATTTCGCTGCGGCCCGCGCGGTAGCCAGCCTGCCGCTTTTGTGCGAACTGTGCCTGCCCTTCGTCAAGGTGGGCGGCGCGTTCCTGGCTATGAAGAGCGTGGACTGCGGACCGGAACTGGACGCCGCCCGCTCCGCGCTCCGCGCCCTGAACGGTTCCCTGGAAGCCGTCCACGACTACCAGATCCCCGGCACGGACGTCCGACACCGGCTGATCGTCATCCGGAAGACCGCCCCTACGCCGGGAGGTCTCCCCCGCCGCTGGGCCAAGATTCAGAAACAGTCCCTGTGACTCCGCCGCGCGCCGGAACGCGCCGCCGGGGAAATACAGGTTTTTCCAGTCAATTTACAAAAAAGTCATTGACGCACACAGGATTTGTGGTACACTTTGTTATAGACGGATGGAGGGCTTGTTATGGGCGTCGTGATTACGATCACCTCCGGGAAAGGAGGCACCGGAAAGACCTCCATCACCGCCGGCGTCGCCGGCTGCCTGGCTCAACAGGGCCACAGCGTCCTTTGCATCGACATGGACATCGGCCTGCGGAACCTGGACATCTCCCTCGGCCTCAACGACCGGGCCCTGATGGACTTCTCCGACGTGGCCCTGGGTTACTGCGAGCTGGACCGCGCCGCGGTGGTCCATCCGGATCTTCCCGGCCTGTCGCTGCTCACCGCGCCGATGACCCTGCCCGCCGGGCTGGACGAGACGCGGATCGAACGCTTGCTGTCTGACGCCGCCGGGAAATTCGAGTACGTCCTCATCGACTCCCCCGCCGGGATCGGTTCCGGGTTCCGGCTGGCCGTCTGCCGGGCGGACCGCGCCCTGGTCGCGGCGACTAACGATACCTCCTCCCTCCGCGACGCCCAGCGGACCGTCTGCGAGCTGGCCCACCTGAGCCAAGTCCACCTTGTCATGAACCGCGTCCAGCCCAAACTGCTGCGCAAATTGGCCACCACCATCGACGACGCAATGGATACGACCGGTCTGCCTCTGCTGGGCGTGGTCCCGGAGGACCCCAGAGTCATCCTCTCCGCCAATCAGGGCAAGCCTCTGGCCCTGCTGGAACACCGAGGCGCCGCTTTGGCCTGCTGGAACATCGCGCTGCGGCTGGCTGGCCAACAGGTCCCCGTCATGCGCATCCGCTGACGCGGCTCCCGCCCGCCGCCCAAGCCTACCGTAATCGAACCAAAGGAGGTTATGCCACCGTGAACATCGCACTGATGAGCCATACCAAAAAACAGGAACTGATGGTCCAGTTCTGCACCGCCTACTGCGGAATCCTGTCCAAACACACCGTCTGCGCCACCAACGCGACCGGCCGTATGGTCGCGGACGCCACCGGCCTGCCCGTCAACCTGTTCCTGTCCCACGAACACGGCGGCATCGAACAGATCGGCCAGCGCATCATCTACAACGAGATCGACATGGTCCTCTTCTTCAACTCCCAGCAGGACAAGGATATGGATAAGGACATCATGTATATCATCCACCTGTGCGATCAGCACTCCGTACCCGTAGCCACCAACGTGGCGACTGCGGAACTGCTGATCCACGGCCTGGCCCGGGGCGACCTGGACTGGCGGGAGGGCATGAACCCCAAACGCGTGCCGTTCGCCCTGTGACGCCCGGATGCCATCGCCAAAGCTGCCGTAAATTTCCAGAACAAAGGGTGAGTCGTTTCATGGCGGGTCCGAAACGGAGCTTGTCCGGTACACCGTGGCACACGGAGTTCTTAAAACGGGACAGGAATGACCCAAAACGCCACCGGGCCAGGTGCCAGCATTATAACAATGAATTGAAATCATGCCGGATCGGGAGCCAGTGCGTGGGAGCGGCCCGCTGCGCGTTCTATCAGGAGCGCGCCGCCGCGATCCCGCCGCCGGAATGCGTGCCGAAAAAAACGGAGAAGAGACATAAACAGCAAAAATCGAAGCGTTTTCCTGTCAGGCCCGGCATGGCTGTGATTCACCGAGACATGGGACGCGGCGTCGTGACGGACATGGACCGGAAGTCCGGCGTCGTGACGATTCAGTTCCAGGACGGGGAGGTCGAAAAGCGCTATGTGCTGGGGTTCCTATTGGAGAATCAACTGCTGGTCATATTGAAGTGAGAAGCTCGGGAAGGAAAACAGAGACGTCCTTTTCCGGAACGACCGAGACATTGACCGCCGTTGCGCTCTCGTTCCCATGAGGGATGGGAGCGCTTTTCATGTCATACGGCGCGGAAACTAAAACAGAAAGGGAGCTTGACCTATGAGTAAAGTTCAGCCGCGCACCTTGTCCGGGTTCATGGAACTTCTCCCCGCCCGGCAGGCGCAGTTTGAACGTATGGCCGCCATCATCCGGCAGTCCTTCGCCCTCTACGCCTTCACGCCTCTGGACACCCCCCTCATCGAGTCCAGCGAGGTGCTTCTCGCCAAAGGCGGCGGCGAGACCGAAAAGCAAATCTACCGCTTCACGAAGGGCGACTCCGACTTGGCCCTGCGCTTCGACCTCACCGTCCCCCTGGCCAAGTACGTCGCCTTGAACTACGCCCGGTTGGCCTTCCCCTTCCGGCGGTTCCAGATCGGTAAGGTCTACCGCGGCGAACGCGCCCAACGGGGCCGGTTCCGCGAGTTCTATCAGGCCGACATCGACGTCATCGGCGACGGCAAGCTGGACATCGCCAACGACGCCGAGATCCCCGCTATCATCTGCCGCACCTTCACCGCCCTGGGCCTGAGACGCTTCCAGATCCGCGTGAATAACCGGAAGGTCCTCAACGGCTTCTACGCCATGCTGGGCCTCACGGAACAGGCCGGCGACATCATGCGCACCGTGGACAAGCTGGAGAAGATCGGCGAGAAATCCGTCCGGGAACTTCTCGTCGCGCCGGAAATCGGCCTGAGCGAGGAACAAGCCGCTGAAATCCTCCGCTTCATCGCCATCCGAGGCTCCAACGCTCAAGTACTGGCCGCCCTGGAAGCCTACCGGGGCCGCGACCCGATGTTCGACGAGGGCTTGGACGAGCTGTCCACCGTCGCCCGGGACCTGACCGCCTTCGGCGTGCCCGAGGAACGCTTCGCGCTGGACCTCACCATCGCCCGCGGCCTGGACTACTACACCGGCACCGTCTACGAGACCACTATGCTGGATCACCCCGAGATCGGTTCCATCTGCTCCGGCGGCCGCTACGACAACTTAGCGGAGTTCTACACCGACAAGCAGCTCCCCGGCGTGGGCATCTCCATCGGCCTGACCCGCCTGTTTTTCGTCCTGGAAGATCAGGGCTACCTGAACGATAAGCTCAACACCGCCCCCGCCGACGTCCTCATCCTCCCCATGACCGGCGACGCGACCCCTGCCATCCAGCTGGCCACCAGCTTCCGGGAGTCCGGCATCCGGGTGCAAATCTACTCCGAGCCGAAAAAGTTCAAGCAGAAAATGAGCTACGCCGATAAGTTAGGCGTC
>CANDKT010000097.1 GCA_947385365.1 uncultured Bacillota bacterium | reverse complement strand
CGAACTCCCGGATGATGACCACGAGCAGAGCCCAACCGGGCAGCTGACCGATCTCCACGAACCAGACCATCGCGGCCGTGACCAGGCATTTGTCTGCCAGTGGGTCCATGAACTTCCCGAAGTCGGTGATCTGGTTGTAGTGCCGGGCGATATAGCCGTCCAAGGTATCGGTGATACTGGCGGCGGCGAAGAGGAGCAACGCCCAATAGTTCGCGCCTGGGACGTGCAGGTAGAGGACCAGCAGGAAGGCTGGGATCATGAGGACCCGCAGGAGGGTCAGCTTATTGGCGGTATTCAAAGCAATACACCTCTGTCATTCTTCGATCTCGCCGGTCAGGTCTCCGTCGGAGACGCCGGTGATGCGGACGCGGACAAAGTCTCCTGCCGGGACCAGCCCGGCGGCGGTGAAGTACACGTGTCCGTCGATATCTGCGGAGTCGGCATAGGTACGGCCTATATAGCAGCCTGCCTGGGGGTCGAAGCCCTCGCACAGCACTTCCATAACGGAACCGAGCCGGGCCTCATTGTAGGCGTCCATGATGCGGGATTGCAGGTCCACCACCAATTCCACGCGTCGGGCGGCGGTATCGGGGTCCACCTGACGGTCCATTCCGGCGGCTAAGGTGCCCTCTTCCGGGGAGAACTGGAACACGCCGACCCGTTGAAGTTTCTGTTCCCGGAGGAACTCGCACAGTTCTTCGAATTGCGCGTCTCCCTCGCCGGGCAGGCCGCAGATCAGGGACGTTCGGATGACGGCGTCCGGGATAGCGGCGCGGAGTTTCGCGAACAGCGTTTCCAATTCCGCGCGGGTATTCCGGCGGCGCATGGCGTGCAGGATACCGTCGTTGCAGTGCTGGATGGGGATGTCCAGGTAGTGCAGCAGCTTAGGCTGGGAAGCGATCAGGTCGATCAGCCCGTCCGTGATGGCCTCGGGGTAGAGGTAGTGGAGACGGATCCAGTGGAAATCCAGCTGGCACAACGCGCGGAGCAGTTGTTCCAAAGAGGACGGTTCGGGCAGGTCCAGGCCGTAACGGGTGATATCCTGCGCGATGACGATCAACTCTTTGACGCCGGAGCTGGCTAATTTCGCGGCTTCGTCCAGCAGGGCGTTCATGGAACGGCTGCGGTAGCGGCCTCGGAGCTTCGGGATGATGCAGAACGCGCAGCCGTTGCTGCAACCTTCCGCGATCTTCAGGTAGGCCATGTACGGCGGCGTCGTCAGCAAACGGTCTCCATCCTCGCAGGTGTGGTGGATATCGGCGAAATATTCCGGTCGGGTTCCGCTCATCAGTTCTTCCACAGCGGACACGATATCGGTATAGCTTCCGGTACCCAACATCCCGTCCACCTCGGGCAAATCGGCGCGGATGTCGTCCGGGTAACGCTGGGACAGGCAGCCTGTCACCAGCAGTTTTTTTAATCTGCCGGATTTTTTCAGTTCGGCCAGTTCCAGGATGTTCTCAATCGCTTCGCTTTTGGCTGATTCGATGAACCCGCAGGTGTTCAGCACCGCGACGTCCGCGCCGTCCGGATCTCCAGTAATCACGTGACCGGCCTTACGGCAAAGTTCCATCATCTGTTCTGTGTTCACCAGATTTTTGGCGCAGCCTAACGAGAGGAAAGCAATCTGATAAGGCATGGTATCGCTCCTAACTGAGGGGTTTGCCCACGTTTCCCGTGAGTTCCCACGGGCGCGGGCCAAGGGGTCCAGGGGACTGGTCCCCTGGCGGGTCCAGGGCAGAGCCCTGGCGGGGTTTGGGGCGGAGCCCCAACGGACCGCTCAATCTTCTACGTCCATCCCGTAACGCCGCAAGGCTTCGCTGATCTCGGTCCAGTGGAAGCCGCGCCGGGCCAAGGCGTCGGAAACTTTCTTGATTTCTCTCGGCTCATGGCTTCCCTTAAGTTTTTTGGCTAAAAAAGCGTCGATTGCGTCGCTGTTATCTTCGATCTGTTCCAAAGCATCCTCCCACAGTTCGCGGGGCAGGCCGCGCCGGAACAATTCTTCCCGAAGTTTCCGTTCTCCGAACCCTTTCGCGGCGTAGTAGCGGACGATTTGGGCGGCGTATTCGGGTTCGTTGAGGTAGCCCAACTCTTCCATACGGTCGCAGATCGTTTCGGTTTCCTCGCGGCTGGCCTCCCACTCGGCGAGCTTCCGGCTCAATTCCTTCCGGGACTGCGGTTTGCGCAGGAGCAGGTCAATCGCGCGGCTTTTCAGGCGGGTGAGGCGGGCGGTGTCTATCAAACGGGCGGCTTCCTCCCCGGAAAGTTCCCGGCCCGCGTAGAGGGCAAAATCCACGATTTCGTTCTCGCTGACGCGGAGGATGGAGCCGTCCTCCAGCACGGCCAGCCATCGGCCAGCGATTCGTTTGGAAGGTTTCAATTCCTGGATGACCATAATTTCATACTCCAACAGGGTGATTTTGGGTTCCGCCCCCGGAAGGGGGCGGGACCAGTGTCAGCGATTTACAGCTCCCCGCGTTTGCTCACTCCTCGTCCTCGGCGGAGCTGCTGTTTTCCTCGAAGTCCTCGGCGGACACATCGACGGGGCGGCCGGCAGCTTTGGAAGATTTCACGGAGGGTTTGTTCATGAGCTTGTGGGCATTGGCCCGGACCTCGGCTTCCACCTGTTCTGCGATCTCGGGGTTGTCTTTCAGGTACTGCTTTGCGGCGTCGCGGCCCTGACCGATGCGGACGTCGCCCATAGAGAACCAGGAGCCGGATTTTTGAATGATGTCCAGCCGGACCGCCAGGTCGACCAATTCGCTCCACTTGGAGACGCCCTCGCCATAGAGAATCTCAAATTCCGCTTCCCGGAAGGGAGGGGCGACCTTATTTTTGACAATCTTCGCGCGGGTACGGTTGCCGATGATCTCGCCGTTGACTTTGATCGCCTCGATGCGGCGCACGTCGATGCGGACGGAGGCGTAGAATTTCAGCGCGCGGCCGCCGGTAGTGACTTCGGGGTTGCCGTACATGACGCCCACTTTTTCCCGGAGCTGGTTGATAAAGATGACGATGCAGTTTGTTTTGGAGATGGACCCGGCCAATTTCCGCAGGGCCTGACTCATCAGGCGGGCCAGCAGGCCGACGTGGCTGTCGCCCATATCGCCTTCGATCTCGGCGCGTGGGGTCAGCGCGGCGACGGAGTCCACCACGACCACGTCCAGCGCGCCGGAACGAACCAGCGCCTCACAGATTTCCAGACCTTGCTCGCCGGTGTCCGGCTGGGCGATGAGCATGGAGTCGATATCGACGCCCAAGGCGCGGGCGTAGCTGGGGTCCAGGGCGTGTTCGGCGTCGATGAAGGCCACCTCGCCGCCGCGTTTCTGCGCTTCGGCGACGATGTGCAAGGCCAAGGTCGTTTTGCCGGAGGACTCCGGGCCGTAGATCTCGATGATGCGTCCTTTGGGCACGCCGCCGATGCCCAAGGCGATGTCCAGAGCCAGGGAGCCGGTAGGAATTGATTCCACCACGATGCCGGTATTCTCGCCCAAGCGCATGATGGAACCTTTGCCGTAGGTGCGTTCAATCTGTGCCATACAGGTCTCCAGAGCTTTCTTTTTGTCTGTCGCGGGGGCCGCGGACTCTATCGGAGGCTTTTTCTGTGCCATAGATCAGATCATCCTTTCCTGCCGTGCGGGCTGTGCCGCCGGCTGCTTTCTGCCGCTTATCTTACAGGATCTGCTGTACCATAAACCGGACTTTCCGTTCTGCACCCGCTGGCGTTTTGGCCAAGGAATGCTGTTTCAGAACGTCCCGATGTGGATAAAACGCTCAACCGCTCGCGATGCCTTCCACCACGCGCCAGATACCCTGCGTATCCTGAGCAGACCGTATCGTTTCGTAACCGCTCTGACGCAGGATATCCTCTACGTCGCCGGACTGTCCCAGGCCCACCTCGAAGAGGAGCGAACCGCCTGCGCGAAGGGTACTCTTCCAATTTGCGGCCACGGCGCGGTAGAAGTCCAACCCATCCGCTCCGCCGTCCAAGGCCATACGGGGTTCGTAGTCTTTGACGGAGATATCCAGACGTTGGATATCCTTAGTTGGGATGTAGGGCGGGTTGCAGACGATGACGTCGAAGTCCCACATGGAAGAGTTCGGCGGTTCCATTGCGTCGGCGCACAGGCAGGTCACGCGGGCGTTGAGGCTGTTGCGGCGGATATTCTGCTTACAGATACGCAGCGCGCCCTCGGACAGTTCCCCCAGCACGACGTGGCATTCCGGCACGTTGGCGGCGATAGCCAGCCCGATGCAGCCGCTCCCGGCGCACAGGTCCAGCACGCGGGCCGTTTCACCCGCCTCTTTTGCGCGGGCGATGCCGTGTTCGGCTAACAGTTCGGTGTCCGCGCGGGGGATGAGTACGTCACGGGAGATATCCAGGGGGAGTCCATAAAATTCCCACTCTCCGATGATGTAGGCCACCGGTTCGCCGCCCAAACGGCGGCGGACCAATTCGTCCACGCGCTGTTCCAAGTCGGAGGTAGCGTAGAGGGACATATCCCGGTAAAACTGTTCTCTGGACTTTTCCGCGGCGTAGCACACCAATTCCCGGGCTTCCAACTGGGCGGACTCGATCCCAGCTTTTCGCAAGCGGGCGCGGGTGTCCAGGAACAGGTTGTTATAGGTGGTCGCCATCCAATCACCTTCCAGCTTTTGATGTGTTGGGAACGGGAGCGTTCCGCGCGCCGGAGCCGGACGAAGTTTTTGTTACCAGGCGTCCGTGCCTTTTTCCTCCGGCAGGACCAGGTTCAAGGCGGTGATACCGACCTCGATCATGGAGTCGTCCGGCTCGAAGGTAGTAAAGTTCTGCATCCACAGGCCGGGGGCGACCAGCGCGCGGGTGATCGGGCCGTCGTGGCGGCCGACCCAGCGGTTGAACTCGTAGCTGACGCCCACGATAGCGGGGAGCATGAGCAGGTGGATGAGGAAGCGCAGCAGGGCGTTATGGACGGGCCAGACGGAGAACACGGCGGTGGAGACCAGGATGGACACGAAGATGACCACGAAGAGGAAACTCGTACCGCAGCGTGGGTGGTGGCGGGGCTGACGGCGGACGTTCTCGACGGTGAGGGGGAGTCCGGCCTCGTAGCAGAAGATGGTCTTATGTTCCGCGCCGTGGTAGGAAAAGACGCGTTTCATATCCTTCATGCGGGAGCAGAGGGCCAGGTAGCCGATAAAAATGAGGATCTTCAGGACGCTTTCGGCCAGGTTCCGGGCCAGCATGGAGTCAGTTACCAAGGTGATGACGGAACCCAGCAGGGTAGGCAGCAGGAAGAACAGTCCCACGGACATTGCGATGCCTAAGAGGACCGCCAGGGTGATGATCCATCCGGCGGCTTTCTCGCTGCCCAGATGTTTTTCCAGCCAGTTTTCCAATTTGGAAGGTTCCTCTTCCTGTTCCTCGTCTTCAGGGTAGAACTCCGCGGAGAACATGAGGGCGGTGACGCCGTTGTACATGGAGTCGCAGAAGTTGACCACGCCTCGGATCAAGGGCCAGCCTAGGACGGGGTAACGGTCTTTGATGAAGCGCAGTTCTTTTTCCTGGATTTCCAGTTCGCCGTCCGGTTTCCGAACGACGACGGCCTGTTTTTTAGGGCCGCGCATCATGATGCCCTCGATGAGGGCCTGACCGCCGCACATAGTTTTGAATTTCGGGCACGCGCATTCTTGCTTGGACATTTGGAGTTCTCCTTTGATTGATTTCTTGATGGGGGAGCGTCTGCGTATCAGGTTTCTATGGGCAGGCGGATGGTGACGACGCAGCCGCCGCCTTCAGCGTTGCCGATTTCCAGCTGTCCCTCGTGGCGGGTGATGATCTCCTCGCACACGGCCAGGCCAATCCCGGAGCCGCGGGCTTTGGAGCTGCCCTTATAGAACTTCTGCTTGATGAAGGGGAGTTCCTCTTCCGGCACGCCCGGACCGTGGTCCCGGATCTGTACCACGGCGTCCAGGATATCCTGTCGGATAGACACGTCGATCCGTTTCCCGGAGCCGCCATGTTTGGCGGCGTTGTCCAGCAGGTTGGAAAACACCTGCCGCAGGCGTTCCGGGTCGCCGGAGATAGGCACGATTTCCTCGGGGCAGTCGTGGTAGGTCAGTTCGATGCCCTCCTTGCGGAAGAACTCCTTGTAGGTGTAGACGGCGTCTTCCAGTTCTGCTTTCAGGTCCAGCGGTTCCACGGACAGCGTGAAGCGGCCCTCGGAGATGCGGGAAAATTCCAGCAGTTCTTCCACCATATTGCTCAGCCGCCGGGCTTCGGAGACGATGATATCCATTCCCTTCCGGATCTCCAAGGGGTTTTGCAGTTCGCCGCTCTGGATGGTTTCGGCCCAGCCGGTGATCGCGGTCAAGGGGGTGCGCAGCTCATGGGAAACAGAGGAGATGAACTCCGATTGTGTTTTCTCGGACTGTTTGATTTTCAGGGACATATCGTTGATGGTGTCGGTCAATTCCCCGATCTCGTCGTCGTATTTTTTCTCGATCTGCACCCCGTAGCTGCCGTCGGCGATGAGCCGGGCGGTTTCGGTGATACCGGCCAGCGGTTCCACGATGGAGCGGACGAAGTAGAGGTTGGAGAAGTAGACCATCGCGAAGATAGCGGTTCCGATCATGAGTATGACGAACATGGAGAAGGTGAACTGCCGGTCGATGTTGTGCAGGGAGGTGACGTAGCGGATGACGCCCACGGTGACGCCCTGGTAGACCACGGGGCTGGAGGCGGAAGCGATTCGTTCTTCGGTCGTGGGGTCCCGGCCGATCCAGGAGTAAGTGATCTGTTTTTCCAGAGCGATCTGGATATCGGGGGTACCCGGCGTACTGCCGGAGGTCAAGGCGTTGCCGGAGTAGGTCACGGCGCCGGACAGGTCCAGGAACTGGAGTTCCAGACAGCTTTTTTCCTCGTAATTGCTGACGGTCTGCTGTGCGGCGGCGCGGTACTCGGTCCGGGTGTAGCGTTTGAAGCCGGAGGCGGCGGAGCTGGCTTTCCGGGCCAGGTCGTCGGTGGTGCTTCGGTAGTAGTAGCTCCAGAGGACGGCGCTGAGGGAGCCGAGCGCAAGGAGCAGGATCAGCAGAACGACGCCGATGTTGTTCAGCAGCCAACGTTTACGGATGCCGCGTATCTTGCCCTTGTCCGTGATGTCGGTATTTTTGGCCATGAACGGGACCGTCCTCCTTTCCGCGGAACGTGTGGAACATTCATCAGCCGCCCCACTTGTAGCCGTAGCCCCAGACGGTGTTGATGTAGGCAGGTTTTTGGGCGTTGTCCTCGATCTTCAGGCGCAGGCGGCGGATGTTGACGTCGACGATCTTCAGTTCGCCGAAGTAGTCCTTCCCCCACACGGCGTCCAGGATCTCCTCGCGGGAGAGGGCTTTGTTGGGGTTTTCCATGAAAAGTTTGATGATGGAGTACTCCACCTGAGTGAGCTTGACCCGCTGTCCGTTTTTCTCCAAGGTACGGTTGCGGATGTTCAGCAAAAAGGGCGGCGCGCTGATCTCGTCGGCGGAAGCGGACTCTGCGTCGCCGCCGGTACGGCGGATCAGGGCGTCCACGCGGGCGGTCAGTTCGGCGGGGGAGAAGGGTTTCGTGACGTAGTCGTCCGCGCCGGTCATCAAGCCGGTCACTTTATCCATCTCCTGGGTACGGGCGGTGAGCATGATGATGCCGATATGGCTGTCCATAGCGCGGATGCGGCGGCAGACTTCGAAGCCGTCGATGCCGGGCAGCATGATGTCCAGCAGGGCGACTTTGGTATCGGGGTTGGCCCGCAGAGCGGTCAAGGCGTCCTCGCCGGTCTCGGCCTCGATGGTCTGGTAGCCCGCGCGTTTCAGGTTGATGACCACAAAGCTGCGGATATTCTCTTCGTCCTCCAGAACGAGTATTTTTTTCATAGTCTTCGGCCCCCTTGCGGTTAATCGCTGTTCCAGCTGGCTTGGATGGTGTTGAAATTCTCCATCAGGCCGTTTTGGTCCAGGTCGCAGTCCCAGCTGCACTCGTAGAAGCGGGCGGCGTAGATGACGGCCTCCTCCTCCCGGAGTACGAAGCGGTTATCGTAGACGGAGCGGCTGACGCGGTTGTTGCCGGTCAGGCGGTAGATGCTCAAAAACGGTTCCGGTGCTTCTCCCGGTCCCTTCCAGCGGGAGAAGATGACTTCCCGCTGACCGCTGAGCGTGTCGTTACGCGAGATGGTGATCCGATCCTTCCAGCTGTTCGGGATCACCAGGTACCAGGAGTCCACGACGTTGTGGTAAGTGGTCAGGACCGGGCGGCACGTTCCGTCTTCGTGGTATTGGCTCCAGTTGATGAGCCAGAAGTTGGAAGTAGACGTCTCGCTGTAGGAGGGCAGGCGCCAAGGGGAGGGGAGTTCCAAGACACTGTCGGCGTTGATATCGGTGAGGGAAACTTCCGTGTAGCCTTGCAGCATATTCTGACTTACGCCGTCCTCTTTCCCGTCCAGGGCCAGGTTGACGAGGTGACGGCCCTGTCGGGCCAGCACGTCGATGGTGCGGCTCCCGTCTGTCAAGGCGCAGATGATGTACAGGGCGGGGCGGAAGGAGGGACCGCTGAGGTAGTTGGAGCGCATTCGGATCAGCGATACCGCGCCGGAGGACAGTTTCGTGATGCCCAGGCTGACGAACGCGCCGTCGTCCCAGCCGAACACTTCCACATGGCTGCCCACACCGGCGGAGTCGATACGGACCACGGCGATTTCGGTCCGGGTATCCTGATCGATGTCCAGCAGGCGGTAGCCGCTGGAACCGTCCGCCGCGCCGCTGCACCCGGTGAGCAGGAGTTCCGTGGCCAGCAGAGCGGAGCGGTCCGCCACGGGCGCGGCGGAGGCGGCCTGCGGCGCCGCGGTCCGCGGGAGGGGCCGTAGGTCCAGGTCGTCCATTGTGTACGCGCCCAGCTGGTACACGCCGGTACTCAGCTGCCAGTTGACCACCAGTTCCTTTTCGCCCTGTCCGTTCAGGTCCACGTAGTCGATGGAGTAGATGGCGGAGCCGTCGCCTTCCACCACGCTGAAGACTTGGTAATCCTCGCCGGCCTGACGGAAGATGTAAATCTTCATGGATTTTTCGATGCCCGGCACGCGGAAAGCGGTCACTGCGCTCTCGCGTTGGCCGTCGCCGTCCAGGTCCTGGAGCTGGATGGTAGCGGTGTTGTCACCGGAGACGATGACAGCCGGTTCACTGCTTGCGCCGTACTCGGCGTCCAGGCTGGAGCGGACGTCACGGATGGCGGCGTTGAGCCGCTCGTAACCTGCGGACTGTTCCGGGAGGCGGTACAGGTCGTCCGGGGACCGGAACAGGCAGCCGGACAGCAGCGCGGTCATCAGCCCCAGCCACAGCCAGAGTGTTCTCTTCAAGCGTCCTTCCACTTCCTTCCGTTTTCAGGCAACGCCCCCGTGTAGATACAGGGACGGAGAGGCCCTGTCTCTCATCATACCACAAATTCGGGAGATTGCATATGTTTTTTAGAAATTATTTGCGCAGAACATGGGGCGGGCCTCGTCGAAGAGGTCCACCATACCGCAGTAGTTCAGGATCTCGTACTCGCGCAGACGGGCCTGCTGTTCTTCGTTCAGCTCCTTACGCGTGAGGGCCTGCCCGTCCGCGGTGAGGAAGCCCACAGGGGTGATGACAGGCAGCGTCTCATACAGCTCGGAGAGGAACGCCATGTAACCCGTCAGAGGCAGACCGGCCATTTGGGCGGTGAGTACGCCCAGATAATTGGGGCTCAGGACCACGTCCTGCCGTTCCTCGATGTCGTAGTTGGCCCAAATGAAAAAGGGGACCGCGTACTGTTGCAGGACCTCCTGGGTGTCGCGTTCGGAGAGGGGCTTGCCGTACAGTTTCTCGTAGAACGCGTTTTTAAGGGGCGGCTGATGGTCGCCGAAGAACACGATCATCGTTTTCTCGTCCAGCGCGCGGTAGTAGGCGATCAGCTCCTCCAACGCCTGGTCGCTGACCTTGAGCAGATCAAAATACTGTTCCGCGGTACGGTCGGCCTGTTTCAGCTCCGCAGGCAGGGTGATGTCCCGTTTCAGATTGCGCCAGCCTTGGGCGTAGCCGCTGAGATCGGAAGAGCGTCGTGTAGGGAAAGAGTGTCTTGGTTTGTGTTGTT
>CANDKT010000096.1 GCA_947385365.1 uncultured Bacillota bacterium | reverse complement strand
ACGACGACGTGTACGCCTACACCGGGGTCACCTCCGCCAACGCCGACCAGTCCAACCTGGGCTTCCTGCTGTGCAATATGCGCACCAAGGAGACCCACTTCTACACCGCCCCCGGCGCGACCGAAGCCGCTGCCCAACTGTCCGCCGAAGGCGTGGTCCAAGACTTAGGCTACCGGGCGACCTTCCCGCTGCTGCTGAACATCGCCGGAGAACCCACCTACTTCATCCCCCTGCTGGACGCCACCAATCTGGTCAAAAGCTACGCGATGGTCAACGTGGCCCAGTACCAGGTCGTCACCGTAGGCCCTACCGTCTCCCAGTGCGAACAGGAGTATATCCGCCAGCTCAGCGAGAAGGGCATCACCCAAACCGAACAGCTGCCTAAAACGCAGGTCAGCGGACTCATCTCCGACATCCGCACGGCGGTGCTGGACGGCAACTCGTACTACTTCGTCCAGCTGAACCACGTCGCGCCCTACTATAAACTCTCCGCCGCCCAGAACCCGGAAGTCGTCGTCCTCAACCCAGGGGATCTGGTCACCATCGACCACGCGGTCCCTGCGGAAGGTTCCGGAACGGCTATTCTGGAGGGCTACGCCCTCCGTATCGACGCGCTGGGAGATCGACCCGGTTGAATCAACGGGACCGTCCGTTTTTTGGACGGTCCCGCTCTTGTACCGGCACGCCCGTCTTGGGAAAGAGGGATTCCCCCGAAGGGGGAATCCACAAAAAACACCTCTGAAACGGAAAGAAGGAACTTGTAAAGCCTTGACAAAACCGGAACGGAACGGGTACACTGGACTTGACTTGACTTGTGGGAAAGGAGGGGCGATGGATGGATCGTCAACTGGCGCGGGCGGTGCTTTTGGAGACGCTCTCCGTCCTCCCGGACAGTACCGTCGCGCTGCTGAAACAGCGGTTCTCCGGCGACCTGGACCGCTACCTGTACTTCACGGAGGCGTTGGAAGAGGCCCAAAAGCACAGAACAAACAGCGTCCGGGAGGAGTGGCGCATATTCTCCCGTGGCGGCGGGCAGTTCCACGCACTCATGCAGCGGTACATACGGCGTTACCGGGAACGCGCAAAAGAACAGGGCCAGAAGGGGACTCTGGCGGAGCTGGAGCATGAGGTCAGCAACCACAGCAAGTGGAACCGGATGATGAACGACCGCGGAGTCGGCAATCAGTACCGGGACGATCTGCGCCGGGTGTGCTTCGTGTTCCGGCTGAGCTACGTGGAAGCCACGGAACTGCTCTGGACCGCCGGTCAGCCGTTCGACGCCTCGGACCGGCGGGATTTCGTGCTGGCCCGCTGCCTGACCCAGAAACGTTTCAGCCCAGAGGAAGTGGAACAGGTCCTGGAGGAGGAGAACCTCCCCGCCCTGTTCCGCCGCGATTGAATTTTACGGGGGGTGACATCATGAGCGGAACGATTACACTGCGCGGCGTCAAGATCTCCAGCGCGGCGCTGTACCGGAGGTACTTCCGGTTCGGGGAGGTCCTGCGCCTGCTGAAAAAAGACGCCTACACGTTCCGGGCGTTTTACCGGTCCGCGTTCCCGCTGTCCGTCAGTACGGACCTGTTCGGCCTGTACGACGCCGAGGGGAACCCCAGACCCGGCGCGCCTGCGGCGCTGCTGCAAAACCCGGAAGCCTGCACGGAATTGGCGTGCGGCTGGCTCTTCCGCCGCCCGGAGGGACAAGCCTGGGTCACGGCGGACCTGGAAAACCTGGTCAGCCACTTCGCCACGCTGTACCAGCGGTACGCCGGAGACCCGGAAGCAGACGCAATCTACAAAAACTGCCCCGCGCCGGAACCGTTTCAGGCGGACCTGCGGCGCGTCCTGACCCGGCTGACCCAGGACGGCGCGCGGACGTTTCCCTGCGAGGGCGCGGCGGAATTGTACCTCTTCTGTCTGCTCCATATCCAAGCGGGGCTTCTCGTTGGCAGCGACCGGAAGGCATTGGCAGAACTGGAAGCCGATCTGGAACGCCTGTGTCCCGTCTCCGCGGACACCTTGCGGCAGGCGCGGGAGATCTCCTTTCAGGAGCAGCTGGAGCTTCCGTTCTACCAAGGCGCGGAGCGGCTGCCCGGTCCGCTGGAGCTGGTCTGTCTGCGCAACTCCGGCCCCGGTCAAGGCCGGGTCACGCTCCGCGGCGCCGTCCTGACCCGCGTCCTGGAACCCAACGCCTACCTCTTCGCCCTGCGCACCGGCGGAGAGTACGTCTCCTTCCTGCCCCGGGCCGCCCTGGTGGGGAGGACCGTCCTCAAGCTGGAAAACGACCGCCTGTGTACCGTGCTGGGCGACGACACCCGTTACCTGAACACCCGCGTCGCAGAACCCGTCTGCTGGGCCCACAGCAATGAGTACGGCACCTTCATTCTGGACCGGGAGGGACGCCTGGACGAGGACGCCGCCTGGCCGGACGCGGTCCCCGCAAAACCGATCGTCTCCGTCGCCGCCTTCGGGGATGCGTATTGCCTGCTGTTGGCCGACGGCTCCGTATCCGGCTGGCCCGCCCGGCCCGCTTGGTCGGAAGTCCTCAACGTCTCCGTGGGACTCAACGCCGCCATCGCCCTGGACGCCGGACGGAGACCGCTCCTGCCCGACGGACGCTGCCCGGACCCGACTCCCGCCGTCCTCGC
Source organism: uncultured Bacillota bacterium (assembly GCA_947385365.1). Lineage (GTDB taxonomy): Bacteria > Bacillota > Clostridia > Oscillospirales > Oscillospiraceae > Lawsonibacter. The sequence goes on along the minus strand of CANDKT010000096.1, from coordinate 7,593 downwards.
CCACGCCTTGGGCGCGCACTACCTCACGCTCACCCCGGACGGCTCCGTCCGGACCGACAGCGGCTTGTCTCTGCCCGGACCCGTCCGCGCCGCCGCGCTCTGCGCCAAAGGCTACCTCACCGCCGGACCCGACGCGGTCCAGCTGCACGGGTTCGACAACGCCCTGCTCCGGACCTGGCCGGTCCCGGACGTCTCCGAACTGGCCGCTTCCGAACAGACCGTGGTCTGGTTCAGCCCCGCCGGGACGGAATCGCACGACCTGTGACGTTTTGTTTCACAAACTGGAATGCCTGGACCGCCGAAACCAGATATAATAAGGGCGCGCCCGTCTCATAAAAGCCCCAAAAATCCCTTGGAACCGCAACTTGTGAGACAGGCGTGACGAAGGTACCCGAGAAAAAGAGAGGGATGGGAAACATGATAAAGACGCTTTTGGAGCGGTTCGGCATCGAGGTCCCCCGGCGGATGGACGACTGCAACCTGATCGGCCTGGACTTCGGCGACGGGGAGCTGTCCGCCGCGCTGGCGCAGTGGCGGCAGATCTCCGGCAAGTCCAACGCCCGGCCCGGCATCAAGGTCATCGACCTGAGCCTGAGCGAAGATTCCGCTTTGAAGAAAAACCCCAACGCCTACCACATCAGCGCGCACCACCGCCGTCTGGTCAACGACGCCCGCGAGACCGAACTGTCCGCCTACGGCGGCGGACTGCGCTACTACAATTTCAAAAAACGCCCCGGCACCCCGGAAGCACGCAGCGAGTTCATCAAAGACGACGGCTCCGCCGCCTCCATGACCTACGAGGAGGTCATGGCCGCCGGGTTCGGCATCGCCGTGCGCACCCTCTTCGAGAGCAACCCGGACGTCATCGAACGCAACAAACCGACCATTCTGCTGGTCGGCCGCCCGTCCAGCGCGGGCTGGGAGAGCAGCGAGTTGGAGTACGCCCGGCTCCTGGAGAGCGGCCTGGACCTGTCCGACCTGACCAGTCAACCCGTCCGGGTCGCCATCCAGTCGGAAGCCTGGGCGGCGTTGGCGCGGGAGACGGACCCCAACTGGGGCGCGCTCCGCATCCAGAAAGGCGAGGTCGTCGTCGTACTGGACAACGGTTCCAGCACCTTCGACGTCACCGTCATCAGCCGGATCGGCCTGCCGGAGAACGGCGTCGGCGAGGACAGTTACCAGTTCGGCGGCAACCGCTTGGACGAGAACCTCCTGTCCATCATGCAGAGCCGCATGAGCGCGGCCTGTCCGGGCATGGCTCCCAAGTACGCCCACGGCCATAAGTTAGGCATCCGCATCAAAAAACAGGAGTACTACGGCTTGGACGGACTGCTTCAGCAACCGTCGTCCTACTTCGTGACCCTGGACGGCCCCCCGGATTCCAAAGGCCGCCCGCCGCGGTTCGAGTTCCGCATCGACGAGTCCACGATGGACGAGGCCCTGGAGCAGATCCCAGCCGTGGCCTTCCACTTCGAGACGGCGGCGGGCGATATGGTCCTCAAGCGGCCCTTGAAGTGCGGCTCCTGGCTGGACGCCTGCCGCAAAATCTACCAGTCCTTCTACCAAAAAATGACCCCCCTCTTCACCCGCTCCGGAGACGCCCAACATCCGAAAATCCCGGACCGGCTCATCCTCACCGGCGGCGTGTCCGTCATGCCGGAGGTCCAGAAATTGGCCGCGGAGGTGTTCGGCGTACCGCCCACCGTCACGGAACGCCCCAACTTCTCCGTCTCCGAGGGCCTGGCCTACGTCCTGGGCTGCGAGGTGCGCAAGGCGCAGTATTTGCAGGACCTGCTGGACCGCTTGGAATCGCTCCTGCCCGGCGCGGAGTCCCTGCGGGAGACCATCGCCCTCACCGGCGCGGAGATCGAATGGGACGCCTACCGCCGCTCCCTGGAGGACTGGGCCAAAGCTCCCGGCCTGCGCTCCATCGACGACTGGTATCAGACCGATTACCGGAAACATTTCGACCCGAACCTGGGCGCGGCGGTCCAGAACGGCGCGAAAAATTGGTACGACGCCCACAAGATCGCTCAAGCCGTCAACGAAATGCTCCAGCGAAAATTCAACGAGATGTTCGGGGACTTCGCGGGCGTGTTCCAGTACCAGCTGGCCCAGCTGGATTTCAGCGCGCTTCAGGGCGTCGTGGTGACGATCCGCACCGATTACGAGTTCCTCTTCGGCCAGCTGACCCTCAACGAGGAGGCCCAGTTCGTCCTCTCCACCGCCAGCCGTCAGGCCAAACGCGACCAGGCGTGGCGGCGGAACGCGCTCCAGCATATCCTTACTCTGGAGACCAAGGTCAAAAACGGCGGGACCAATACCTACCACTACACCGCCCAGAAACGAGGCTTCTTCGGCGGACTCAAGAACGTCCCCAGAAGCGTAGACTGTTCCTACGCGGGTCTCGCCGCCATGTACCGCAAGGATATCACCGAGACCGTCGCGCAGAAAATCCGTCAGGAGATCCGCGCGATGCTGGCCGGGCAGATGAAGGAGTATGTGGAACTCATCACGCCCTACTTCAACATGACCGCCCGAGCCGAGGAAGGAGACCACGCCTGTGATTGAGTTCTTCTCCGAATCCCCGTTGGGGATTGTGCTGCTCTGCCTGCTGGCCGGAGCGGCGGGTCTCTTGTTTTGGTTCCTGCGGGGCGGGTCCCGAACGCCTTCCGTTTCCCCGAAACCTTCCCGCGTCCCCAACCCGGCCCGGCGAAACGAGACCTTAGCAAAACAGTTCTGCGACATGGCGGAGGAGATCGAACGGCTCAAGGCGGCGGAAGCCTACAACCGCGTCTTCTTCCGCTACGCCAGGCTCTACCAGCAGCTGTTGGGTCTGGAACGCCGGGCGGCTCTGGAGAAGATGCCGCCGGAGCTTCTGTTCGAAGAGGTCGCGGTGAGCCTGGCCAACTCCGGCGCGGAACGCGTTCTGACCCCCCAGGGCTTCCCCGTCCGCACGGAACAGGAACCCATCGACCGCGACGCCTGTTTTCAGGGCTGCCTCGCGCTGCCCGACGAGGAGCTGGAACGGGAGGCAGCACAACAACAACGGCTGCTGCGGCATTACCAGAACGTGTCCAACTACCGCGGTTGGCTGGAGGGCACCGGGCCGACGCTGTACCGCCTGGCGCAAGCCGTCCGCACGGAGGACGCCGCCGCCTGCCGCCGGGAATTGGCCGCGTTCCGCGCCGCGCTGGTCCGGCAGGGCTGCTGCCCGGTCTACCCCGGCGACCCGGAGGCCGCCGCGCTGCAAGCTGATTTTCTCGACGACGCCCCCGACGCTACCGAACTGCCCGGTCTCTACTCCCGCCGCCCCGACGGGAGCTACCTGCTGGCAGGCCGCTGCGTGGGGACCAGGAGGACCGCGCTATGAAGGACAAAGCAAAGTTGAAAATGAAATACGACCCGGATACGGGGAAGATCGCCGTCATCCTGGACTTCGCCTCCGCGCTCAACCGGAAGAACATCCGGCACCTTGTGCCGCCCGAACAACTGGCGCAGGACTTCGCCGGGGCCATGAAGGAGGCCGGGTATGATGTGACCTTCACGCCCCGCGACGCTTGGAGGAAAGACTTGGAGAAGACGCTCCAAGAGCTGACCAAGTTTCGGGACGCGCTGCTCCGGCTGGAGGAGCGGGACGCCGCCGCCGCGCGGCTGGCGCGGGCACAGGCCCGGCAGGACGAAGCGGAGGATTTCCTGACCGCCGCGCAGGCGTGCCATGCCCGCCTGGATCAGGCCAGCGCGGACTACGCCGGACGCGTCCGGCCGTTCGTGGAGGCGTTCACGCAGCTGATGCCGGATCTGGCGTGCTTCGCGGGGTGCCGGACCGAGAAGGATACCGGCACGCTCTCGGCCAGTCTGAGCAACCGGCGCGGGCACATCTGCCGCTGGCTGAGCGCGTACCAGAACCGTCTCCGCGCGGAGGACCTGCCGGAGTTCCCGGACCTGACGGTCCCGGAACCGCCCGTGTTCGCGGAGGAACACGAGACGGTCCCGGACCGGGACCCGGACCTTCTGACGCGGCTGAACGGCGTGCTGGAGGAGCTGGAGCAGGTGCGGAAGAGCCGGACCGCGCCGGAACCGGAGACGCTCTCGGAAGCGGAACAGCTGCTGGAACATTGCCGCGCCGTCCCCCGGCTGGAAGGCTACCGCTACGGCCAGACGGTCTCGGAAACCAACCGGCTTAAAAAGGAGGCGGACGGCTTGGAGTGCGCCGCGCGCCGGTGCATGGAACAGGCCGGACCGTACTGCTCCGACAGCCGGAAAATGGCCGCCTACCTGCGCCAGCGGGAGAAGGAATGGGATTACGTCCGCCTGCTCCAACGGGCGCGGCCCGTGTTGGAGGAGATCGCCCGGCGGACCGATCAGGAAATGGACGACGGTTGGTTTTTGGACTTGTGCCAGCAGCTCCGCGCGCTCGCGGAGGAGCCGGTCTTCCGAACGGTCCGGTTCTGCTGGGTCGACCCGGACTCCGAACTCTGCCGGAACTCGGAGTCCATACAGGTGGACTTCCGGGCCGGGGAAGCCAGTTGGCCGGGGCTCTACTGCCGCCCGCAGGACGGCGGACGGTTGATCTGCATCGTGCCGGGCAGCGTCGCGGCGGACGCCGCGTTCCGGGAGGAGGCTCCAAAATGCGGGAACTGACCGATTGGGCGGCGCATCTGGACGTCGCCGTCTCCAATATGAGCCGCCAGCGCAGAATTTTGTATTTCCGCTCGGAGAACCGGAAGATCATCCGGGACGCCGTCAACGGGTCCTTAGCGCTGTGGGAGCGGCTGGGCCTGCCGCCTACGGCGGAGGAGGACCGTTACCAGCAGCTGGTCCGGAATTACCAGTGCTTCCCCATGACGCAGCTCTTCAAACCCGGCGGCGTGTTGGGCAGCGTCAAGTTCCGGGAGGGCGTCCGCAGCCAGACCGGCGAACGCGTCCCGCTCATCCCCAGGCTGGCGACCATCTCCGACTTCCAGGTCTTCGCCGAACGGGACCGCGCCCAGATGGTCAAAGCCTTCCTGGACTGCCCGGAACTGGAGACGTCGCTGCTGCTCATCGCGTCCCCGCAGGTTCTGATTCCGGACGGCTTCTCCAACGAGATCGAACTCATCCCGGACGTGTTCATCACCCAGCGGGACATCTTCCGGAAACTCCGGGCGCAGGTCCGGCTGGAGGAGCAGGCCCGGAAACAGGAGTTTTACACGGACGCAGAACTGACCAAGTTCGCCGGCGCGTTCGTCGGGCTGACCGGCGAGCAGGTGGACAACGTACTGACCGGGATGGAAGGTACGTTATGCCCCGGCTTGGCCGAGGGCGTCCACTTGGAGCTGATCCGCAAGGAGCGTCAGGGCGAGGCGGGCAAAGATCCCGCCATCCGGTTCATCGAGCTGCCCGAGCGGGAGACCGTGGCGGGGTTGGGCAACTTCACGCGCTGGCTGTCCCAGCGGGCGGAGGACTTCGCGGACCCGGCGCGGGCGCGGCTCCAAGGCACGCCCGCCCCCAAAGGCGTGCTGTTGTGCGGCGTCCCCGGCACCGGGAAAACCGCTATGGCCCGGGAGACCGCCCGTATCCTGAACGTCCCGCTCATCCAGTTCGACATCAGCCGCATCCAAGGCAGCAAACTGGGCGAGTCCGAAGCCCGCCTGCGCCGCTACCTGGACCGTATCAGCGCGTTCGGCGCGTGCGTCATGCTCATGGACGAGATCGAGAAGACCTTCAGCGTCAACGACAGCACCCATGAGGTCAAGCTGGCTATGTTAGGGCTGCTGCTGGACTGGATGCAGACCCGCAAAGCCAACGTCCTGACCTTCATCACCGCGAACGATATCTCCCGTCTCCCGCCGGAGCTGCTCCGGGACGGGCGCATCAGCGGCCGGTTTTTCGCCTTCATGCCCATGCGGGACGACCTGGCCGCCATCATGCGCCTGAAACTCCGCCCGCTCATTCCCAGCCGCCTGTTCAATCAGGAGCTGACCGCGCTCATCCAAGCCCCCGCGGACCCAAAAGACCGCTTGGCTCAAGGTCTGGACCTCATCGCCCAGGACGCCGTCCGTCAGGCCGAACGCGGCGAGATCCGCACGCCCTTCCTGACCGGGGCCAATATGGAGACCTTGATGGAAATGACCCTCCGGGCCTTGCGCGAGGAGAAACAGCCCCCCTACAGCGCCGCGGACTTCGTCCGCCAGATGCGCGCCTGCGCCGCGTCGGGGGCGTTCATCCCTCAGGGCCAGTCCAACTTAGCCGATCTGGTGTCCATGTGGCTCAAAGCCCAGCAGCGGCAGTACCAGGACGTCTCCGATCACACCGTCCTGCCCTTCAACCGCTTCAAGGACGGCCAGTTCGCGGAGAACCTGCCCGTCCCGGAGGGCGATTACGACCGGTACTTTCAGAAAACGCTCCGGGAGGAGATCGAAAAGAGCTGCCGCCGCGCCCAGGAGGACGAGCAGCTGCGTCAAAAAGCCTTGCAGCGTCAGGCTTGAGGCCGGAAAGGAACACGTATGGAAAATCAACGTCAAATGCTGGCCAACGCCGCTTTGGAACGTACCGCCGCGCTCCAGACGGAGCTGTACCGGACGCTCCGCGGCCGGCCGGTCACGCCGGAGACCTTGGCCGAAGCTCTGGAACGTCACTTCCCCGATCAGGACCCCGCACAGCGGACCGCGAACTGCCGCCGGCTCCTGGAGGGCTTGGAGCAGGGCCGGGCGGAGTTCCGCCGTCTGGACCGCCTGCCGGAGTCCTCGCTGGACGGCGAACTGGCCCGTCAGGTGGAACAGCGTCTGGAGCGGCTGGACCCCGCCGCACGGAGACAATACCTGATCTTGCTGCTGCAAGTGCTATACAACGACTCCGGGCGGAACGTGGACGCGAATCTCTCCGTCTACCTGTCCAACCTGCCGGGGGAGGAACTGGAAAAACAGCTCAGCTTCCTGATCGCGCAGAAGGGGAAGGAGCTGGTCGGTCAAGCGGCGGCCTCGCTGTCCCAGGTCATGCCCGAATTGAAAAACCTGCCGCCTGAGGCCGCGGAGCGTTCCCGGACGGAACAGGAGCAGATCGCTGCCGCCGCCGTCTACGCCTCCATGCAGCAGGGACAGTGGAAAATCCTCGCCGCAGAACAGGTGGGCCGTCAGGTGGGCTTCGAGTCGTCCTTCTGGGAACAGCTCGGTCAAGCCGTCCGCCAACAAGCCCTTCCTGCCGCCGTCCGTCTGCTCGCCATCGCCGCCATCGCCGCAGGCAGTTACTTCGCGCTTCAACTCCCGCTCGTCAGTGAAGCGGTGGCGTTGATCCTCGGTCTGCTGGAGAAAAACCAGATGACCAAAGCGGCTCTTTTGATGTTGGTCCCCGTGATCGGCAAGGCTTGGGACTGGCTGGACCAGAAGCTCTACGCAGGCCCCGCCGTGACCCAAGCCATCGACGCCGGTCAGGACGCGTCCGCTCAACTGGATGCCTACTTCACCCGTACCCAACGCCTGGCCGACTGCGCCGCACAGCCTCCGGTTGTGGAAGAGATCGTCCTGACGGAAGAGGAGACGCTCCCTGAGAACGTCCTCTTAGAGGAGGAACCGCCAATTTTGCTTTGAGGTAAGTATGGAAAGAAAGAGGGGA